>DASYRR010000057.1:0-6547 GCA_036004125.1 Pyrinomonadaceae bacterium | reverse complement strand
ACTTGTCACCGCTTTGTTATAGGGCGTCGTAAATAAGAAGGTTCGCTGTAACAAAGCGGTGACAAGTCCCCGCACTCCAAGGAGCCCCCGTTGATGCAGGAGCACTCGCCTGAGGAAATCACAGGGCTGCTTGTAGCGTGGGGCAATGGCGACCAGGCCGCCCTCGAAGAGCTGACTCCTTTTTGATTTACCAGGAACTACACCGCCTCGCGCACCGCTACATGGGCGGTGAACGCTCTGGTCACACTCTGCAAACCACCGCACTGGTCAACGAGGCTTATCTGCGTCTCATCGATTGGAAGAACGTGCTATGGCAAAACCGTGCACACTTTTTCGGCGTCTCGGCACAACTCATGCGCCGCATCCTGGTTGATTTCGCACGCTCGCGCGGCTATCAGAAGCGAGGAGGTGGCGCTCATGCTGTCACGCTTGACGACGCGGTCGGAATTTCCAACCAAAAAGGTATTGACTTGGTAGCGTTGGACGAAGCACTCTCCTCCTCAATGGAGGAAAGCCCACTCAATTAACCAGGTTTCAAGGCGAACAACTGTTCAATTTCGCGTGGTCTCAGGATGGCAAAACGCTTGCTCTCGCCCGGGGTAGGGTTGCGGACGACTTAGTTCTCATCAGCGACGCTCGCTAGTTTCCGTTTGAGTTCATCTTAGGGTATAAGATCGTTACAGCTAATCAACGATAAGCGAATTCTCTGAGGTTCGACCGACGCTACCGCGTGCTGTAACTGGCGTCATTGAACACGGAGATCCGTCTACATCCAGGTACTGAGGCGACAGATCATCCAGAGGAGAACACAATGGCAAACGTAAAGCCAATTCCCGAGGGGTATCACTCCGTGACGCCCTACTTAATAATCAATGGCGCGGCGGGTGCTATCGATTTCTATAAGAAGGCATTCGGTGCAACTGAACTGTTTAGGATGGAGCATGAGGGTAAGATCGGGCATGCTGAGATCAAAATCGGCGACTCGCCCATTATGCTCGCAGATGAACAACCCAGCATGGGATACCAGAGCCCGCAAGCGTTAGGGGGCACACCTGTTAGTCTTATGATTTATGTTGAAGATGCGGATACGATCTACAAACAAGCGATCGCCTCAGGCGGCGTGGAGTTGAAAGCGCTGCAGGATCAATTCTACGGCGATCGCTCGGGCACGCTCAAGGATCCATACGGTCACGTCTGGACTGTGTCAACTCACAAAGAAGACGTTACCCCTGAGGAAATGGACAAACGCATGGCCAAAGCACACGGCGCTTGAGATCGGTTTGAACGTAAGCTCCGGGAGTCGAATTAGAGAATCATTGGTCATATATCATTTGCCATTTCTCATTTGTCATTTGGGAAATGGTCAGTGGTCCGTGGTCAGTGTCAGTTGCTTTTGGTTTCGTCATCTTGAAACCACTGACTACCAACACATCACTGACAAATTCAAATGACAAATGAGAAATGGCAAATGATATATGACCAATGATTTTTTTATTTCTGCGAAGTACTTGTAACCGCAAGATACTTTTCAAACCACTCCAGGTTCGCCTTCATCGCCGCAAGCTGCATCTTCGGTTCCGTTGGCCCATGTGGCTGCCGCGGCAACACAAGCATTCGCGTGGGCACGCCCTGCACCTTCAGCGCGTTATAAAACTCGTAGCCTTGCGAAATGGGCACTCGGATATCAGCGTCACCCTGGATGATGATTGTCGGCGTCGTGACGCCTTTGACGTTGAAGACAGGTGAATGCTTTTGATAAAGGTCCATCACTTCATAGAACTGACCACCGAAATAGTCTGGGATAAACCCGGGGATATCTGACGTTCCATTGAAGCTCATGAGATTCGTCACTGGAGCGCCCGCGGAAGCAGCCTTGAAACGCTTTGTTTGCGT
Source organism: Pyrinomonadaceae bacterium (assembly GCA_036004125.1). GTDB lineage: Bacteria > Acidobacteriota > Blastocatellia > Pyrinomonadales > Pyrinomonadaceae > PSRF01. Next base: position 4,654 of record DASYRR010000057.1, on the reverse strand, counting down.
CACAATCCACGACGTCATAAACCCTCCATAGCTCCAACCCATCACCCCCAGACGATCTGGATCAGCGACACCCATCTCAATGACTTTATCAACTCCAGTCATCAAGTCCTGATAATCTCCGCCGCCCCAGTCCTTCAAATTTGCGCGGCGGAATTCCGTGCCGTAACCGCTCGAGCCGCGGGGGTTCACGCGCAGGAGGGCATATCCGCGTGAAGCAAAAGTCGCCAGTGGATAAACGCCGCGTCCACCGATGAAGGTTTGTTGGAACACGCCGGCCGGTCCACCATGAACGTTCAGTATCAAAGGCACACGTTGGCCGTTTTGATAACCAACTGGATAAGTCAACAATCCTTCGACGTCTTTTCCGTCTTTTGATTTCCAACGAATAACTTCCGTGCGTCCAACGGCCGGCATTTTCAGATCCGCATTGACACGACTTATCTGAACAGGTGTGAAGTCAGACACGGCAGCGATGTATGCGTCGCCCGGAGTGTCAGGCGTTTGTCGGACCAAACCGAACGTCGTCCCAGAACGGTTGAGGTTTACGGCGGCATAAGCGGCCGGGCTTGCTTTGATTTCCTCGATTCGATTCGTTCCTACATCCAGCACGTACAACTGCGTTGCAGTTCCTTTCGACTCACTGAAGTAGATTCGTTTGCTATCGGCAGACCAGCCCGCGATACCCGGCGTCGCATCATACGAAGCAACAAGAGTTTTCGGCTGCCCACCGGTCGCTGGAATAACCTGAATCACGTCGTGTTGGGCCCATCGTGGTTCAGTCAAGTCGATGGCGATCCAATTTCCATCAGGTGAGTAAAGAGGTTGACTCTCGGCAGCGGTCGTATTAGCTAGAGGTGTGACTTTTCCGCTTGCGATTTCAATAACGGAAATATCTGAAGTCGTCCAATCGTTTGCTACGGGTGTCTTAGTGAAGCCAAAAGCGATGCGGGAACTGTCAGCCGACCAGTCAAAACTATCGACGTTGTAGTTCCCGTCGGTGAGTTTACGCGGCTCTCGTTTACCATTTACGTCCTTTTGAATAGCGACCAGATACAACCGCGACATCTTGAGATTTTCATCAACCCAGCGAAAGTCGTTCTTTCCCTTGTCGTTCTTCTCTTCCTCTTCACTTTTCGGATCAGCCATCGTGAAAGCAATCGAGCGCCCGTCAGATGACCATTTGAAATCCGTGACACTGCTCTTCAGATCCGTAAGAGGTTCAGCTTCACCACCGTTCACACTCAGCAGATAAACATTGTTCTTGTTGTCCTTGCGGTTCGACGTGAGGGCAATCCAATTCCCATCTGGGGACCACTTGGGATTGGTTGAAGATTTTTCGCCGAACGTGAGTTGGAAGTTTTGTTTCGTATCTGTCGTGGCCATCCAGATCTGTGTCACATATTCACTCTTGTCTGAAGTCGTTACCGCCTCAGAGACTGTGTAGACCATTCTCTTGGAATCAGGTGAAACTCTGGGCGAACCGACCGCTTTGAGTTTTATTTGCATCTCTGGATCCCAGCCTGTTGTTTGCGCCGTGATAACTGAAGCAAAAAGGACGACAAGTACGGAAGCTGTCGCTAGGTATTTCATGTTACTTCTCCTGTTTGAAGAGGGTTTCGAATGCGTTCGGTGTGGCAGAGCTTTTACTAGGGGACGTGTGGAAAGTCAATGCAGAGGACAGGAAATCATTGGTCAAATGATATATGACCAATGATTTTTTCATTTCAATTGACCTTCACTCTGGCAGCAACATACTCCTCCAGGGATGCTCCCTTACCAAGTTTTGGATCCAGTTGATAAGCCATGCGGAAACTACCTGCGGCTTGCTCAGTCTGGCCTTTTCGGATCAACAGATCCCCGAACAACTCACGCAAAGCGGCGTTCTTAGGGTGAAGCTCGATTCCGTCACCGACCAACTCTAAAGCTGCGTTGTGCATCTCTGGTGGCCTTAACCAACGTCTGCCCAGATCCAAAAAGGTCCCAGCAGCCATCACACCGTTTGGGTTCGCTTCAAATGCCCGCTTGAAATAGACCAGCGGACGCTCGTAGTTGCCGGCCATTCGTCTTGCTATACTGCGTCCTTCTTCCGACTGCTCCGCCATTAGTAGGAAATAACCCAGGTTGAACAACAACTCATCAGAGGTTGGATAGAGATCGACTCCCAGTTTGCTCGAGACTAACGCGAATTCACCTCGCTGAATCCGTTGCAAATCACCGGTAAAGTCAGGATAGACCTCAGCTGCAGCAAATTCCTTTTTTAGCCGCGTTCCGATCGTCGTCAATTCAGGTTGCGGCAGCAGTTCCACATTGCGCGTGTATTTGTGAGCCAGACCTCTTGCTGGTTTGAGCGCTGAGGGATGCGAGCAGCTGTCCACCGAGCACCAGAATCACGACGGAAATCTTTGCCAAACATGTTTTCATTCGTGGCATTCTACATCGTTGTCTCGCGCTAGAAGTAGCTTCGTTTTTCGACCAACCCGATGCTAACATTACTCTGTCCGTCCACTTTGTTTTCCCCTCGAAGAGCAACCTTAGGATTTTGGAAAGAGAACCGAGGAGCGCAAATGTCGCAAGTTAATTCGCGTGAGAGTGTTGGAAATCATAAACCGAACGTTTTGAAAGGTTTGGCTGCGGGAACCATTGGTGAACTGGTCGCGTCATGGGTGATGAATGAGCTCATGATCATCATTAACAATCTGCTGATGTTCAATCTGAGCCAGGTCTACTCACTATGCCTCAAAAGCCTCTAAGTCCTGAAGCACTCGCCGAGCTGCAACGTGATACATTCGGTTACTTCAAAAACGAAACCAATCTCCGCAACGGCCTAGTTCCGGATAACACGCGCAAGGGATCTCATTGCAGCATTGCGGCGATTGGCTTGGGACTCGCAGCCTACACGATCGGAGTTGAGCGAGACTTCATTTCGCGCGAAGAGGCAGTCGAACGCACACTCACGACGTTGCGCTTCTTTTGGAACAGCCCCCAGGGAACAGAACCAGATGTGACAGGCTACAGAGGCTTCTACTATCACTACCTTCACATGGATACAGGGCGCCGCGCATGGAACTGCGAAATCTCGACCATCGATTCCACAATTCTCATCGCCGGCGCCCTTGCAGCTGCCGTTTACTTCGATCAGGACACTGAAGAAGAGCTGGAGATTCGCAGTCTGGCCGACAACCTTTATCGGCGCATGGATTGGATGTGGGCACTCAGCGACAACGGAAAAGTGTTGATGGCCTGGATGCCCGAGTGTGGTTTCCTTACCTACTCTTGGGAAGGTTATAACGAGGCGATCCTGCTTCATGTCCTCGGTCTCGCTTCACCCACGCATCCTTTGCCACCGGAAACTTATTTAGCTTTTACTTCGACGTACGTCTGGAAGGAGATATATGGGAGGGAATTACTTTACGCCGGCCCACTTTTTATTCATCAACTGTCACACCTGTGGATAGACTTTCGCGGAATTCAAGACGCCTTCATGTGTGATAAAGGGATCGATTATTTCGAGAATAGCCGCCGTGCGACCTACACGCAGCAACAATACGCGATCCGCAATCCGGATGGGTTTAGAGGCTATGGTGAAAACATCTGGGGCATCACCGCATCCGACGGACCTGGTCCAGCCGTGCTCAACGTTGACGGAATCGAGCGACGCTTTTTTGACTACGAGTCAAGAGGCATCCCTGACGGGCCAGACGATGGCACGATTGCGCCATGGGCGGCGGCTACTTCATTGCCGTTCGCGCCGGAGATCGTCTTGCCCGCACTTCAGTACTTCAATGATGCTTATCCGGATATGACGAGCAAGTATGGATTCAAATGCAGCTTCAATCCGACGTTCGTTGCCGGCGAAGATCATGAGAACGGTTGGATTTCGAAAGGCTATTACGGCCTCGACCAAGGACCGGTCGTCATCATGATTGAAAACTATCGCACGGGATTCTTTTGGGAGCTGATGAAAAAGTGTCCCCACATAGTTACTGGCTTGCACCGGGCGGGATTCAAAGGCGGCTGGTTGTAATGTCTCCCATTTGGATTGCTCAGTGGTCAGTAGAGTAAGTCAATTCATAGGAGTGAGATCATGAGCTTCGATGTAACCGATGCTGAGCGGGCCTTCTTGTTGGAACTGTTGGACGCGCGACATACCTCAATGCTGCACGAACTTCATCACACCGATACATACGAATACAGGGAGCTATTGCAACAGAAGGTTAGTTTGCTGGAGCAGCTGCAGCGAAAACTAAAGAACATACCTGCTAAGCCAACAACCATCGCTGAGTAGTAATTTTGATGATGAAACTAAACGTCGCCCCCGCACATCCCACATCGGAGACACTTCAATGCCTAAAGTTAAAGCCAACAACATCACGCTCAACTATGAACAACAGGGATCTGGACCACCTTTGATTCTGCTTCCCTTTCTAACTGCAGACAACACCTGTTATGCATTTCAGGTTGCCGAATACGCAAAACATTTCACCTGTATCTCGATCGACCATCGCGGCACGGGCGAAAGTGATAAGCCGAGCGCCGAGTATTCAATTGAGGTTTTGGCAGACGATATTGCTGCATTAATGCAAGCGCTGGATATCTCGTCGGCACACATTTCAGGGTTGTCGCTTGGATCTGCTGTGGGAATGTGGCTCGCCGC
>DASYRR010000056.1:0-3140 GCA_036004125.1 Pyrinomonadaceae bacterium | reverse complement strand
GCCGAAGGCAAGTATTCCCATTTCTTCTTAACTCAGGTTGCGTTGAAGCTTGGAGATATTACATTACAGCCGGGCGAATATGTCTTCGGCTATCAGAGAAACGGCAACGAGTCGATCCGCGTCAGTTTTTACCGGGCGTCCAGCGGTGATGCGGTTGGCGACGTCGATGCTCATATAAACAAAAAGCGCAACCTGGTGACGTCCTTACTCATAACTCCTGCCAGCAACGGCAAAGGCACAATCCAGGTCGGCCGATTCATCTGGGATTATCGCATCTCGGAATGAGTGTCCCTGATCAAAATAAACCTCGTTTCGGACTTGAAAATATCTACTATCTAGCGAAGAATTGGTCCGCCGTTTCCTTCATTTCGTCTCGACAAGGGATCAAACTCAATGAAAACTAGTGTCCTGCTTGTGATTTTGGCGCTGAGTGCGCAGACCTTTTGTCCGGCTATACAACAAACTGTAAATGCCAGTGCGGTAACGACGCAACCCGATGGAGATGAAGTTGAGGACAGTGACCTCTTCTTTCAACGCGCCACCGCTCGAACGACTCAAGCCAAGAACTACGCCAGAGAGGTCGCTGCGCTCCTTGCGCGAATGACCCTGGAAGAAAAAATTGGTCAGATGACTCAGCTCGAAATCGGAATGATCACTAAAGGCGAGGGCAACAATATTCAAATCGATGCCGATAAACTCGAGAAGGCCGTTGTCAAATATGGGGCCGGATCGATCCTCAACGTGAAGGATCAGGCACTGACCGTCAAAAAATGGCACGAAATCATCAGCGCGATTCAAACAGCAAACCAACGCACTCGTTTGAAGATACCGGTCATCTACGGGATTGATTCAATCCATGGTGCCGGCTACGTTCAAGGTTCTACTCTCTTCCCTCAGGAAATTGGAATGGCAGCTACCTGGAATCCTGCACTGATGCAACGTGGGGCTGAAGTCTCGGCCGCCGAAACTCGAGCCGCTGGAATTCCGTGGACCTTCTCACCTGTCCTGGATCTGGGTCGTCAACCGCTATGGCCACGTTTCTGGGAGACCTTTGGCGAAGATCCATACCTCGCTAAGGTGATGGGAGTTGCGTTTGTGCGCGGCGTTGAAGGTGATGATGTTTCCTCAGCAAAACATGTAGCAACTTCTCTGAAACACTACGTTGGCTATAGCTTTCCACTCACTGGTCGCGATCGCACACCCGCGTGGATCCCGGAAAACTACATGCGCGAATACTTCCTGCCTCCGTTTGCCGCAGCAGTAAAGGCGGGTGCCAGAACGGTGATGGTTAATTCCGCCGAAGTAAACGGTGTTCCCGGTCACATCAACCATCACCTGTTAACGGACATCCTACGCAACGAACTTGGCTTTGATGGTTTTGTTGTTTCTGATTGGCAGGACATCAAAAAGCTCGTCACCGAATGGCGAGTCGCCGCTGACGAGAAAGAAGCCACTCGTCTATCGATCATGGCTGGCATAGATATGAGTATGGTTCCGCAAGATTACAGTTTCAGTGACCTGCTGCTTCAACTCGTGCAGGAAGGCAAAGTACCAGCGTCGAGAATCGATGAGGCGGTGAGCAGGATTCTGCTGGTGAAGTATCAAGTCGGCTTGTTTGACCGACCAATGCCTGACTCTTCTCTGAAGGCTAACTTTGCAACGGCTGGTTCCCGCGCGGTGGCCCTGGAAGCTGCGCGTGAATCGATCACCTTACTGAAGAACGAGGCATCTATTCTGCCATTAGCGAAAGACCGAAAGGTTCTCGTCACTGGACCGACGGCCGACAATTTGATTCCACTAAGTAACGGGTGGACATATGTCTGGCAGGGGAATAACAGTTCGCTCTATCCGAAAGATCGGCCAACGGTACTGCAGGCGATTCGAAGCAAAGCCGGGGACAAGGTTACTTACGTGCCGGGTGTCTCTTTCGATAAGGAGATTAATATTGAAGCAGCGGTGCGGGCGGCGCGTGACGCGGATGTCGCTGTTGTCTGTATAGGCGAATCTTCGTACACCGAAACTCCGGGGAACATTACCGATCTGACGTTGAGCGAACCGCAATTGAGACTGGCGGAGAGAATTGAAGCCACTGGAAAGCCAGTCGTGCTTGTGCTTATTGAAGGACGCCCACGCGTTATCAACCGCATTGTTGACGGAGCTAAGGGAATTTTGTTGGCCTACAATCCGAGTAATGAAGGTGGGACCGCCATCGCTGACGTGCTTTTCGGTGATTACAATCCCGGCGGCAAACTTCCCTACAGCTATCCACGCACACCCAACGGGCTAATTGCTTATGATCACAAACTCTTCGAAACAGAAAACACCAGTTACGGCAACACTGCATTCAGTCCGCAATTCGAATTCGGTACGGGTCTCAGTTATACAACTTTCGCCTACAGCAATCTTCAGGTTAGTCCAAAGACGAGTCCGATAAACGGCGACGTGAAAGTCAGCGTGACGGTTACTAATAAAGGACAGCGCGCGGGCAAGGAAACCATCATCGTTTACGTTAGGGATCTAGTAGCAACACTTTCGCCGGCAGGCAAGCGCGTGCGTCGCTTCGCGAAGATTTCTCTCGAGCCGGGACAAAGTCGCACGCTTACGTTCACACTAAGGCCTGATGATCTTTCGTTTATTGGAACGAACAATAAGCCTGTCGTTGAAGCGGGTGAATTTGAAGTGATGGTTGGAGGACTCAGTGAGAAGTTCACGCTGCAGTGAGACCGCTGAGTCTAATTCTCACCAGGCTTCAGCCTGGTGAAAGATCAGCCGGCTAATTCCGAACCGTTTTAACGGTTTACGTCGCGACAACGATTAGATGGCTGTTTTGTTGAATCTCCGCGCGAGGATAAACCGTTAAAACAGTTACCGAAACTATCGAGGGACAATTCACCGGGCTGAAGCCCAGTGAGAATGAGAGAAGGTCATTGGGCATGAAGAACTCCAAACTGCTCCTGGTTGTACTCACAATCCTTTTTGCAACCGCCGTTGATGGTGAAGTGCGCGTACCCGCTCTCATCGGTGACAACATGGTGTTGCAGCAAGGGAAGAAAGTTCGCATCTGGGGCTCCGCTCTACCTAACGAACGAGTAACTGTCGCTCTTGATAAAAACACAGCGAGCGCCACTACTGATGCCAAC
>DASYRR010000055.1:0-18459 GCA_036004125.1 Pyrinomonadaceae bacterium | reverse complement strand
TTTGCCGTTGCGTGCTCGGGCGACGCGCCGGTGAACGACAGTACCCATCTTCTGCTGTTGCTCAGGCGGTAAAGAGACCGAGTTGTTCCAGAAGTCGACGCCGTTTACATTCCCGTAATTCAACCAAAGACCGATATGGTGCGGATGATCAACCCGCTCGCCGGGTCGAGGATCTAATGGGAAGCCACGCGTAACAACTGTTCCCTTCGCAGTGCGAAGCGGATACAAGACGGGAACCTTGAGCTTTTCTGACCAGAGATAAGAAGTGAAAGGCTGACCCTGTATGGAGACGTCCACTCGACGCGCGGCTTCCTTCTGAACGACTCGTACACCACTCTGCTGAGCGAACGAAGTAATTCCCACGCACATTGGGGCTGCCAGAAAAACGCCTATTAAGAACTTCAAGCGAACCAGGGAGATGCTAGACATTCGTTTGGGCTTCGGTGCTAAGTCTTCTCTGCGCAACCTCTGCGTCCGCAGAGAAAGATTATTCCGCTAACTAACAACAACCTGTTGCTTCACATCATCGAAAGTTACACGCTGTCCGGTTTGCATCGCTGCAACAGTCATGGCAATCGCTGTTGAATGATTGTACCCAGCTTGCACGCTCGCATTTGGCGTCTTGCGGCTGCGAACGCACTCCATCCAATTGCGCATATGAGCTGACGTCAAATTGTCGGCGCCAGTGTTAGCACTGGTTGAGGCGGGTGCCTGCTCAACTGGATCCGCGAGAGACATTTCCGATAACAGATTCGGCTGCATCTGCATCTCATCTGCCTCTTTCTTTCGCAGTCCGCCTTCGGCCGAGACCTTGTTGGTGTCGAGATTAAGCATCCCCGAGTTTGAGTAATACAGCTCTTTTACTCCTCCGGCCGAGTTGCTGAAGCGCGACGAATAAACGACTTGAAAACCCTTAGACATGTCGGTGAGCGGACCGTAGTCGAAGACTGCGGTCATCGTATCGGCATTCTGTCGACCATCATGCCACTGGTAGATACCGCCGTTGGCAACGACACTGCGAGGACGAGGTAGTCCTGAAAACCAATGCACAGTGTCAATCTGATGCGACATCCATTGACACGGAATACCCGACGAATATGGCCAGAACAACCGAAACTCAACATACTTGCGCGAATCCCATTCTGGCTTGACGCCCTTCTCACGACGATTCAGCAAAAAACGATTCCAATCCGTATCCTCTTTCCTGATCTCCTGCACGAGTTGCGGACGTCGCCAACGTCCTGGTTGATTCACGTTCCAAGTCATCTCAACCATTACGATGTCGCCAAACTTACCTGAGTTAATAAACTCGTTGGCCCTGATGTAGTTGCGCCCGCTACGACGTTGACTGCCAATCTGCACGATCTTCTTTGTTTCCTCGACGGCTTTCAGGATCGCTCGCGCATCTTCCATCGTATTTGCCAGAGGCTTTTCAACATAAGCATCGCGACCAGCGCGCACCGCTTCGACCCCGTGTAGTGCATGCTGGAAATCAGCGGTAGCCACTATCACCGCGTCAACATCCTTCCGGTCGTAGAGTTCTTCGTTATTACGCGCCTTAGCGATGTCGTGTCCGACCAATTTACTCAACGACTCGGCACCCTCATCACGACGCCGGTTCCAAATATCTGAAACTGCCACGAAGTCAAAGTTGAGGTCCTTTGCGTGAATGAGCATGGCGGGAATAAGCGACTGACGACAGCGATCGGAGTAACCGACTATGCCGACACGAACACGATCGTTGGCACCAAGAATCTCTGCATAACTCGATGCCTTGGAGGCGATCACAATTCCGGCCGCCCCCAGAGTTGCCGTCTTCATGAAATCCCTGCGTGAGTTCTTTTGGTCAGACATGTCGTCCTCCTGTGTTGGCTAACCTTTCGCTTCAAATCTTGAACCCAAGTTTCTCCTCCAAATACTTCATACTGATCTGCGCACACTCTTTCGGCGTTCTCGATTTGTCAGTGACGCTGTCGAGCTCAATCACCGCCCAACCTTGAAACTTAACCTCTTGCAGCGCCTTGAAGACCGCCGCTAGATCAACTCGACCACGACCAAGCTCGACAAAACGATAGGCACGTCCTCGCGGATCTTTCGCGTCAAGATTCTCCACATCTTTTATGTGCAGGAAGAGCAGTCGGTCGCGATACTTCCGAATCGCACGAGCCGGGTCACCACCACCTTGTTGATAGTGCGCGATATCCAACTCGAGTTTGACGTACCGAGGGTCGACCGCTTCCATTATCCGATCAACTTCATCAGGTGCTTCGCCCAGACTAGCCATATGATTGTGATAGCCAACCGGAACGCCGAGGTCGTTCGCTCCCTTACCGATCTCAGTCAGCAAGCGTCCGAGTTGTTTGAAGTCTGCGATTTCTGGTTTACGATCTTTGGGCCGAGCGGAATCCGTTACTTGCAAGTAGCGACCACCGACCGCCTTCACGAATTTCGCGTTTCGAATGTGCTTGGCTATTTCATCAGCTTCCTTATCTGGAGCAATGGAAACGCCACCGCTCGATAGAGCCACCATTTCCAATTTGTTTTGATCCAACAGAGCGCGCAGTGCCTCAGGGCGTTCACCGTACTCCTTCAGAATGTTGCTGCGTAGTTGAATTCCCGGAAAGCCCAGGTCGGAAATGTCTTTAATGGCTTGCACATCATTTCCGTCCCAGGTGATGGCCGCGTAACCGAAGCGAAGCTTTTCTGCTAGCAGCGGTGACACGCCAAATACATCGTCGATGGCCCAAACGGGAACAGCCGTCGACGCAAGTGTTGTTGCACCGAGGGCCAAAATGAAATTACGGCGCGACAAAGTCGAAAATGACATAGGAGTATCCTCAACCATTGATGAAGAGTGGTAAATCAGTGATTGAGTCGAACTCTAACACACCCTCACGAATATCGCTGGGTGATTCTAATCAAAAAACGCATTCCGGCGGACACAGAATGATTTCAAATCGCTTGGGTCATCAGTAATGAATCCCGAAATTTCAGCGCCGTTGAAGAACGAACGCACTTGGTTAAGGTCAGTACCGTAACGCGGTAGCGTCGGGTAGCGCAAAATATCAAGAGTCGTTGGTAAACTCGGACCCGACGCTACGGCGTTACGGTACTGACCTTAACCAAGTGCGATTAGCCTAATCCGGGAGAATATCAATTAATGAAGTACATGTTGCTCGTTTACCACGACGAAGAATCCTTCAACGCCCGCGCTGAGGGCGAACGTCACAAAATGCTTCAGGAGTCTGTTCAACTCGCGAACCAACTACACGACAGCGCGCAATATCTTGATGCTGCCCCGCTGCATCCGACATTGGAGACAACCTGTGTACGGATGCGCGGCGGAAAACGCATCGTGACTGATGGTCCCTTCGCAGAAACTCGAGAACAAATTGGCGGTTACTTTCTGGTGGAAGCGCGAGACGTTAATGAAGCAATTGAGATCGCCTCACGGATTCCAGGAGCACGTATTGGCACCGTTGAAGTTCGTCGAGTTACAGAGGTCGAGGGATTACCGAAGGTGTAGGTCAAGTGTCTTCGACGCTACGCGTCGAAAACACACGGTCTTTAGATTGCCACCTTCAGCAAATGAGGTCGCTTCTCGTACAGTCTCAAGATCAACTCACCAAAAATAGTATTAGCCCACGCGAACCATGAACGCGTAAATTTCTTAGGGGCATCCTTATCAAATGCCTCGTGCATGAAACCTGTGCCGGCATGTGTGGTCTTCAACACCCGCAGGCAGTACAGAACCTCTTTGTCGTTCGTACTCGTCAATGCCCGCATAATAATTCCCAGCGGCCAGATCATGTTTGCCCCGACGTGTGGTCCGCCAATGCCCTCCCCTGCTTTGCCTCGAAAGAAATAAGGATTGTCAGCACTTAGAACCAACGCCCGAGTGTTGCGATAAGCAGGGTCATTCGGAGCACAGCAACCGAGGTATGGCAGCGATAACAGGCTTGGCACATTTGCGTCATCCATGAAAAGCTGATTACCAAACCCATCTACCTCGTAGGCGTAAACCAATCCCTGTCTCATCAACCGAGCTTTGCCATATTTGTTCACAGCCGCAGCCACCTGTTGCGCTAACTCGCGGCATTCTGCGGCGAAAGTCCGATCGGATAAAGCGGTTGAAAAGATCTCCGACAATTGGTTGAGTGATAAAACGGCGAAGAGATTTGCTGGAATGAGGAACGGATAAACACAAGCATCGTCAGAAGGTCGAAACGCAGAGTGAATGAGACCGACCGGACGAGTGGGATTCCCAAGTCCATTGAAAGGTGGCGTATCAATGGGATTATCTGTCGTACGCTGGAACGAATACGGGCCTGGACCGTTCAATCGTTGTTGTTCGAGAAAAGTCTTAACGATCAACTTACTAGCTTGCTGCCAATCCGAGTGGAAACATGATGTGTCTCCGGTTGTCTTCCAGTAAGCATGCGACAAGCGGATCGGATAGCAGAGTGAATCGATTTCCCATTTACGTTCGCAGAGCTCCGGACCGGGTGGAGGTTTGTCGTTCACGCCCCACGGACACGCCTTCGCACCGAAACTAAACGCGTTGGCATATCTGTCCGTAAGGATGCAGAGCGTCTGACGATTAATAACTCCGGCAATCAGGTCTTTTAGATTTTTGTCTCTGGGCGCCAGAGGTAAGTAAGGAGTGACTTGAGCGGTTGAATCACGCAGCCACATTGCGTTGATATCGCCAGTGACGACCAGCGTGTCTGGTCGATTACCCCGTGAGCCAAACGTCACGGTCGTGTCGAGCGTATTGGGAAAGCAGTTCTCAAATAGCCAGGCTAATTCAGAATCGGCGATCACGCGCTTCACTTCGGCGATCTTTGCTTCGACAGCTTCGCTGACAAACTTCCGTTGGGAAGGAGCTGGACGGACGTTCGGGAAATTACGCTGAGATCGATTCGAAGAGGAACGGAGGATGGTCTTACCGCCGAAGGCCACACCTGTGGCCGTGCAGGCTAATCCGACCAAGACTCTTCTACGCTGGTTCATTTTTGATTCGCGATATGGCTGCATAAGGTACCGATGAACACAGTAATCGGCAATCGATAAACTGACTCATCTAGAGGCGCCTCCTTGGAGTGCGGGGACTTGTCACCGCTTTGGTACAGCGAGACGTTAAATTCAGGCGAGTACCGCCGTCGTGCGCTCAACGACGTCCTGTAACAAAGCGGTGACAGGTCCCCGCACTGTCTCCAAGGAGGCGCCCGATTTGTTACTACCGTGTGGAGAGTGACAGTACCAGCCCCGTCCCTTAAAACACGGCCATTCCCTACCCTCAACTGTGGTCTGTACGGTGTCCGCCTGTGGTCCCAAACCTTAGCCGCAACTTCAATCTCTCCTAAGATTCTGCCTGTTCGACAGAGGGTCGAAAGGCCCCGCCAAAACTAGTTGAGGAGAGTTACAGCTCGAAAGGCAGAGGAATCCATGCAAGTCAATTTGCGGAATTTCTGTTTTGCACTGATTGCGATAGCAATCGTGTCCATTTCCGGTTTGGCCCAGAGCCCGGAAGATAAAACTCTGGCGCCGTATTTCTTTGTTCAAGGGGATCCAAGCGTTGATCGTTTGCCACTTAAGGACACGCGTGTGGAGATATCAGTCTCCGGTGTTATCGCGGATGTGAAAGTTGTTCAGACCTACCGGAATGAAGGTCTGCGCCCAATCAATGCGTCATATGTCTTTCCGGCTTCCACGCGCGCTGCCGTCTACGCGATGCGGATGAGAATCGGCAATGATGTCATCGTTGCGAAAATCAAGGAAAAAGAACAGGCCAAGAAAGAATTTGATCAGGCTAAGCAGGAAGGCAAAAGCGCATCGCTACTCGAGCAAGACAGGCCCAACGTGTTTTCAATGCGACTGGCCAACGTCATGCCTCAGGAACAGGTCGATATCGAACTTCACTATACGGAGCTGTTGGTGCCCATAGATGGAACCTACGAGTTGGTGTTCCCAACCGTTGTTGGGCCTCGATATTCGTCCGAGAAGCAGTCGTCGAAAAACGAAAACGGTTTCGTTAGTACGCCTTACCTTCACCAAGGTGAAAAACCGACCAGCTCGCTTCATATCTCAGCGAAGATTGCAGCCGGTGTTCCAATCCAGGAACTGAGTTGCCCTTCGCACCAGATATTCCCCCAGTATCAGAAGCCAAATGTCGCTCAATTGACTCTGGATGATTCGGATCCCTTTCAAGGTAACCGCGATTTTGTTTTGCGCTACCGGTTGACTGGCGCTCAAATCGCTTCGGGCCTGTTGTTGTTTCAAGGTACGGATGAGAACTTCTTTCTCTACATGGCTCAACCACCGTCCAGAGTGGCAACAGACGAGATACCTCCAAGGGAATACATCTTCGTTGTGGATGTTTCCGGTTCCATGTCTGGATTTCCGTTGGAAACCTCAAAGCGCGTCCTAACAGATCTGATTGGCAAACTGCGCCCGTCAGACTTCTTCAATGTCGTTCTGTTTGCCGGAGACTCAAGTGTGTTGTCTGAAACGTCTCTGCAGGCAAACCAGGCAAATCTCGACAACGCGATTCGCTTATTGAATGAGCAGCGTGGCAACGGCGGCACTGAATTGCTCGCGGCAGTGCAAAGAGCGATGAGCATACCGCGTCAACAAAACATCTCGCGCAACGTCGTTCTTGTGACCGACGGTTATATCTCTGGAGAGGAAGGTGTCTTCGATTACATCCGTGACAACCTTGGTCAAAGCAACGTTTTCGCTTTTGGTATTGGCGCGTCGGTAAATCGTTATCTCATCGAAGGTGTGGCGAAGGCCGGCATGGGTGAACCTTTTATCGTGGAGAACGAGTCTCAAGCAGACTCCATGGCAAACAAGTTCAGAGAGTACATTCAAACGCCGGTACTGACCAACATTCAGATCCGGTCGATCGGATTCGATACCTATGACGTGAATCCAGTTCACTTTCCGGATCTGCTTGCCCAGCGTCCTCTGATCTTATTTGGCAAATGGCGTGGTCCGATAACAGGCTCCTTCGAACTAACTGGAAAATCAGGGCTCGGAGATTACGTCTCGCGTCTCGATATCGCTGGTTTGCAGCCTGAAGAGAGCAATCGCGCTTTGCGTTACTTGTGGGCACGTTCGCGAATTGCTGAGCTCTCCGACTATGGATCTCCAAATGTTCGCGACGATCGAGCGAAGGACATTACGTCCCTCGGTTTGAAGTACAACTTGTTGACCCAGTACACATCGTTCATCGCCGTTAGGGAAGTTGTGACTAACGGATTAGAGCCGGCAAAAGACATAAACCAACCTCTACCACTTCCGATTCGGGTCAGTGATATGGCAGTGGGTGGCACTGAAACTGGTAGCGAACCGGAACTGGTTTGGCTTGTTGTTGGTTCTCTCCTGTTGGCGCTGATCATGATTTTCCGGACGAGGCGGCGCATTGTATGAACCCTAAAGCGAAATGGAGCGCACAGCTGTTCTTAGTTTTCCTGTGCGCTCTGGGACTCAAATATTTTTACTCGACAGCGAGCCCTGATGAGCTACGTTGGATACTCGGTCCAACTACCTGGTTGGTGGAGTTGCTGAGTGGAAGGAAGTTCTATTTTGAGTCATTCGCCGGCTACATGAGCAGCGATCACAGTTTTCTGATCGCTGCCTCATGTGCTGGAGTTAATTTCCTGATCACGGCGTTTTTGGTGTTGTCGTTGCGAATGCTCTTTCGTAATCGAATGCAGTCTGTGAGCTGGCGCTTTGTGCCAATCACTTTTTCCTTTGCTTATCTAGCAACAGTGGTCGCGAATACTGTTCGTATCTGCATTGCTCTGGAGTTGCCAAGACATTCTGCAAACATTAGTTGGATGAGCGCGAACCAACTACACCGGCTCGAAGGGATTGTGATCTATTTCGGTTTCCTGGTTGCTCTATTTCTTCTGACCGAGAGGTCAGCTTCGACAAACGCAACGAGTTTGCTTCGACGTCTTCTCTTACCTTTGCTGATCTACTACTCGATGGCCTTGGGGATACCATTGGTGAACAGGGCGTATAGTCGGGGAGCCGAGTTTTGGGCGCACGCGCTTTTTGTCGTTCTAATTCCCATTGCAGTGTTGCTGCCGTTAGTAGCGTTTGACAGTATCCACAGATTACGCCAATTACGCACAATGCCCGACTGATGCTTGGATAGGGTCAGTACCGCAACGCGGTAGCCTCGGGTCCGTATTGAGCGCCGTACCGTTCGTGGAATCGATCGTTGACCCGACGCTACCGCGTAACGGTACTGACTCTATCCAAGCACCAGTCAAACTATCGCCGATCAGCGAGCGAGCATCGTCTTGTCGACCTTACCAAAGTTCCACGCGTTGTAACTCGGACCATTACCATATTGAACGCGCACCGAGTCACCCTGTGAAATTCTGGCAAACTCTTCGGCCGTTACCGAGAAAATCAGTGTGTTCGTTTCTCCAGTATTTGGATACCGGCTCAAACTGAAATCTTGCGAACCAATTCGAAGCACGAGCATCTCGCCCTGCGGCAGAAACTCGCGATTACTGGTCAGTTCGAATTCCACAACACTTCCCTGCACTGCTGACTGCACTGAGCGGATCGACTTAATCTTGTTGACGTCATTTCCATTGTTCGAGCTATCGATCAGCGTGTCGCTAGTCGGCAATAGTGATAAGAGCGAAGTCGGCGCCGCGACCAAGCCGTTCATTTTTGACAGCTGAATATTCGCGATGTAGATCTCATCCCGTCTGGTATCGTCAAAAGTGAATCGTACCCCGCGGAGGTTGCTAACTACTGCGGAACTGCCAAAAGCCGTGAGAGGAATCCGCGCTGTTTGCAAGATTGGATGGCCCGCGGTTCCGAATCCAAAAACCAGACTGCCGACTGGCCCAGTCAACGATAAGTAGTTGCTCAACTGTACCGGACTCGAAAGAGTGCCATCAGCTCCGACGAGACGAATCGAAAAGTTCGTCTCAAAATTGAACCAGTTTGACTGCTTGTTGCACAGCAAATCTGTCGGATCGGCACATTGTCTTGAGACACGAAAATCCAGAGTGCCATAAGAACTGGCATCAATGCCGTTACTCGGGTTCGTCCAGTTGTCCTGAAAGAATGTGTTCGAGCCGGGACCGTTCCAGGAAACCAGCGCCGCAAATTGTTGCAGTGGATCATGATTAGCAACATGGCCGTGAACTACGGATACGTTGCTCGCAGTGTTAGCCGGACCGTGAGAATTGAACCCGGTCGCCGCAGTGAAATCGTCAAAGACTGTAGTCAATGATGAATCAGGCGAGTCGGTGTAGCCGCGATCGACACGCGTAATTCCTGCGACCGACGCGGGGAGTTCAAACTGCGGATTGAAGTTGCGGTTGTATTCCGGCAGCTTGGCAGCACCGACATTAGCCACGAAGAATGCAACTACGCTCGCGATGCCCGTAGTTCGTTCTTCAACTGATCCAATCAAATTCCCGAACAATCGCCGGTTGGCAAAACAGCCTGGTGAGTCACTGAGCTGCCACTCTGTGTTGTAGAAATTGTGATTCGTGCCCCACACCGTATATGTTGACTTCTGTCTGACCGGAGACTCCGAGTTCACTCTCAGCATTCGATCGAACGGCTTTACTCCCTGCAGATTGAAGACGTCGCCATCACACATCGGCAATAAGACGTTCCATGCCGTGCCTAATGCATTCAAGGTCAAAGCGGTTTGTCCATCGACTGGTCCGATCTCAAAAATGCCCTCGAACGTGACCGGTCCGATCAAACTCTGCCAGTCAGTACCGGCAGGATCGCTTTGATAGAAGTTGTAGGCCGCACGCATTCCTTCGCCACCCCGGGAGTGGCCCAGCAAGCCAACATGACTTAAGTCGAGCGTTTCGACGAGGTCAGCGAGTTGTGCGGGAGGAGAGTCGAGGCCCGAATTCCATCTGCTGAGCTGTTCCAGATGACGAAGAACGAGACGACCGCGTTGCAGATTCAGTCCTCGATCTCCGAGTATGCCCGGCGCCGCATTGATACCTCGGTTTGCGTTGATCGAAACAACAATGTAACCCAAACTCGCGAGGCGCTCCGCTAAATAACCATAACCAGCATGACTCGGAACGGGAATGTACCCGACCGGACAGGTGCCGGTGAAAGTGTATTGAACGTTGATATCGAAATGCTCACCCGGTCCCGAGAGTCTGCCACACGTCGCGTGATTGCCGTGAAGAAACAAGAGCAACGCATGTCGTGAACTCCCAAGACTCGCGGGCCGGTAAACGCGTGCCCACAATTCAACCGGTAAGGTCGGCGAGACTACCGCATCAATGGCAGGGGGTAATTTGTATTCGGAAATCGTAATCGGGCTTCCACTGAGCAAAGTGGCGTCGGGAGCAACTTGCGCAACAATTGGGGCGGAAAAGAGCAGCAAGCACAATAGGGTTCTCATTATCTCCTCCGAGCCTGGTAGGTTGTTTTGGTGAATCCGGGGGAGGCTTAGTCTATGCCTCGACGAGCGCGGACGCAACTTGGACAAGTCCGCACGTTTCATGGAACGACCAGATCGACAATGAGTTAAGGAGCGGGCGTCGCTACAAGAAATTTGGAACTCAAAATGTTTGTAATAGCCTGCGTATAGAGCAAAGCACCTCGTCTGTTCGGATGACCCAACGCCGCATAGCGACACAATAGACGCCCTGCCTTACGTTCTTTCGTTTGTTCAATCGTTTCGTTGGGCTTTGCCGCGTACACTTCATTGCAACTCGCAGTTCTCTGGGAACGCACTTCGTCGTTCGTTGGCAGGAGAACTTTGCCAAACGACAGGAATAGCGCCATCATGCGGAACGGCGACCGATTGAATCCCCACAAGTGACTCTTAGGCGCAGCAAACGAATAGTCGGCAGGAAAGTCTATCTTCGCGAACATCACTCGCTCTGCTCCAACCTGAGCATTGGTTTTGCGCACGGCCTCGGCGAGTCTCCTATTGGAAGTCTCATACCACTGTTTTGAATTGATCTTCAGTCGCTCAAACACCTCTTTGCTGGTCATTTTATGAGTGTCTGCTTGTTGAGTTTTAAAGAATCGCCGGGCTAGAGCGTTCACGACGAAATCATTTCGAGTCTTCTCAGAAAAGAAGGGATAATAGCCAGTCAGGATCACCTGGGCAGCTGGGAATGAACGAACGAGACGCTCCAGAAGATCCTCCATCGGCTTACCGCACTTCGTCTCAGTCATTTCGTCTACGTCGCTGGTGCGCTCTGCATTCAGTAGATTCTGAACACCTACGTCGTTTCCACAGCCACTCACCAAAACCAAACTAATCAGCCTCGGATCGGGATACGATCGCAGCGCGTTATCGACCTCTTCCTGCAGCGTCGGGCGCCCCATGTTCACTTCGCGGTTATCTACCGCTGGATTTTCCGTGACGGAGCTCCCCCAGATCACCGCGCCTGAATGAGCTTCTATTCTTTCAATTACTTTTTGACCAGTCTTCTTCTCCAACCACATTTTCACTAGATACCAGGATTTGTGTTCTGGCTTCAGGCCTTGTCCCCACAAAATTGAATCGCCTAACACCAGCATGTGAATAGGATCTCGTGTCGGCCGAGGAGGGACGTTCTGATCGCTTTGAGGATAAGCCGCGGAGGCGACCAGAAGCACCAGCCAGGTCGCAACGAAAAAACGTAACTTTTCTGATTTCCGGTAGCGCATGAGCTAGTCTCAAATGAAACCGTAAGAGGCCGTTGAGGGTCGATCGCAAACATTACCCCGGTGACGCGACAAGGGGACTGAGTATCAAGATTCAACCAACACTACAAGCTGGAGAGTTGATTGATTCTGGCCCGTAGTGAATTCACAAACGCCGTAGCAGTCCGCGGCTCGTATTTGGCGACGATGAAAGGCTGGCGAAGCTGCTCATCAGTTAATTGTGAAAGAAGTGATCCAACCCAACGCGCATGGTCAACCGGAATACCGCGCATTGCGCGCTCTTTCTTTACCTGAGATCTGTAATAAGGTGGATAGACGATACTCAGCATTCCCAGTTTTGTTGGTTTGGTATCGTAATCAAAAGTCACGCTGCCATCGTCTTCTATGCCCATCACAAAGCGAGTCGAGAGAAAATCGTTGAGATTATTTTTAGACCGGTCGCCACCTAGTCCGTCTGCCTTACCCAGGGTCGCTCCTAAATCCGTAACATAGTGTCGAGCTTCAGTTGTCCCGGTCTCATTATTCGTGACGTAGAAGATCTTGTTATTCTGAGTGCGCGCATCGTAGTTGTTGAGCAGAATCATCATTATCTTGAGGCCACTCAGCTCGCGACTTCCCTCGAATGGATTCTTATTCCACTCCCAACTTGATCCTTCTTTCATAGTGTTCCGTTTAGGCTCAAACCGAGCACCGCGTAACACGTTACGTCTTACGACGAACTCCTGACCTCTCGAAAGTTTGGGTAGACGTCGCACCCGGATTCGGTCGAAGTAATAGGCCTCTTCTGCAAAGTAACCAATGGCCCACACCAACCTCGTGGCAACGGTCTCAGCCTGCGCTTCTTCTCCGAGCTTCACGGTCCAGCGCACACCACGCGCATCTCGAACGGCTATCTTTGGTGACTCTCCACTCTTTACTTCTTCAACGAAGGTGAACGGTCCTACTGGAGCGAGATGCCGTGCACCTGGGCCATAGCGCAGGTCTAATTCACTGATATTTCCTGGATCACGCCAGAGCACTGGCTCTGCTGTCGCAATGTTTTCTTTCGACTGAGAGTAAGCCAGTTGAACCGTTCCTGTTAGTAACACTACAAGACAAAGAAGCGTTAACGATTTGCGACTCATAGGTTGTCTCCCTTTGGCGTTGGTCAATGCGGGAGTTGTGCCAATGCGTCTCACTATCACGAACTAATGAGTAAAAACCCGTGCACTCATTAATTAAGGTTGTTATTGGAAAACAACTGTGAATAAAACCTCGCTTCAATCGTGCACGAAGTCAATACAGTGTACTGAATGCAGATAAAACGAATTATGCCGAGTCTCTGGCTAACAAACCTCTCAAACGTGCCTTCCGCCTATGCTTAAAGGTGGCATCGACTTTGCTGTTTCTAAACGTCGATGAAACACAAAATAGGGAATGGAAAGAAGTCTGCGTGTGTGCTGATCGTTGGTTCTCTAGTGGTCATTGCGTTTGCAGTCAATTCGACGAATGCTCAAAAGACGCAGAATGCTGCCCTGGCTCCACCGGTCATCACTTCTGCTGCGGACAAAGCAGCGATTCAAACCTTTGAGAGTCAAGTGAAGGCTTACGTACAGCTCCGCAATAAGGTAAGAGAAGACGCGCCGAAGTTACCCAAGAAAGGCACTCCTGAACAAATTCAAGCGTACCGCACCGCGCTCGAGGAATCGTTGAGGAAAGCGCGCGGCGGCGCAAAACGTGGAGATATTTTTACACCTGAGATCTCCGACTACATTCGGCGCACCTTAAAGAACGAGTTCCAGGGCAAGGATCGAAAAGAGTTGCGCGAAATCGTTTTTGAAACAGAATTGCAGGGCGTGGTTCTACGAGTAAATTATCCATATGCTCAGAGCGCAGAGTTGTCAGAAATGCCGGCTACGCTCTTAGCAAAGCTGCCACAATCAACCAAGGAACTCAGGTACAGGTTTGTCGGACGATATATGCTTTTAGTTGATAGAGAGAGCAATGTGATCGTCGACTTTATGCCTGAAGCTCTGCCATAGGAATTAAGGAGAGAAAGATGAAAAGGTTATTTAAGCTCAACTTCCTGATTGTCCCACTGCTGATAGCCAGCCTTTTCATCCCCGTCGCCTCGCAGAGACTTAACGGCAACTCAACGTCGAAGAGTTCAGCAACATCGTCCCTGAAGCTGTCGTTACCGCTTAAGGATGGCTCATTACGTTTCGCGGTCATCGGCGACACTGGTTCAGGCTCAAGCAAACAAAGCCAACTCGGGGAATTGATGTTCCAGTACCGATCAATCTTCCCGTACGAGTTTGTCCTGATGATGGGAGACAATCTCTATGGTAGTGAGACCCCAAAAGATTTTGAAAAGAAGTTCTCAGATCCCTACAAAAAAATCCTGGACAGCAAGGTGAAATTCTATGCCACCCTGGGAAATCACGACCTGGCGCTGCAAGTCAATTACGCGAACTTTAATATGAACGGAAAGGAGTACTACCGGATTAAGAAAGGCAGCGTGGCTTTTTATTCTTTGAATAGCAACTACATGGATCAGAAACAAGTAAAGTGGCTGGAAGACGAATTGGCTAAAGATACTTCCGATTGGAAGGTCTGCTTTTTTCATCATCCGCCATATTCCTCCGCTAAGAAACATGGCTCTGATGACCAACTCCGAGAAGTCGTCGAACCTATTTTCATCAAGTATGGAGTGAACGTCGTGTTGACTGGCCACGATCACGTCTATGAAAGGATCAAGCCACAAAAAGGAATTTACTATTTCGTATCAGGCGCCGGCGGCAAACTTAGAACTGGAGATATCGAGAGTTCCTCCCCGTTGACGGAGAAGTCTTACGATCGGGATTTGCACTTCATGTTGTTTGAGGTGGCTGGTGATCAGATGTACTTCCAGGCTATTTCGCGTACGGGCGAAACCATAGATAGCGGCGTTATCGCGCGAACACGGAAATAAGCCTGGGATGTAAAGACGCGGACCCCAGCTCAGAGGATGGGTGAAAACTCAGAAACGAAAAACGATCATCCACAGATTACGTAACGCAGCATGGCCGCAACCAAAACAGCGAAAGGGCGCCAGGCGATAATCGGATTTGTTCCTCACTCCGGAGGGGCTCTTCGTAGAACCTTATGAAGCTTGGATCAACGTGGCGTCAGATCCAACGCTTCCACCACCCGCGTGAAAGGAATCTGCGCTGCTTCATTCACTTCCTTCACCAGTTCAGCATTCGACGCCTCAAACAAACACATGCAATGCGCCTCACCGGGAACAAAGGTAGTCCGGATGTACCGAACGTCTTTGCCCTCAGCTGTGAACTTCTCGCTTGTTTCGATTGCTGCTTTTTGTGCGGCAGCCAACTGATCCATTTGAATACCGGGTAGACTACGTTCAACCATATAGACTGGCATACGATGATCCTTTCTTGATTGGAACTCCTTCTAGATAATTCCAGTTTATGATCCATCTTCCATGGTCTCGTACCTGTCGCTGGCGTGGAAATATTCATACGTCGTTGATCATGGCAACCCTAAGCGCCGCACCAAAGACCCAAAGCGCGGATCTGAGCGCAATTCATCGAATCTGTAATCCGTTGTCAGAGTGACCATCCAATCCGAGCGCTCTGCATAAGCCTTTTCAAGCCAAACAAAAGCCTGATCCTTATCGCCAAGGCCCGCATAGATCGCTGCAAGGTGGTAGGGTGAGACATACTTACGTTCGCCACCCTCTCTTAAGTCAGACAATCTTCTCAGTGCCTCGCTTCTATTCCCTGACACTGCATAAGCATGCGTCAGTTGCGCCTCCGCTAGCGTGCTAACTCCCCGGAAAAGGTTCTTCGCGTTTTGAAAGCTCGCGATTGCCTCCGGATATCTTTTTTGTTGAGCATAAAGGAAACCCAGCCAAAAATGAGCTTGGGCGAAATCACCATCCAGCTCGATGACCTTTCTTATTTGCTCACCAGCGAGGTCGTATTGTCGTGCATAGAGATAATGCCAGCCGAGATGGAGATTGGTAACCAGATCGATCGGACTTAACTCCAGCGCCCTTTTACTTTCAGCCAGGGATTCATCAATCCGGTGTTGGGCCATCAGGAGGTGCGAATACCAGTGATGAGCATCAGCGCTGTTGGGATTTAACTCGATAGCCCGTTTGAACTCTTGTTCGGCGGCAGGCCAATTCCATTCGTAGAAAAACGTTTCGTACGCCAGCGAGCTGTGAGCTTCGCCGAGCGCATTATCAAGGGCCAGCGCTTTCATTGCCGCTTCCCTAGCTTTAGGCATTGCTTCTGTCGGGGCAACGACGCCGATGGGAAAAACCAGCACTGTATAAGCGTCGGACAAGCCACTGTAGGCCAAAGCGTTGTTCGGATCTTTAGCGATCGCCTGCTGAAAGTAATCGATCGCTCTCCTCAAGTCCTCTTCCGTTCTTTTGTTAATGAAGAAACGGCCTTTCAGGTACAACTGATAAGCTTCTGTATCGTCGGTATAATGCTTGGTCACACGAGTGGTATCTCCGCCACTGAGCCGAAGCCGCAGATTGCTGGTGATCTCTTTGGCAATATCTCGTTGCACGGAAAGCAGGTCAGCAAGTTTGCGATTGTACTGCTCACCCCAAAGCTGTTTGTTGTCGCGGACATCAAGCAGTTCGGTACTTATGGTCAGGTTATCGCCGCGTTGCAGAATGCGACCTGTAAGCACAGCACTTACTCCTAACTCTTTACCGGCTGCGAATGGATCCGTTTCTTTACCTTTGTAGCGAAAGGCGGAACTGCGCGCGATTACTTTGAGATTGGGAAGTTGCGTAAGACTGTTGATAATGCTTTCGGTCACCCCGTCTGAAAGGTATTCGGCGTTCGGATCGTGACTCTGATTCTCGAAAGGCAACACGACGATTGACTCGAGAGCAACTTCAGTCTGGCGACCGCGGAGATAAACGCCGAGACCGGCGATTGCGCTAAGCAGAACGAGAAGCGAAACTGCCGCCGCAAGCTTGTGCTGTTTGATTTCTGCGACAAGGTATTCGGCTGTCGATGTCGTCTGGGCTTGACCTACTTCAACGGTAGTTTTTCCTGCCGACAGCAAGACCGGGGGCGGAACTGAGCGCTCGAGCTTAGCCTTGAAATCTATTTCCTGGCGTAGCGCTTTGAGGTCGAGTAATAGATCTTTTGCAGTGTGATAGCGTTCGTCACGATGCTTGTGCAAAGCCTTTGCAACAATGCGCTCCAATTCGATCGGCACTGAGGGAACGTAACGAGCCAACGGCGGCACTTCTTTTTCATTCAAAATCGATGCAAGGATTTCGTTTGCGTTCGACCCTTCGAAAGGCAGACGACCAGCAACCATCTCATAAATCGCAACACCGAGACTGAAGATGTCTGTGCGGTCATCCACCTGGAGACCACGCGCCTGCTCCGGCGACATGTAGCTGGCAGTACCCATAACGAGGCCAGGATCGGTGCTGATGACCGCACGCGTCGGCGCCTCCGAATCTACTGAGTCTGGCGTCACTCGTTCAGTTAGCTTCGCAAGTCCAAAGTCCAACACCTTCACAATGCCATCACGCCTCAGCATGATGTTTTCCGGCTTGATGTCACGATGTACGATGCCCGCCGCATGCGCGGCAGATAGAGCACCTGCCGCCTGAGTTCCGACGTCAAGCACCTCGCCGAGATTCATCGAGGCTCTCCGCATCCGTTCACGCAATGTCTCGCCTTCAATGAACTCCATCGCTATGAAATGAAGTGAATCGGTTTCATCGATCTCATGGATGGTAATTATGTTTGGATGGTTGAGGGCCGAAGCAGACTTTGCCTCTTGCACGAAACGACGCATGCGTTCTTCGCTTGCCTGGATCTCAGCCGGCAGAATCTTTAGTGCAACTTTACGATCGAGCTTCGAGTCCTGGGCCAGATAGACCTCACCCATGCCGCCCTGACCGAGCTTCGAGCGGATTTCATAACGACCGAGTCTTGTTCCATCAACGAGCGACATTTCAAGGCGCCGGTAAGACGCGAAAATTGATGATCCCGTGCGTTCGCGGATTTGTAGACTTTGCAGACAGCTAAATAAGAAAGCTTGAGAGCCGTAACCAATGAAACTGGTGATCTGTTGGGGGATGCGACCCGTTAGCGATTCAAGGTCGCGGCTGTCGTCGGCGTGCCCGAAAGTATACTCGTAGATCGTCGTTTCGGGGATTCACGACGTAGATTGACACTCTTCCATCTGGAAGAGTTTGAATCGTTGCGGGAGACAGAAGAGCGGTCAGATACCAACCGGGCGGCAGCACAACTGTATTGCGCAGCCTGCCGAAAGTCCGATCCCAGACCAACTCTTCGCCCTCCAGATAATAACTTTTAGCATCCGCGTAAGTTTCCATCAGGCGAATCCGGTTGGTAGTTCCCTGCTCCAGGGCACGGGCCAGGTGAGTGACTACGATTTCGCTATCGTCTTTGATCGCTTCAACGATTGAGAGCTTGCGTTCGGTGGCTTGCCTGCCGTTAATAATCTCCCATTTCAACTTTTCACCAGTGTCAAGATCAATGCTTTCTGGATCTGTAACATGACTACCAGCTCGCACCACGTTGAAATAGTATTTCTCGCCCACTTTGCGCACAGTGTAGTCGTGAGTAATGCGAAAAGCGTGAGACTCCGGGGGCTGAAGTTCGTAAAGGATTTCGCGATCTTGATAGGCGCGTTCGGTGAGTGATGGGTTCGGATTCTGTGCGTCGGCGATTAAGGCTACGACGCATAACAATGCCAAGAGTGAAAGATAGATGTTAGAAGTTTTCACGA
>DASYRR010000054.1:0-5802 GCA_036004125.1 Pyrinomonadaceae bacterium | reverse complement strand
CCACGAGCAATTCCTCGCGGCTCGCCTCCAACAGCTGACCATACTCAACGCCGGCTGGACACACCTGTTCACAAGCTCTACAGCCCAGACAGCGATCGATATGTTTGCTAAACGACTCGGAAGTGTTTGCCAGTCGACCTTCAGCAACGGCGCGCATTAGATACAGCCGCCCGCGCGGACCGTCATTTTCATCACCTGTGATTACGTACGTTGGGCAGGCTTCGAGGCAGAGTCCACAGTGGATGCAGGCGAGCAGTTTTTGCTCTTCGTGTGCGAGCGTAGCGCTAAGACTTTGCATTTAGCAGTTGTGCCTTATCTAGCCAAACTCAGAAACGAGGCTTCTTCGTCGTCAAAGAAAGATTCAATCGAGTCTAGATTAGCTCTCAGCAGGGCTTCTATATCGGAAGTGGAACAATTACCCAATCGAACCCAAATGACCTTAGGCGGATGACCGAATAAGAAACTGCGTTGATGCATGTCCGAATCTTTCGACACAATCATGAGTTCTTGATTGATTGCAAAATGCCAAATGGTCTCATCAGTTGCTGATTGGAGACCTGCATCGCGTACGTGAAGCGATTCAGGAAATATGTCGGCTAGAAGCTGAACGAGCTGCGGTGAGGTGTTTTCATCAAATAGCAGCTTCATGTGGCAGGAACAGTCACCAGCTTTCGCTCCCGATCCGCGGCAAAGGCTATACAAGCCTTCAAATCCTCACGCGTGAGATCCGGAAAGTCGTTGAGTATCTCATCCTCCGTCATATCGGATGCTAGATATTCAAGCACTTCATAGACGGTGATACGCAACCCGCGCACGCAAGGCTTACCCGCACGAACCGCCGGATTAATCGTGATGTAGTCCTGATAATTCATAAATTGAGATTAAGTTCCGCCTCTGATTCAGTCAAGCAACTGCTCGCCTCCATGAGCCGAAAGTCAGCTAAGCCGCTGGGACAATGCGCTCAGAGTTGTGCACTACGACGGTAGGATTCGGATTGATTGGTGGTATGGGGATTCCTGCTTCAGCCAGTAACTTTAGATGCTCATCAATACCAAGATCAGCTTTGGTTAGACAGTCTTCTATCGACTGGCCGACACCCGAGAATCCTTCGAGATCGGGTGAATGGAATCCGAAGAAATCAGGATCATCCGTCGCTTCAATAACGAGTGAGTACTTTAGATTCATTATGACCGTCTTTCTCGAATGCCGGCTGCTTCCGGAATAGCCAACACATTCCTGTGGAAACTTCTCTAGCACCCGACGTCAGCCCGGATCACCTTTAGGCGGCTTTGTTCATTAGAGCGTATACGTAGGCATCTTCGACGTAGGTATCATCTATTCGTGCCCGCCCAATTCTTAACCCAGTCGATCCAGCGGGAACTTTGCCGGCCTTCTTGATGACTTTAACTAGTTTATCGTTGGGACTAACAACAGTTATGTCCTGCATAGTCAGCGAAATTGGCACTAAACGTCGGAGCACTCCCTGGATGTCTGTGTACGCACTAAACGGACCTCTCTGATCAACAAGCGGTGTTGCAACGACCAGTCGCCACTCTATTGAGTCCTTGTCAAAAAGCCAAAAAGCAGCTTTAACCAAGAAATGTGGAATAGAAAAATTGGCATCGCTGTCTCGTAGAGCAGATACGAGTCTTTGGCCATCTCGAATGTCACTCTCTACCAATGAAGTTCTAACCATCTCATTACTCCGTGTCCCTTATCACTTACTGCCTTATACAGACCTCGTGCGGCCGCGGCAGTTTGGATGTCATAACGACTCTCAGTATTCCAGTCTTTAACTATAGCCCAGTTCACTGAGAACGCCGGATCTTTGTTCATCTCCAGGTTGAGAGAAACTTGAAGGCCAGCCACTCCCACTAACGAGTTTAGATTGTGAGTGTAACTATCATTTGCCAGCTTCTTATTTGGAAAATCATATTTTCTTGTTTGTTTTGCTAAACAGGCCTTTAAACCACATTCCACTGCATATCCGGATAGATAGTATGCTCCGCTATAGAGTCTTCTATCTAATAATACCTTCGCCTCTGTTAATCTAATTTGAGATATCTTTTGTAAGTCTCGTCGGTTCACAATGTTAATTTAAGATTGTCAATACCCGATTGCGGCGCCATCACTGCGTCTCGGATCCGTTGCGCCCAGCCGCATCCCTGTCTTCTCTTCAATCATGATGCCTTCAGCGTCACCGAGATATCTTTGCTTCGCCAGTGTATGACCGCGTGCAGAAAGCGTGCGCTGCGTGTCACCAGAAAACCCATACGGCTCGCCAACAACTTCATCAGGAAACCACTGGTGGTGCATTCGTGGCGCGTCGATCGCCTGTTGGATATTCATGTCGAAGTCAATGACATTAGTGATCACGCAAAGGACCGTGTTGATTATCGTGGGTCCGCCTGGACTACCAACGGTAAACCAAAAACTCCCGTCTTTATGCAGCACAATGGTTGGCGTCATTGCTGAAAGAGGACGCTTGCGTGGGGCGACCGCGTTTCGTTCACCCTGGATCAGTCCGTACATGTTGGCTGTACCCGGTTTAGCAGCGAAGTCATCCATCTCATCGTTTAGTAGCATGCCGGTGCCTTTTGCGACGGCCGCCGATCCGTAAGAATTGTTCAAGGTGTAGGTGTTCGCAACCGCATTACCTGACGCGTCGACAACCGTGAAGTGAGTCGTCTCATCGGATTCATAACCAGCCGGTCGACCGGCTCGTACTTCGGCACTTGTCGACGCACGCTCGGTGCTAATCGTCGAACGAAGCTTTGCTGCATACGCCTTATCTATCAATCCCGCAACAGGAACTTTCACAAAATCACTATCTCCCATGTACTCGGCGCGATCCGCAAAGGCGCGACGCATAGCCTCGGCCATCAGGTGATACCGATCAGATGAGTTCGCATCCAACTTCTTCAAATCGTAGCCTTCGAGTATGTTGAGCATTTCCAGTAATACCGCACCGCCTGAAGAAGGGGGTGGCATCGAGATGACTTCATGTCCTCGATAATTGCCACGCAAAGGAGTCCGCTCCTTGGCGATGTATCCGCGCAAGTCCTGGAGAGTCATCAATCCATTGTGGCGCTTCATGTCTTTGACGATTAAGCGCGCGGTTTCACCCTGATAAAACTCATTCGGCCCACCCTGTTGCAAACGAGAAAACGTCGCGGCCAATTCCGGTTGTCGGAAGATTTCACCTTCGTTATAAAACTTGCCGCCTTTCAAGTAGATCCTCTTTGTCTCTGGGTACTTCGACAGATAGTCCTTATTACTCTGCAACGACCGCGACAACGAGTAGGTTACAGTGAATCCGTCAGCCGCCAATCGCCGAGCGGGTTCTATCAACTGCGCCCAGGTCAGTTTCCCTGACCCGTATTTTTTTAGCGCGAGCTCCATTCCCCGGACCGTACCAGGCACACCCGCCGCACGATAGCCGACCAGAGAACCACCCTCACCTTCGATTAGTTTTCCATCCTTATCGAGGTAGACGTCCCGATGCGCTGCGGCCGGAGCCATTTCCCGGTAATCAATCGCTGTTGTCTTTCCGTTCTTGAGACGAATCATCATGAAACCGCCACCGCAAAGATTGCCGGCAGCTGGATGCGTCACTTGAAGCGCAAAGGCCACCGCTATCGCCGCATCGACTGCGTTACCACCGCGTTTCAGGACGTCAACACCAACACGTGAAGCGACCTCGTTAGTTGAGGCAACGATTCCGTATCTGGCTCTGACGGGTTCGCGAGCAGCCGCCAGAGCATTGCGATTGAGTCCGGAAAGCGGGGCATTGATAAAGGAGAAGGTGAGTCCGAGAACGAAGAGAAGTTGGAGTAGTCTGCGATGTGTGATCATGGCGTTCTCCTCTAATTGAACCCTGAAGGCACGTAACCCAAAGATGTTTGACCCATCGAGATCCTACCGCGAAGCGGTAACGTTCCGAAGCCCAGGGTTGCCGCGCTTCGCGGCTACCCTGGGAACACAATGATTAGTCAGTTCAACCCCAATGGGGTTGCGTCAGTAGGTTCAAATATTTCACCACCGGACAGTAACTTGGCGTAACCCCGTTGGGGTAAGGGAGCGCAGCCATTTATACCCTGGGTAGCCGAAGCGGCAACCCAGGGCTTTGGGTCGTAACCGCTTCGCGGTAGATTCAACCGTTCGGGAAGACTCCGTCCGGATCAAGTTGGTGTTTGACCCGACGCGCTAAAGCCGTCGTCGATCCCATGTCCGAAGCTACGCCGGCCATGATGAAATTTCCTCCCAGTGAGTCTACAACTTCGCGCACTTTGTCCGTACTGCATCCAGGACACCTCATCATTCGCATTCGCCCATCGGCAACACCAAGTTGCCACACAGAGGAATTGAACGATGTACCGTAAACATCGGCGAGCGCATCAATAAGTGTGTCTACTCGATCAGGTAATACCGATGCTCGCCACGTTGAACTTGAAGATTCCTTGAGTGGCACCGCCGCTAAGGACGACCAAAGCTCAACGTCATGTTCTTCAACTTCCGGTTGATTCTTGCTTAACTCGACCAACGCTTGTTCGGTTTGGTACCTCACGCCTTTTTCGTTACCGGCAAACCTAACAAGCAACACGGAAG
Organism: Pyrinomonadaceae bacterium; assembly: GCA_036004125.1. Classification (GTDB taxonomy): domain Bacteria; phylum Acidobacteriota; class Blastocatellia; order Pyrinomonadales; family Pyrinomonadaceae; genus PSRF01. The sequence goes on along the minus strand of DASYRR010000054.1, from coordinate 1,194 downwards.
AGTCTTCCTTTGCTGCAATCCCGATCAGGTTAGCCAATGCGGATGATAACAGTTCCAATCCGACTGGAAAGAGTCGCGAATTGAGAATGCCTTGCGCACGAGAAATAAGGTCGGATTCTCGACCAACTGCGACTATCGTTTGCTCACGAATCGGTCGAGGGCGCAACTTGAAATTCAGCTGCGTGATGATTCCCAAGGTACCGTAGCTGCCTGTGAAGAGTTTGCAAAGATCATATCCGGCAACATTCTTTACGACGCGGCCACCGGCTTTGATGAGACTACCGTCAGCGAGCACCACCTTCATACCAATCACCGTTCCTCGCGGTCGACCGTACGCGAATTGCTGCGCGCCCCCCAACCCGGTTGCGACGACCCCGCCCAGTGTGGCTCGACCATTGTCCGGCGGATCGAGTGGCAACCACTGGCCATTCTGGGAAAGTTGCTGGTTAAAGTCCGCGAGTCTTACACCTGATTCGGCCATGGCAATTAAGTCGGCTGGTTCGTGCTCGATGATCCGGTTAAGGCGGCAGGTACTGATGACCAGATTAGTTGCTGACGATTTTGGCATCCAGGTCATATTGCCTGCCGGCGTTATCGTCCAGCCTTCGTGCGAAGCGAGCTTTACCAGTTCAACGACTTCATCCACGGATGAGGGCTGCGTCACGACAGTGCCTTTATGAATAACAACATGATCGTTACCGACCATGTCGCCGATTCGTAGCGCGGCACTTTCAACATTAAAGGGCCCTGAAGTTCGCTTAGCTTCAACAGTTGTGTTCGTGGGAACGACTGCCAAATCGTTTGAGTCAGACCTCGTGAAAGTCGATTCAGAAGCAACAGCCCGCCCTTCACCGCAGCCCCGGAGCATTGGGATAATTTTCCCTGGATTGCAGAGTCCAAGCGGATCGAATGCCGCGCGAACTCTAAGCATGGCATTCATGTCTGCATCGGAAAACACTAGTGGTAAAAGTTCACGCTTATCTAGTCCCACGCCGTGTTCGCCCGTAATCGTTCCACCTGCCGACACGCAAGCCTGCATCAATTCACGACCGGCTTCTTTAACGCGTGTTACTTGGTCGGCGAAACGCGAATCAAAACAGATTAGCGGATGCAAATTGCCATCACCGGCATGGAAAACATTTGCTACCAGTAGGTCATACTTGTTGGCGATCTCGTAGACGGATGAAAGCACTT
>DASYRR010000053.1:0-14122 GCA_036004125.1 Pyrinomonadaceae bacterium | reverse complement strand
AGCGGCTTGTATTGGCACTTCGTCGACCTGGTGTGGATGTTTGTGTTTCCGCTTATCTACATCATGTCGGTCGACATGCACGGCGCCTTGGGCCACTAACTGCAACTGGAGGGATTACTGTAATGAGCGAACACGCTGATGAGCACTTTGCCGGCAGTAACAAATTATTTATCTCCATTTGGGGGTGGCTGGTAGCATTGACTCTGGTAGAGATATTCCTTGCCTACAAGACACTGCCGATTCATATCATGCTAACCATCCTCCTGGGTCTATCGATCATTAAAGCCGCCCTGATCGTTGCTTACTTCATGCACTTGAAGTTTGAGCGGTTGAGTTTGATACTCACCATTGTGCCGATGTTGGTTATTTGCATCTGTCTGTTAATGGTGGTTTTCCCGGATAGCTTTCGATCATCAGGCTTGCGCTACCAGTTCAAGGAATCGCCACCGGTCGCACCAGCCCCCGCGGAGGAGCCGTAATGGAGTTTCTCAACTGGCGCACGCTTGCATTCATCGTGCTTACGGTAGGTATTCTGCTGTTTAGCAGTGCGCCTGCTGACGCGCAATGTGCGATGTGCCGGGCCGTGCTGACTGGCTCGAACAATGGGAGGTTCATTCGGAACTTCAATATCGGGGTTTTGGTTTTGTTGGTTCCGCCGGTTTCGATCTTCTGCTCAATCTTCATTATCTTGCGTCGTAGTCGAGGAGAGTGATGGCAGAAGAGAACCTTTCGCAAATCGACGTTGGGAAGCGTACTACGAGAGGGCGAGCGTGTCCTCGTTGTGGCGGCAAGATTATTCCTTCCAATCGCGCAGTCTATCAGTCGGCAGATCCAAACGAGGCATTTCCAATTTGGCAGTGCGAGAGATGCGGATATGAAGAAATCGGCGAAAAGAAAAAGCCACCCGGAAAGGCGAAGCATTAACTATCTCTCCTCCTGAATGATGAGTAAAGAACTGGGACTGCTCAATTTCCTCTGTGTTCTGGCCACGATCGGTTTCCTGGCGCTGATCGTGATCACAGCGCTAACCTCCGGAGATATACTGACAACCGACACCTTGTTTGTGATGACCGTGTGTCTGGTGATGGCAGTGATGTTTGCGGCTAGTCCGCTGTTGTATTTGAAGTCGGAAGGGAAGCTTCCAATTCCCGGTATGAAGAAGGTAGTCGTTGCCACTGCAGTAGCGTCAGGAAGAACGGCAGGTCAAATTGCCCCGTCTACACCTCCAATGCTCGATGCGAAAGGTCGCGCTGTCCCCCCTGATGTAAAAGCAATTGTCAACCAAATGGGCCAGGCCGAATCAAAAGACGCGTGAAGGCGCTTGGCGGCCCGGGCTTCTGGCGGTTGTTTATAGGAGCCATAGGACCTCTAGGACCTATTAAATACTGGCCATCATTGTTTCCACGTGGACGAACTCGCAAAAAAAGTATTGCGTAGCTTTGCCGTCTGGCGAAAAGAGACGTTGGACCTGCACGAGTTGTTTGAGGCAGGCGGCAATGACCCTGAGGCGCGCACCGCTGTCTTTGATATAGTCGAGCGATTCGTCAAGGAAGGATTACTTTCAGAGGAGGGAAACGACTTCTATTCTCTGACGGAAAAAGGAAAAGCAGCGGCTGAGTCGGTTTGATTGCAGATTGCAGATTTCAGATTGTGTCGGAAACACGAAGAGACCTGAGACTGCCGTGACGTAGTGGCTTTTCAAGCTGAAATCTGCAATCTACAATAAACTAGATGCCCCAATTCATTCCCTATCTGCCGCATCTCAACGCGTGTTTGAACGCGTCAAGCGCCATCATTCTCGTCGCTGGCTATTCATTCATTCGTGCCGGTCGAGTTGCGGCGCATCGTACTTGCCAGATTTCCGCACTGGTTGTTTCATTTGTTTTTCTGGCGTCTTACCTGACTTATCACTTCTATCACGGCACTACTCGCTTTCAAGGAACCGGCCTATCGCGACCTGTGTATTTCACAGTTCTGACCAGTCACACCATCCTCGCCGTCGTGATTGTGCCGTTAATCGCGATCACTTTTTACCGGGCAGCGCGCCTGGATTTCGTCCGGCATCGGAAGATCGCGCGCATCACCTTGCCGTTGTGGTTTTACGTGTCCATCACGGGTGTGATCGTTTACCTTATGCTCTACCAAATTTATCCCTCCTGAGCGACGACTGACTCAATGCCTGAAGTTGGAAACGATCCGGAAAGATTTGCGCAACCGGGGAGCCGAGTTCGTGCTTCGGGTCCGATCCTCATTCTCGCGGCACTGTTTGTCGCCGCAACCTTCCTGGCGTGGTACTTCACCTGGTTTGGGCGTGGACTCTCAGACGCAGATATAACGAAGTATCTTGCCGATACGAAGAATCCTCGACATGTGCAGCACGCGTTGCTTCAGATTCAGCAGCGAATGGAAAGAGGCGATCAGTCGGCCCGAAACTGGTATCCGCAAATCGAAGCGTTGAGCACTAGCTCTGAGACCGAGTTCCGACTGACGACGGCTTGGTTAATGGGATTCGACAATCAATCAAAGGAGTTTCACGCGGCTTTGTTGAAACTTGTTCGAGACGGCGAACCCATCGTCAGGCGAAACGCTGCGCTCGCTTTGGTTCGTTTCAACGACAACAACGGCCGTGAAGAGCTAGTGTTTGTGTTGCAACCTTTCGCGGTGAAGTCTGCTACGACAGGCGTGGTATCGAGCACGCTTCACGCCGGCTCTGATATTTCGCGCGGCGCATTGTTGGCCCGAGTTCAACAAGCCGATGGCCAAGTCACTGAGATTAGGTCCCCACTGCCTGGTCGTATCAGTGAGGTCTTTAGAGCGAATGGTGCCCAGGTCAACTCAGGCGAGACGATTCTCGCGCTTAACTCTGACGAGGAGAGTATTTGGGAAGCATTGCGTGGACTGTCGTTTATTGGACTGCCTGAGGATCTGGAAACGGTCAGAAGTTATGCGAATTCGAGCACAGCCTCTGAACGAGTGCGTGAGCAAGCCAAGTTAACAGCGAAGGCAATTGAGACTCGCCGGAAGTGAGGCTGCGTCTCGGTACTATGTCTGTGGACTCAGTGTCTCTGCGCCTCTGTGTAATGGGTTTTTAGGAGTTTTATCTAAGAGACGCGCAGAGAACACACCGCAGGGGAACCAGTATCCAAGCGCTGCCGCAATGCGGTGGAATGATCAGGAGCAAACCAAAACTCTAAACGTTTGTTACACAGAGAAAAGCTCACGCGCCGGGCGGCGCTGGCGGCAGATCTGGCAGCACGATTCCGTGCAATGATTCCCAATCGTCAGTAGGCACCATCTCAATAGCATCCCAAGGGCAGCCATCTAGAAACGCACCATCCGGTCCCTTACTCGTGCATTTCTGACAGCCAATACAGAGGTACGGATCTACTTCGATTCGTCCGAACGGAGGATGATCTTCGTCTGGCACCCAGAACATGCATGCCTCAATCGGACAGTACTCGATGCATGCAGGTGAACCGGCACAACCAGTACAGCAGTCAGTTGTAATCGCAAGAATACGCGGTCGTTTTTTGCGTGCCGCTTTACCGTCGCCCTCAGACATCGGCCAATGTTTATCTACGATGTCGAACATCCGTGATTTGATCCTCTGTTCATTTATCTTGAGATCGCACTTGGACTCTAACATAGCTTTGCGGAATTCCTCAACGATTTGTGTCAAAAGGAGTTCTGGCTTGATGGTTGATTGTTCTGAGTCTAGAAATTGGACAGGATAAACAATCGGGAGGTAACGAGCATGGAGATCGTAACAGGCGTTTTTGATAGTGATCGGCAGGCGGTAAATGCCGTTGTACAACTTAGAAATGCAGGACTAACAGAGCAACAAATAGGATATGTCACACCTGTTCGGAGATCGGAGACTGGTACGACGCGAATACCAGTTACCGATACTGAAGATTCTGGAATGGGTAAGGCCATGGGCGCGGCTGTTGGTGGTGCCATGGGTGCGGCCGGCGGAGCAACGCTTGGCCTGGCTGCAGCGATGCTTGTGGTTCCCGGAGTCGGGCCAGTTCTCGCATTCGGCTTACTCGGAGCGGCTCTCCTTGGAGGAACGGGTGCGGCAGTAGGTGCTCAGGTGGGTGACGCGATCGAAGAAGGATTAGGAGAAGGTGTACCTCACGAGGATGTGTATATATATGAAGATGCCTTAAAGCATGGCAGATCTGTAGTTGTTGCTCATACTGACGACGCAAGTCAGGCCAGTAAGACTCGCGAAGTGATGAATACTGCTGGCTCGACGGACATCGATGAATTGCGCGAGAACTGGTGGCGGGAACTCCGAGATCAAGAATGGACTCACTATCAAGCGAATGGTAGGGACTTTGAGTCCGATGAGCTAAGCTATCGAAAAGGATTCGAAGCTGCACTACATCCCGGGCGAAGGGGAAAGTCGTACTCTGAAGTCGAAAAGGACTTGAGAGCGACTTTCAGGGATAGCGACCTGGACAGTGCATTTCGTCGAGGCTACGAACGCGGAAGTGCTCACCACGCAAACTTGATGGAGACTCGCAGAGGTTGAAGGACTTCCTTTTGAACGCGGCTGTATTTGTCGGCATACTCGGAGTGAGCGCCTTCATTACTAGCTGGTTTGCCCGAACTATGTATGTGCGTTGTCTGGCTTGCGGCACTCTCAACGCTCGCCGGCGGTCGGAGTGTCGCTCTTGCCAGACGAAACTCTAGGTTCTATTCGATCAAAATCATGACTCAGACACCAGTGGCCCCGGATTGGCAGACACCCGCCGAAAAGACCGACTACAACCAAACACCCAATTACAACGATACGATCGCATTCTGTAAACGGCTCGCAGATGCTTCGCCTGCGATTGAGTTTCGCAGCTTTGGTCTGAGCGGGCAGGGAAGAGACCTACCGCTTTTGATAGCCGCTGAGTCGCGAGCATTCTCACCCGAGAGTCCTAAAGACGCTGGCAAGGCAGTCGTCTTGATACAAGCCTGCATCCATGCCGGCGAACCAGACGGGAAAGACGCCGGCTTAGCATTACTAAGAGACATCGCAATCACGAAAACGGCGGCAGGCTTGTTAAAGAATGTAGTACTGCTCTTCATTCCGATCTACAACACAGATGGTCACGAACGGTCGAGCCCATACAATCGCATTAATCAAAATGGTCCGGCGGAAATGGGCTGGCGTACGACCGCCACCTACCAAAACCTAAACCGCGACTATATGAAGGCGGATACTCCGGAAACGCGTGCGTGGCTAACGTTGTGGAATGAGTGGCAGCCCGATCTCTTTATTGATTGTCATGTGACTGATGGCGCCGACTATCGCTGCAACATAACCTACCACCACGAGCATCACGCTGGAGTTGATGAAGGTGTATTGGCCTGGGAACGAGCGGTGTTTGGTGGCCAGGTGGCGCCAGCGACCGAAGCTGCCGGCAATGTCATTTCCTGGTATCTGGAGTTCATCGACAATCGAGATCTGAACTTGGGCACTCGTGATTTCAACGGATCTCCACGTTTCTCCACAGGCTATGTGCCGCTGAGAAATCGACCAGGCATTCTCATCGAGACTCACATGCTCAAAGACTATCGTTCTCGAGTGATTGGTACCTACGACTTCTTGCGTGCTGCTCTCAATGAAGTAAATCAAGATCCTGGAAGATTGCTGGAGATTGGTCGCGTTGCAGATCAATCAGCGATCGCCTTATCTAAAACAAACCAAGCGTACCCGCTCCATTTTGAACTCACCGATGAGGTCACTCCGTTCCAGTTGAAGGCCTTTTCTTATGTGACGCATCAAAGTGAAATTTCGGGAGATCTCCGAGTCGTGTTTGGTCGAGAACCGCTCGACCTTTCGATTCCTATGTACCAGACGTTTAGAGTTAAGGTTGCCGTCAAACCACCGCGCGGCTACATCATTCCTGCTCAATGGCAGCACGTTATCGAAGTTATAGGAGCTCATGGGTTGAAAATGGAAACCCTCACATCAGCAAAATCACTCGATGTTGAAAGTTACCGATTTACTAACGTCCGCTGGCCGGCAGAGCCCTTTGAAGGACGCCACATGCCCAGTTTCGACACCGAAGGAGTTACTGAGAAACGAGATTTTCCAGCCGGCTCAGTTGTTGTCTCTTTAAATCAACCGTTAGCGAGGATTGCCATGAACCTGCTTGAACCTGAAGCGCCCGATTCCTTCGTGCACTGGGGGTTCTTCAACGCCATTTTTGAAGAGAAGGAATACGGAGAGCATTACGTGCTGGAAACACTGGCAAGAGATATGCTAGCGAACGACGCGAAACTGTCGAGCGAGTTTCAAGAGAGAATAGCAAGCGATTCTTCCTTCGCCTCCAGCCCCGCTGAACGCCTTCGCTTCTTCTATAGGCGTTCACCCTACTGGGATCCACAAATGAATCTTTATCCAGTAGGGCGATTGCTCAATTCGATTTAGTCACGCTAGTCAGAAGTTAAATGACGCCCGACACTCCATGCCGGTCAGGGCGAAAGCGTCGGGCGTCGCGCAGGGCAAACAGTGTGTTTCGGTTTGCCTAAATGACGGTACGACGTCCTCCGATTATGTTAATGAGCAGCACGACCAGCGCTATCACGAGCAAAATGTGAATGAACCCACCGATTGTGTAACTGCTAACAACGCCAAGCAGCCACAATACCAACAGTATTACAAAGATTGTCCAAAGCATCTGTTTTCCTCCCTCTTATTCACGACACTTGGGTACAAAATATTCAAGTAGCCATTCGAGCAACGACCATGCCAGCAGGCGCATCTACCGAGGGAGACGCAAGGAAGTGCACGTCAGTGATGAGTTTAGCGGTACGACAGATGTTCATTCATCGGGGGTTTCACTGCTGGTAAGCGCTCCCCGGCGTACGAAAACATGCCAGTCCTGAGCTCGGCGATGCGATTCAGTTCATCGCGGTAACCGAAAGTCAGAAAGCCTGCGGTTTTTGAATGTTTTTCTGGACTTTGCGGGTTATTGGCTGCTAAAGTACTTTCAGCGCTCGCTGTGATGTTTTGGCGGGCGCGACGCGGTTATAAGAGCCTGTATCTCGCGTGCGGTTCCTTCCTTTGAAGTCCGTCGCATTCCCTAACCCGAATCTTTGCAGTCATAAATAGACTCGAGATCCAGTTCAGAATCGGAACTGGATGTTTTGGAGGTTTTTTGTATGCCCACCCCCGCTCCGAGAGTTTCCTTACGTGCACGGAAGGCGACGCTCACTGCCTTATCTCTGGTTCTGCTGTCGATCGTCGTTGTGGCGTCCGTGATTGTTTACCAACACAGTCAACCCAAGGTGCAGAAGATCAATTACTCCCAACTGTACGCGCTCGCTGGGGCCACGGGAGCAACCGCTTTGACGGTTGAGGGAGAGACGCTGTCCGTCAGAACGCAAGACGGATCCGTTGTCGAAGCAATCGTCACCGGTGAAGCACCACAGCATGAGATTGTGGAGCTGTTTAGAAAGAACAACGTGCCAGTTGAATTCCGAGCTCTGCAACCGGGATTGGTGGTCAGCGTATTGAACTGGGCGTTGCCATTTGTATGTCTCGCCTTTCTCGGCTTTGCCGGCTGGAAAGTTTATTCGAGCATGAGCGGTCGAGGGTCGTTTGATCTTCAGAATCAGAGCGGAAAACAGTCCGTTGGTTTTGAAGACGTGGCGGGAGTTGATGAGGCAAAGGCTGAACTAACTGAAACGATCGAGTTCTTAAAGGATCCAGCTCGGTTTGGTCGCCTCGGTGGACGAGTACCGCGTGGGATTCTTCTTTGCGGACCCCCGGGAACTGGCAAGACACTTCTAGCTCGAGCCGCAGCAAAGGAAGCGGGCGTTCCGTTTCTTGCCGCCTCCGGATCGAGCTTCCAGGAGAAGTTCGCTGGCTTAGGAGCCGCGCGAGTTCGACACCTGTTCTCGAAGGGGAGAAAACTCTCTCCTTGCATCATCTTCATCGACGAGATTGACGCTCTGGGCCGGCAGCGAGGCCGTGGCGGTGACTCCGCGTCAGCTGATCAGGATCAGACACTCAACCAACTCCTGGTCGAGATGGATGGGTTTGATCAGTCGAGTTCGGTTGTCGTGATTGCCTCGACTAATCGTCCCGACATTCTGGACAAAGCGTTAACCAGATCCGGTCGTTTTGATCGTGAGATAGCTGTCAACCTCGCCGATGTCAACGGACGTGAGGAGATCCTCAGCGTTCACGCACGAAACCTGAAGCTGGAACAGGATCTCGATCTGAAGTGGATTGCTCGTGGGACTCCGGGATTCTCGGGCGCTGAGTTAGCTAACTTGATGAACGAGGCGGCGATCGCTGCCACCCGTGACGAATCAGAAGCGATCGGCCGCAAGCACATCGAATATGCTCGTGATCGCATTCTGATGGGCGCCGAACGTCAGGGCTTTATGATGGACGATGATGAACGCCACGCGACTGCTGTTCACGAAGCTGGTCACGTCGCAGTTGGGTTGGCAGTTGAAAATGGTGACCCGATCCACAAAGTCTCAATCCTGCCTCGTGGGCGTGCGCTAGGAGTAACGCAATCGTTGCCGGAACGCGATCGCTTAATGAAGAAGCGCGAGTATCTCGAAGATCAAATTGCACTGCTGCTGGGCGGACGTGCGGCAGAGCAAGTGCTGCTCTCCACAATGACAGCCGGCGCTTCAAACGATATTGAGCGAGCAGTTGAGATTGCTAGAAAGATGGTAAGCGAGTTTGGTATGAGCCGATTGGGGCCGATTCATCTCGGACAATCTGATCAACCACATAGCCAAAACCTTCTCGATAGAATTGAAGAAGCAACCAACGAGATTATTAGTCACCAGTTGGAACGAGCTTGTGAAGTCGTCAGCGCTGAGCGTGAGTCAATAGGTAGGCTAGTCGAGTTATTGATGGAACGCGACACACTGGATGCTGAGGAAATTCTGGCGTGTTTCAAAACTGAGACTGTCCGGGCGGCTTAAGTATGTTAGTGCGCCAGGGCGTCTGGGTGTTCACTGATTTCCCGGACAGCGTGGCTGCGTCCGGGTCGCGTAACGATTGCTACTCCAGCGAATATTAGAATCGCTGCCACGATCGTTCGCCAATTCCACTTCTCATGTAGAACAATCGGCGCCACGCCAAAAGCGAATAGTGGCTGAAGGTAGATGTAAACGGCCACAGTGCTCGGCGGCACCCTTGCCAGGGCCCATGCGTTCAAGTAGTAAGCCCCAACCGTCGGAAACAATACTATGAAGACTATTGTGAGCCAAACTATGGGCGGCAGAGTGTGCTCGTGTGCGCTGCTCACTGAATATACTCCGGCCGGTATAGTCACAATCGAGCCGACTACAAATATCCAGGTGATGACATTTAAGGCTCCATATCGTTCAAGGATTCCCTTCGAGATCACCAGGTAAGTCGCGTAGAGAAGGGAACTGCTAACTACCAACAGATTGCCGACTGTTGTGTGGGCCGATACGTCCGCTCGATTTGGATTGACCAGATAGATCACCCCTGCGGCGGCGAGCGTGATGCCTGCAAGTCTCCGCAGTGATAGCCGGTCGTGTCCGAAGATGATGCTGACGAAAAGCGTGAAAACTGGGATGGTTGTACTGAGTAGCGTAGTGTTGATTACGGTGGTTAGTGACAACCCCTTGAGGTAAACAAACTGATTACCAACAACACCGAGCACGCTGCATAGTGTAAGCCATGCAAGATCCTTCTTTGGCATCGCCCACAGCGGTCTGAATTTGCGTTGCAGTAATGCCAGAACGATCGCGGCCCCAATCAACCGACAGAGCATTAGACTCGTCGTCGAAATCGATTGCAGCGCGATCTTTCCAAAGATCGGCCAGGTGCCGAATAGGATTTGAACTGCAACAAGAGCCAGGTGAGGAGCGATCCCAGAGTTTCGCTTTGCGGTAACATCATTCATAGATTGGCACCAAAGGCTTGCCCCGGAGTCACGCTTTGCTCTTCTCTGCGCAAGCTCTGCGTTCTCTGCGTCTCTGCGGTTAACTGGTGCGTCGTTGTCGATAACCGCAGAGACGCAGAGAACGCAGAGCTTGCGCAGGGGTAATTCGAGGTCGAGCTCCATCAGTCACTTGACTTGACGGTATAACAAAAAGGACCGGTTCGACCCGATCCTTTCTAAGTGCCACGGTTTCTTGCACGTTCACACGACAAGGTAGAGTGGATTCTCCAGAATCTTCTTCACAGTCTGCAAAAACTTCGCACCGGTTGCGCCATCAATAACGCGATGATCACACGACATAGTAACCCGCATCATTTGTCTGATGACGATTTCGTTATCTCTTACCACTGGCTTAGTTGTCATCGCTCCCACGGCCAGAATCCCGCCCTCCGGTGGATTGATCACTGCGGTAAACTCGTCGATACCAAACATTCCGAGGTTGCTGATGGAAAAAGTGGCGCCGGTATATTCTTCGGGTTTTAGTTTCCGCGATCGTGCACGATCTGCCAACTCTCGTACCTCACTCGCGATCTCGCTGAGTGATTTCTGATCGGCACTACGAATAACCGGAGTGATCAGTCCATCCTCAATAGCGACGGCGACCCCAATGTCAGCGTGCTCGTAATAACGGATGAACTTATCCTGGAAGGAAGCGTTGACCGCCGGATGCTGAACCAAAGCCGCTGCCACCACTTTGATGATGATATCGTTGATGCTGATCTTCAGATCCGGGTCGAGAGCGTTTATTCCGCGTCGCATCTCTGCTGCGCGGTCCATCTCGATCTCGCTCGTGAGAAAGAAATGCGGAACCGGACCGATCGAGGTAACCAGGCGACGAGCAATAGTCCTGCGAATTTCGCTGGCTGGCTCATCTCGATATGGTGAAGCTGAGGCAACCGTGGCTGGTTGGAAACGCAAAGGCTCGACGGCGCGAGGAAATGTTCCGGTAGCTGGCGCAGCTTTTGGTTGACTCAACGCGGCCTCAATATCTCGCTTAATGATCCGGCCGCCCGGACCGCTACCCTGCAAAGATCGAAGATCCAAACCTGCTTCGGCAGCCATGCGGGCCGCGAGAGGGGAAACTATCATCCGTCCGGATTCGCTTGGTGCTGCTGTCGGTCGCTCGTGACCGTTTGCCTCCGGAACTGCAGTCGGCTTTTCGGTGGGGGGCGGGGCAGCAGGTTGTTTTTGTTGAGACGTTTCTTTTGCTGGAGCCTCAGTCAAGAATGACGAGATGTCCTCGTCAGCCTCACCAATGACTGCTATCAACTGGCCCAAAGGCACCGATTCACCTTCCTTGATCAAAATCTTTCGCAGCACCCCATTCGAAAGCGCCTGCATTTCCATGGTCGCCTTGTCAGTGTCGATTTCCGCAAGCGGCTCACCCATGGAGACCTTGTCTCCTTCTTTCTTGAGCCAGCGCGCGATTTGTCCCTCCTCCATTGTGGGAGAGAGTTTAGGCATGATTACCTTGCTTGCCATTCGGCGTTCCTTCGCATGAAAAAGTGAGCAACTAGAAACTTGTCCGATATGCTTCAGCTTGTCGTGGTGACCGCCCAAGTAGTTCTGGGTATTTAGAGATGGTGACAACGACAAGCTAAAGCATATCGGACATCGACTCAGTCGAGATAAGCCACTTCGCGGACGGCCGCGACGACTCGGTCGACGTCCGGAACAGCGAGATTCTCCAGATTCTTAGCGTACGGCATCGGCACATCGCCACCTGATACGCGTTTGATTGGAGCATCAAGGTAATCAAATGCGCGTTCCATGATCTGTGCGCTTATTTCAGCATTGACACCGCAAATCGGATGCGACTCTTCAGCCAACACAACGCGGTTCGTTTTCTTAACTGAGTCAATGATTGTATCGATATCGAGAGGCCGAATTGTGCGAGGGTCGATCACTTCACACGACACGCCCTGCTCCTGAAGTTTATCGGCGGCCTTCAAAGCAATGGGAACCATCAATGATCTGGCGACGATGGTTACATCCGTACCTTCGCGCTTGATATCGGCCACTCCGAGAGGAATGGTGAAATCCGGGTCGTCTGGAACTTCGCCTTTGTTGCCGTACATTCTTTCCTGTTCAATAAAAACTACCGGGTCGTCGTCGCGGATTGAAGACTTCAACAGACCTTTGGCATCAGCAGGTGTGGAAGGCATGACTACTTTGAGTCCTGGAAAGTATGCATACCACGATTCGAGTGCCTGGGAGTGCTGCGAGGAAACTTGGAACGCTGAACCACCCGGTCCGCGGAATACTATCGGAATGTTGAATTGACCACCTGACATGTAAAGCATCTTCGCAGCGGAGTTGATGATTTGATCCGTGGCCAGGATCGAAAAGTTGAAGGTCATGAACTCTACGATTGGTCGGAGTCCAACCATTGCTGCGCCCACTCCCAGGCCAGCGAACCCAAGTTCGGTGATTGGTGTATCAATCACTCGCTTTGGTCCAAACTCATCGAGCAGACCCTTCGTGACTTTATAAGCGCCATCGTATTCGGCGACTTCCTCACCCATTAAAAACACTCGCTCGTCGCGGGCTAACTCTTCCCGGATCGCTTGATTAAGCGCTTCGCGTATCGTGATGATCGGCATATTTCAGAATTAGGGTTTAGCGAGCCCTCTTGTTTGTTGGATCGATGGGATTGGCGTAAACGTCTGTGTAGAGTTCTTCAGGCGCGGGGAAAGGGCTCTCTTCTGCAAACCGGACGGACTCCTCGACTTCTCCGCGCACGTCCGCGTCGATCTCTTCGAGAGTCTTATCGTCGGCGATCTTTTCTTCTTTGAGACTCGCCTGAAAAAGCTTTATTGGATCTCGTTCCTGATATTTCTCGATTTCGGCCCTCGTGCGATAGTTGCCAGGGTCGGACATCGAGTGGCCCATGAAGCGATAGGTGCGAACCTCGAGTAGTGTAGGCAGATATTCCTTTCGAGCTCGCTCAACCGCTTGGGCTGTTGCCTCCCGAACAGCAAGCACATCCATTCCGTCAACGAACTCTGACGTCATGTCGTAGCCATAACCCTTCTGGGCGACGTCCTGTAAAGACATTGCCCGCTCGAGTGAGGTGCCCATGCCGTAACGATTGTTTTCGCAGATGTAGATACAGGGAAGCTTCCAAAGTTGAGCCATGTTCAATGATTCATGAAACGCACCCTGATTGACCGCCGCCTCGCCAAAGAAACAAAGGGTCACTTGATCGGTGCCCTGATACTTTGAAGCGAAGGCGGTGCCGGTTGCCAGTGGAATTTGACCGCCAACAATCGCGTGGCCTCCAAGGAAACCCACTTCCTTGTCGAACATGTGCATTGAGCCACCTTTGCCTTTGGAACAGCCCGTCGATTTGCCGTAAAGCTCGGCCATCACGGATTTGGGCGTCATACCTTTCGCCAAGGCTTGCCCGTGTTCGCGATAACTTGTTAGTACGTAGTCGTCTTTGCGAATTGCGGAAAGTGCGCCGACGGCGACAGCTTCCTGGCCGATGTAAACATGACAAAAGCCACCAATCTTACCGGCGCTGTAAACCTCCATTGATTTCTCTTCAAAACGACGGATCAAAAGCATCTGACGATACAAATCCATCAGCGTGTCTGAATCGAGACCACCCAGTCTGCTCTTCTGACGCTCTTTGGCCGAGTCTCTTTCACGCCTAAGCGTCTTGCGGTCCACGTCTGACGAGTCAACCACAGCGGTCGAGCTTTGCTCCTCGCCGGCGGCTGCCGAAATTGGTTCTGCAGTTTGTTTACTCATGAGTTAGGCGAACTCTTGCACTAAATAATGCCCGCATCGTGGCGGGCGCATTCGGTCCAGCAGTCATTTTGAAGTTTGCTCAATCTGAGGCGTCGAATTATACGCGAGATAGAGGAACCCGCGCAAAAGAGGGATTTGCGGTTTGTTTTTATCTGTGATCTTCTGTGTCTCCGTGTCTCAGTGGTGAGCCAAGACCCGTAATCACCACAGACACGGAGACACAGAGGATCACAGATAAAAACAAACCCTTAGGTCATCATATCGATTTGATCCATCGGTGTGCCCGCCAGAGTTAACACAGTCTTCCGGCAATGCTTGTCACGCTGCATATTTCGCGCGGCAGCTGTCAATAACTCTTCAGTAGTTTCACCATCGTCCGGGAAGCAGGCAAAACCCACGCTTAGGCCGAGCCCAATCATCGT
>DASYRR010000052.1:0-21794 GCA_036004125.1 Pyrinomonadaceae bacterium | reverse complement strand
CGACACCGAGTATCTTGGAAGTCTCGATGGAGAGTTGGTACCAAACACCGAAGATCTGGATCAAATAATCTTCAGACCTCTTCGAGATCCGTCCAAGGTCAAGCTTGCTTCTCCCCCACCAAAGGAGGCCGCAATAACCGCCGGTCGACTCTACGATCCGCTGCGCGACAAGTCAGCAATCCTTGCGCTCCTTGTTTTGGAAGAGGGTGAGCAACCGTTTCTCTACGTCGACCTGGATCTGGATAATGCTATTGCAGATAACGAGAGGTTTCCGATGGAGCCATCGCCGTACGCCAGTCCGTATATTCTTCAGACGACCGTGCAGCTTCCTTTCAAGAATGCCTTGTTTAAGAGCTATCCCATTGTCGTGCAGTACTACAAAAACGTTCAGTGGGATGAATTAAAGGAAGGTGAGAATCTGCTGCAGCAATCAAAGGCTGCTTTTGCGCAGGGCTCAGTGGAAATCGAGGGTACGAGGACGCTGGTGGAATATGGATTCAACGCACAGTCAAAGAAGATCACTGTCAATAATGGATGGCTCGGCGTCGACGGTGATGGCGACAAATACATCGACCTCGATCGCTTTTCACCGGAGGCTGCCGAGGCGCGTGAAGAAACAGTGGTGTTCCGAGTTGGCGGCCGCTTCGTCTCAACGAAGAAGGTAGACCTGGAGAAGAACCAGATTGTTATGCGAGAGCATCCGGCATCGGACTACAAACGCGTGGAACTCACCGTTGGTGCTGAGCTGCCGGATTTCCAATTCTCAGACTTCGAAGGTAAGAAACGAAAGTTTTCTGAGTTTCGTGGCAAATATGTGCTGGTGGATTTCTGGGCTCTATGGTGTGGCCCGTGTCGAAGAGAGTTGCCATATCAGAAACATGCCTATTCGCGATTCCAGGCCCGAGGTTTTGAGATCCTCGGAATGAACAACGATCCCGATTACACCATGGTCGTCCCGACGTTGAAACGAAATGGACTCACCTGGCCACAAGCAACCATGAATAGCATCGAGCAATTGGAAACTCGTTACCGGATTCACTACTTTCCCACCACGTTGCTCGTCGGTCCGGACGGGAAAATTATCTCGCTTGGGCAAACACGTAAAAAGCAGCCTGGACTGCGAGGGCAAGATCTGATTAGAACTCTCGATGAACTGCTCCCACCGTAAGAAAGTAATGTCCGATATGCTTTAGCTTGTCATTTGGTTAGAAACATTCAGCCGCAGATGGACGCTGATGAACGCAAATTAGAAAACTATTAGGAGTGACTTCTTAAACAGTATTCTTATCTGTGTTCATCCGCGTCGATCTGCGGCTGAAATGTTTCTAACCAAACGACAAGTTAAAGCATATCGGACATTACTTTCACCCAACCGGTGACTGCGGCAAATGTCGATCGCGATCAAACGGCGGTTCCTCGTGCTCTGGAACAGTATCGTCAGGCCAGTCTCGTGACCACTGTTTTCGATGTTCTTCGTCGGCGTAATACTTCAGGTAGATTTGGTTATCTTCCTCGCTTCCACTACCGGTTAAATCAATCATATAGGCGTAGCTGGGATTCTCTGGAAACAGGACTGCTTCCTCACGCAAACCGTCGTTGTAGAGATACTCATAGAGCGCGCGGTCGCTGAGGTGATTCGTATGCAGGAGATATGATCCCATCGACGCCATGGCCGAGACAATCTCGCTCACCTTAGTGGTAATAGTGTCATCGTTGAGGTCGTCTGGGGGCGGCAACACCTGTCCAGAGTTTTCGAGTAGACGAAACAGACTAATCGGTTCAGCCATTTCATATTCGAGCACGTGTCGGAGAAACTCTTCTTCCAGATCTGCGGGCATCTCTTCGAGCGACATTGTGTTCCCGCCTAGTTTCTTGATCTCTTCTCGCAGCTTGGCGATTCGTTGTTCCTGGTTAGGTTCTTCAGCGAATTGTGTGAGTGTCATTTTCGGCTCCTTAAGAATTCGAGAGGTTTAAGGTTTGAGGTGCTCGCGGAGTTAACTGTGAGGACCTCCGTGCAAATTGTTTGACTTCCGAAATGAGATGAAGTCGTGATTGTTAGATTGGCGCATTTTGCGCCTGTGAGCTACAAAAGTAAAGATTGAGGGTAACCTAATTTGAAGTTTTCTTTGCGCCTCCTCTGCCTGCTCTGCGCAACAAATTCGTAAGTTGTTGTTTTTTTTTACAGATTTTCGACACATCGTTTAGATTCTGAGTACGTGCTTGGATACAGTCAGTACCGTCACGCGGTAGCGTCGGGTTCGTAACCGCCCACACCGTTAGAGGTGACAACGGACCCGACGCTACCGCGTGACGGTACCGACTGTATCCAAGTTTGGTTGTGGCTCCGCTGCGCTGTGTCTCTGCGGTGAAATGCTGGCCAACTCTCTTTACCGCAGAGACGCAGAGACCGCAGAGGTGGCGCAGACAGTGAAACCAGGACACACCAAGGATTGCAACATGTGAACTAGTGAACGCGGAACAAGTTCCGCTCAATGCTTGGGCGGCGCCGGGGCGGTAAACACTCCCAAATCCGTAAGCCCGAGACTCTCCTCAATCTCCGCCATCCTGCTCGATGCTGCCTCAAAACCATCCTCGCCGAAAATTTCGTCTTCAATCTCTTCAAACTTTTCCGCGAGCTCATCCAACGTCTTGGCACCGACCGCTTCCTTCCAGGCTGGGAACACAATCGTGTCTTCCACGGCCGCGTGGTGCTCATACATGCGGACAAAGGTTTCAAGTGCATTAACAAATGGGCCGACACTAGCTGCAGGAATCTTGTCACCCTTTGTCATAGCCAGAAGGTAGTCGGTTATTTCACGTCCGCGAGAATGTTGGGCGAGGAGGACATCGGCATAAGCCGATGCTGGACTCTGCGTTTTCTTAACAGCCGGAAAGATGTATGCCTCCTCCAAGCGTTTCTCATGATAATCCTCACCGAAAGCGCGAAATAGTTGGGCCGTCTTTTCGAGATCTTCGGCCGGCACTGAGTTAGGATCCTGTTTGAGCTTGGCTGCAGATTCCTGATAAACGAGTAACGCTCGACGGAGAATGCCGTGCTCGCGCATCAGGTCTTCAGTCGCACTGATCTCAGCCACGGCTTCATCTGATGATTGCTCATCAGTCTTGCTGTTCTTATTGGTGGCGCTGCTGTTTTCCGCAGCCTTTTGGCAGCCAATGATCAAGGCGCCGCCAACAAATGAGATTCCGGTCATTAATTGTCTTCGTATCTGATCCACTGACGAATCTCCTTCGTCCTCAAAGAATATATTGCACCCACTTTGATATTACTCTCCTTGCGAAGTTAGACTAAGCACAAAACCGAGGGTGAACGATCCTTGGGCTTTTGTATTTGTTGTTAAGAACCTCCAGGACTAGTTGAATCATAAAGGCACAAAGATCAGACAGCGAAAGAAGGTGGTGTCCAGATTCTAATTCCTCTCTGCGCAATCTCTGCGCAGAGAAGAATTAGAGTGGGGACATAACTCGAAAAGAATGAAGACTTGCCTATGGTGAAATTGACGAAATGAACAACGAAGCAATAGCACGTCGATTCCATCGCCTCGCCGCCTTAATGGAGATTCGCGGTGACGACCCTTTTCGGTTGCGCTCATATCGCAACGCAGCTGAGGCAATCGAGGTTTGGCCCACTCCATTGAAAGAGATTGTGGAGCAAGAAGGCGTGGCTGGCCTGCAAACGATTCCCGGTGTCGGCAAAGCCATCGCGGGAAAGGTCGTTGAGCTTCTTGACCGGGGTTCCTTTGACGCTTGGGATCGACTAACAGCCGAAACACCTGAAACAGTACTCGATTTGCTGGAAATTCCTGGCATTGGACCAAAGACTGCGGCCCTACTACATCAAAACTTCAAGGTATCGTCCTTCGACGAGTTGAAGAAGTTTGTAGCAGGCGGCGGATTGGAAACGGTTGTTGGGATAGGACCGAAGACGGCGGAAAGAATCAAAGAATCACTTGAATAGATTACCCTCTCGTGATTGAATTGGCCCCGCGCTTTTCTTCTTCAATTCATCCAACCCTTAAGGAGTGCCATGAGCAAAAAGATGAAGCGACGCGACTTCATGCGCAACAGCGCGGTCGCGGGTTTTGCTATCGCCGCCAGTAAACCAAACGTCAGTGGTTTTCCAGTGATACTGAAACAGAGCGCCGTCAAGCCGCTGGTGATTTCATCGGCCAATGGAAACCGTTTCAAGAACGGCGGGAGTGTCACCGCGGTCTCCAAAGCCTTCTCCATGATTACCGGAGGAGCTGATGTCCTTGATGCTGTAATCGCCGGCGTCAACATTGTCGAACTGGATCCACTCGACGATAGCGTTGGTTATGGCGGTCTCCCAAATGCTGATGGGATCGTTCAGCTCGATTCGTCGTGTATGCATGGACCCAAGAAACGCGCAGGGGCAGTCGGTGCGCTTGAAGGTGTGCGCACACCTTCGCTGGTCGCGAAAGCAGTTTTGGAGACTACAGACCATCACTTAATCGTGGGCAAAGGTGCTCAGGACTTCGCGCGGGGCATGGGTTTTAAGATCGAAGACGATCTCAATACTGACAACTCGAGACGACAATGGCTTGAATGGAAACGTCGTATTGATCCAGCTCACTATCTCGATCCGAAGAAGCGCGCTGAAGCAGGTCACAAAGCTGCGCTCGAGATGTATGCGCAAGGTTTGCTTCGCGAAGAAAACCTGCACGGAACGATCAACTGTGATGGCATCAACTCCAAGGGTGAGATATGTGGTGTTACGACAACCAGCGGTTTGGCCTGGAAGATCCCTGGGCGATTGGGAGATTCACCAATTCTAGGAGCCGGCCTTTACGTCGATGGAGCTGTCGGTGCCGCCGGATCCACCGGTCGTGGGGAAGCAAACCTCTATAACCTGTGTTCATTTGTGATTATCGAAGAGATGCGTCGCGGCGCGCATCCAAAAGACGCAGGCATGGAAGTACTCAATCGCATCAAGAGCAACACCATCGAAAAGCGGCTGCTGAACAGTCGCGGCCTACCGAACTTTGGTATCAACTTCTACATCCTCAACGCAAAAGGAGAGTACGCTGGAGTCACAATGTACGAAGGCTCATCCTTTGCGATTTGCAATGAAAACGGACCGCAGACGTTGAAGTGCGATGGTTTGTTGCAAGGCAAAGCGAGCGATTGACGTCTGTCGCCAAAAAGAATCCTCATGATCACCATTCGAAGATCCGCACGTTTGCTTTTAGTCGTGATCTGCGTACTTGCTATCGGGTGCGGCGCTGCAAAGGATTTCAGCAAAACATTAGGCGAGCTGACTGAGGTTCGTAACGAAATCATCAAGAAGTTTGGCGACGAAAATGTCGACGTTCGGGCCAATACCTTTCAAAATCGGACAAATATCTCAGTCACCTTCGTCAACTCACCGTTGAACGAAAAGAACGCCGAAGAACGCTGGCAGCGTGCCCAGCAAACTGCTGAGATAGTCAAGCAACACTACAAGCAGATTAAGGCCGTCTCTCAAATCTGGGTCGGCTTCATGCGCGTCAAAACACGTTTCTTGATCTTTCACTGGTCCGAGGCATTCGACATTCGCGGCTTCGACAACGAAGCAAGGGCCCTCCGCGAATTTGTTGATGAATCGGGCCCTTCACCATCAGACCCGAGCCAACCAGTTGTTAGTTACTCAGCAAAGCAGAATCGAACCGACATCTCGACTGCAGGTATCCAGCTAGAAGGAACACCTGAGAATGGAGTGACTTTAGTCCCACACTTCTCGTTGGTAGGAAACGTGAATAGGGTCACTCCACAACCGCCAAATGAGGTGAGTCTTGATTTCGCCGCATACTCTGACAAACCAAGATTTCCAGATGTGACAAGGATCGTCTTTATAACGGACAACAAGATCAGTTATCAAACGGAGGGACAATTCTCCACCTCGAAGTTGACGGATGGCTTGTTTAGCGAATTTCTGTATCTAAAAGTTCCGGCATCTGCGTTTCTTGAGATCACCTCCGGTAAAACCGTGAGAATCAAGCTGGAGAAGCGTGAATATCTGTTGACTGAAGTGCAGGTCTTACTAATGCAGAGAATGTCAGATTACCTTAAGACCTAACGTGGTGACCGCATCCGACTCAGACCAAGACAAACGGCCGACCTCGCGGATCCACCCTGCAACTCCATCGCGTTCGCCCGACCTTGAACAACTCTTTGGCGAGCGCGGCGCATGTGGCGGATGCTGGTGTATGTTCTGGCGCGTGCCACGCAAACAGTACGAGACAAATACTACGCACTCCGGGAACCACATGCGCTGTGGTCCAGGTCGCAAAATCAATTTGGTTGCGGCTCTGCACCTCTGTCTTTGCGGTTTTAAGGCGTTTACTTCACCACAGAGTATCCCTGCTTGAATAAAACAAGCAGATAACAAGATGAAACTTTAGAGACGTAAGTCCTTGCTTTTCAATTAATTCGGTGCGCTTAGTAGCAAATCAGTTTCTAAGAAGACACCGAGACAGAGGTACACGGAGAACAAACTGAGGAAGACAAAAGAGGCTCATATTGGAACAGTAGTGATCGCGAATGAAACGTTTCCATCTAATCTTCGGCTTTGTATTGGTCATCGTTTTTTTGTTAACCGGTCAGTACATGGATAAAGTCCATAACCATCTCGCAGGCATGCCTGATGGCCCACGGATGCTTTACCGAACTCGTCATATATTCATTCTCCTCTCGGCGCTGCTGCATCTTGGTATTGGTAGCTACTTCAGATACAGGTTGGAAGGAACCCGCCGAATTCTTCAATTGCTTGGTTCACTGCTCATAACAATCGCCCCACTGCTGTTTGTCATAGGCTTCTTCCAAGAACCAAAAATGCTGGGTCTGTATACACCGCTTTCACACAAAGGAATGTATCTAATTGCAATCGGTACCTTGTTGCATCTGCTGAGCAGTGTGAATGACCTGGAAACTTCCAAGAGAGGGTAATTAAATGAACTGGAAGCACAAGCTTACTACGATGCTTGTCTTATTCATCGCGATGGTAACGATATCTTTTGCGGTGAGGTGATCTTCTACTTTGAGAGGGATAAAGACGGGAAGTACAAATTCTTCAACTTTGGACCCAACGACTGATTATTCACTGCCCACTGCTGAATGCATCGCTTCACCCTGTCGCTTCACGATCACGAGAGTGATGTCGTCGGCAGCACTGGTACCCTGCGAAAACTTTGTCAACGAAGATTCGATGCGATCGCGTATGCCCGCAGCTGATGCCTCAATATTGCGCGATACCGCTTCGTAAAGCCTCGTAGGACCAAACTCTTCCCCCGAAGGACTGACAGTCTCCGTAACTCCGTCTGAATAAATAACCAGCACGTCACCGTGTTGTAACTGAGTCCTTCCCTCACGATATTCGGCGTCGCGCTTAATTCCGAGAGGCAGACCTCCTGATGCTAGTTGTTCGACAGTACCGGCCGAATGAATTATCAAAGGTGGATTGTGTCCTGCGTTTAGAAATGCGAGTGCACCCGATTCCGGATCGAGTTCGGCGTAAAACAGCGTAACGAAGCGGTTCGCTGGAATATTGTCGGCCAGATACCTGTTCACTGCAGAAATCGTCGCCACGAGACTGTTGTGGGATCCTGATTGCGCATGCACCGCTGCATGCAGCGACGACATCAGGAGTGCTGCCGCAGTTCCCTTCCCTGAAACGTCACCAAGTGCGATGACGAGGCGGCCATCATCTCTTTCTATGAAGTCGTAATAGTCGCCGCCGATTTCATAACAAGGAAAACTGATTCCCTGGAGTTCGTAGCCCTTAACAATCGGCGGAGCCGTTGGCTGAAAGCGCTGTTGAATCTCACTGGCGAGTGCGAGCTCACGCTCAAGTCGTTCGCGCTCTAGTCGCTGATCTACCAATCGAGTGTTTTCTACTCTGATGGCGGCGACGGACGCCAGGGTGGTCAAGACCTTCAGATGATCTTCAGTGAATCTGCCCTCAGCAATTGGCGAGTCAGCATAAATAATTCCGAACACCTTCTCGGCAACTCCAAGCGGAACAGCTAACACGGATCGCACTCCCTGAAGAACAACAGTGCCACTAGCAAAACGTGGGTCGTGCTGAGCGTCGGACGTCAGGACGGACTTGCCCCGGATCACTACCTCGTCGAGCACGTTGCGACTGACGCGAATCTCGCCAACCTCGCCGACGCGGTCTCGCAACCGCGCGACTGCGACCCGCAAATCTTCGCTACCTTCGTCGCGCATCATGATGAGACAACGATCAGCTGGAACAGCCTCAAAAACCAGGGAAACAATTTGTTCAAGCGTTTCATTGAGTGTCGCGGAGGCCAGTAAAGTGATTCCCACCTTGCTGATTAGAGCCAGCAGATCTCCATGCTTCGCGGTCGCCGTCTTGGCAGCAGTTACTGTTGCACCTCCAGATGCGGTCCCAATTTCTTCAGGCTTGGTTCGGGCACCTTCAATGGCCTCGAGAAGGCCTGAAGTAGTTCGATCACCCGAAGCAAGAGCAATCGTTGCCTCAGGAAGTGAAGTGCCGGAATTGTCCGTAATCATCGTGGCGCCCATACTCGAGTTGTAGGTGCCATCGTCATAGATGATTTCCGTTTCACCGATCTGTATGCGGCCGCCTGCCGTCAGTGGGATTACTCCCTGAACAGCGGCGCCGTTGTAGAGGGTGCCGTTTGCTGAACCTAAATCCTGCAGCACGTACTCGTCGCCTTCACGACGCACCTCTGCGTGCACTCGCGAGGCGAAAGGATCGGGAATACAGAGATCGTTTCTCGCGGAACGGCCAATGGTTATGCGTAAGCGACCAAGTGGGAAATGATCGGGAGCGCGGTCGGGGTATTTGACAATAAGTTCTGACATTTCGAAGCGACTAAAAGAGTATCTGGGCTACTTACAACGAACCTTCTCGAACAACTACAGTACCGGCAATAATATCGTGCAAACCACGTCCACGCACGGTTAGCGCCGACAACAGGAATCCGATCCCTAGCAGTAGAAAGGACAACGGATACCCAACAAAGTGCCGCAATAAAGCTCGGCCGATTCCAATACCTTCACCTGCAGTCCGTTCAATTCGCAATCCGGTGGCCCACTTTCCAAGAGTCAGGCCGGTTAACCCTGGGAATATGCCAAGGTTTAGCACAGCAAACAGAATAGCGACCACAAACGCAAGAGTTTCCGCAGAGTTGCCCGCACTACGAGCCCCACCTCCGAGCATTCGAGCGATGAGTGTACCGAAGACAACGATCGCAGTAGTTGCGATGTAGTCAATTAAAAGGGCGCCACAGCGAAGCGCAAAAGGTGCTCGAAGCGCTTTGCCACCTTTTCGGGCAGCACGACTTCTTGCTTGTGGGCGTGTCAAACCTTGGGCAGCGGTCATCAACGGATTGGCGAAAGAAAACTTGGACTTTGGTCTTTGGTCTTCGGTCTTTAGACTTGATGCCTGGTTAAAACTCTTTCCAACCAAACACCAGGTCAAATACAGAGGCCAAAGACCTAAGGCTAAAGACCACCTATGAATACTAACCAACCAGGAAATGTAACGTCGTCTCACCTACGCGCAATTTGTCACCACTATCTAATACGCGAGGTTGACGTGGAGCGAGCCGGACCGAATCGTTTATCACAGTACCATTGACTGAGCCCAGGTCCTCCACCAAAAATGTCTCGCCCTCCAACCAGATTCGAGCATGCCTTCGCGACACCTTCGTTTCCGGATCAAATCTAGAAAGGTCGATCTCGGGGAAAATGTTTGAATGCGGATCCGTCCGCCCGAGAAGATTGCTGTCCTTCTGCAAAATGAACGAAGCATCTAACTCCGTGGTTCCGGCCACGACTAACTTTGCTGTTGGTCGTGCTGCGTGCAAGAGAGCACTGGAACCAACTACCGCGAGGGGTTGACGAGCACCACAGTGTGCACAGAAGACATCGTCTCCTGCAATTCGGCCTCCGCAAAAACCACAGTAGACAGTTTGGACCTGGACAGTCTCGCCGCCAACTTGAGGCCCGGGCACTCCGTAATTCACTCGGCCCGACATCAGCTTCTCGAGGTGATTTGCGAGCTCATTCCGCAATTCCCCGGCCGTTCGGAACCGATCCTCAGGCTTGTACTCAACCGTGCGCATCAGAATCTGTTCCATCTCACTGGATAGTGATGGAGCAATCTGTCGTGGTCTGGGATTCTTGGAAAAATCAAAGATCAGCAGGGGATTGTCCTGCGGATCGGCGCCAGTTAAAAGGTGAAACATCGTCGCGCCCAGGCTATACACGTCGGAAGCAGGCTGAACTCGACCACTGAAAAGCTCGGGCGGCGCATACCCCATCGTGCCAACCGCGGTCACGCCTTTTTCCTGTTGAGACACCCAGCGAGCAATCCCGAAATCAATCAGCATTATTCGTCCCGTGTTGCCATCAATCATCAGGTTCGCTGGCTTGAGATCACGGTAGATGATCGGTTTTGGTCGAGAATGTAAGTATTCGAGAACGTCCGCGACCTGCATTCCCCAGTCGGTAACTGTCTTTTCATCAAGCCTGCCATGCAAAGCGGCACGCATACGGGAGGCGAGGTCTCCACCCGAGATATATTTCATGACGAGATAGAAGCGACTTAACGACTCGTCGTAGAAATAATCGTAGATTGTCGGTATTGATGGGTGTTCGAGCGAAGTAAGCAATAAGGATTCGCGCTTGAAATCTCCAATTGCTTTTTCGTGTTGAGTCGGATCGAGGTGCGACTCCACCATTTCCTTAACTGCTCGAGGAGCATCGCCCAGGTTGCGATCCTTTGCCAGATAGACGGCTCCCATTCCTCCGCCACCGATTCTCCGCACAATCTCGTAACGCCCATTGAGAACGGTGGCGGATTCCAGTTGCTTGACTGAGGGATGATGACCGCCAGTCGTGCCCTTCTTTGGTGCTGAACTCGTCCCAAGGACATTTGGGTCAGTTGACGAACCACCAAGTGAGGCAGAACTGATGGGTGCTAGAGAATCAGCGGAGACTGGGGCCGATGGTGATTCAACAATGGGCTCTTCTGTGCTGACGACGCCGGTCTCTTCGATATCCTCCAGAGTAGCGGAAATAGTATTCAGCTCGGCGGACTCAGGAGGTTTCGGAGCTCCGCAGCTGCCGCAGAAGTTCTCGTCTGTGGCGACCAGTGCGCCGCAATCCTTACACTCAGACATTGTCGAGAATCGCCTTGAAGTATTTTTGCGCCTCGCTTACGACTCGAAAGGCGCTCGGGGCCGTGAACTTATTTCACGATGTGAAAACGCAAGAATGTCTTGCCAACGATTATTTCATCGCCGTCGCACAATGCCTGACGTTGACCCGGAGCCAATCTCTTGCCCCGATTAATAAAAGTACCGTTGGTGGATCCGAGATCCTCAAGAAAGTATTGACCATTACTTAGAGTTATTCGCGCGTGGCGACGCGAGACTTTCGCTTCGGGGTCGTCCGTATCAAGATCCACGTCAGGAAAGATCCCGCCGTCGGCATCCCACCGACCAATATGGGATTCGACGTCGCTCAGCATGAACTGCTTTCCGCTCGATCGACCTTTTTCAATTACTAGTCGAGCGTGGGGTTTTGATGACGTTTTCAGAGACCCTAGACTCAAGTTGGCGGAGACATGCCCTCCAGCAAACTCCGGACGAGGACCCGGAGATGCGACATGCGAACCATTCTGTCCGTCACCATTATTGTGTGCTCTTTGACCTAACCCAAGACGACCATTTGGCCTTAGCGGTGCGCCGCACTCATCACAGTATTGAGAGCCATCCAGATTCTCAGTTTTGCACCTGTCGCAAGTAATCATTGGCAGTTCAGTTCTTCAACCGACGCTCTTTTCACGATGCTGGGGATCCAATTGAAACCGTCGCGCGAGTAAGCAAGCCATTTTAGCGCGAAACGCGCTCAGTGCGCCAACCGCATACCTCCTCTGTTCACAGGCGTTTGACCACCTCTTTAGAGACTGGCAATCTGTAACAAACTCAGAGTTAATATTTGGCTGCCAAAAACGTATACGGATTGCCGTTAATTGAAACAGTTTGCTAAGTTTTGACGTAGAAGCTACTTCGAGCGTACGGTTTACCGGATAAAAACCACTACGTCGTTTTTAATCAAGAATTTAAGCCCCTGATCGAAGGAATGAAAACATGGCATTGACCCGTAAAAAGAAGATCATAATCGCGGTCTCCGCCGTGGCGCTGCTGGCAATTGTCGCAATCGTCAGCATCGTAGCCACCCGGAAGGAAGAGCCCGAGGTTGTGGTCGTCAAGTTGGAGAACAGACCAGAATTGAAACAGACGGTAACCGCGTCTGGTGAAGTGCGTCCGATCCGCTACATTAAACTGACCAGCGAAGTTCCCGGTCGCATTGAAGAGATTTATGTCACTGCCGGTGACCAAGTCGTGAAAGGTAAACCCCTGGTGCGTATTGATCCGACTCAACTGCAATCGAACCAGGAAGCCCAGTGGGCCGCGACACAGGCCTCGGTAAACGATGTCCAGAATGCTCGTAATGCTGTCAATCAAGCGCAGCAAGCTTTAGTGGTTGCTGAGGCGTCCGTGGCGGCGGCTCGTCAACAAGTCGTGGCATTGCAGACCAATGTTGACCGTGCTCAGGTTGACTTAAACACCGCCCAGCGCGAGCTGAAACGATATACGGACCTAATTGAGGCAGGTGTATCGTCACGTTTGGAATACGACACGGCGAGGGACAAGTACGAAACCGCAAAAATCTCACTGGAAACGGCGAGAGCAAACCTCGAATCCCAAAAAATCGCAGTAAGAGAGGCAACTGAGCGAGCGAATCAACAGAAGATTGCAGTTAAAGAGGCGCAAACGAGTATCAAGTCATCCGAGATGCGAGCGAATCAACAGCAAGCATTCTTACGTGGACAAGTTAGTCAGCGCTCCAAGGCTACGCAAGTATCTCCGTTGAACGGTGTGGTCGCAGACATCCCAACCCGCGTCGGCGAGTTTGCGGTGGCTGGTTTATCGACAACTCCTTTGATGACGATCGCTGACATGTCGCAAATCAACGTCGAAGTTAACGTTGACGAAACCGAGATAAATAACGTCGAGGTGGGCCAGCAAGCTAAAGTCAAAGTTGATGCATTAGGTGATAAAGAAATCAAAGCGCTTGTCATCCAGAAGAATCCTCTCGCAATTGCGAAATCTGACCAAACCGGCGGTCTCTCGAATCGAGTGAACGTGCAGGAAGCGAAGGAATTCAAAGTAACCTTACAGTTGAGCGAGCTTGCAAACGACATTCATGACGCTTTACGTCCGGGTATGAGTACAACCGCGACGATTACAACCAAGACTAAGAACAACGTACTTGCCGTACCGCTCGAGTCAATTGTAGAGAAGTCTCCGACGCCATCTGCATCACCTAGTGTGGCTGGTAACACGCCAGCCCCTGTTGGTAGCGAGAACAAACCGAAAACTCAAAAGGGTGTCTATCTCCTGGATGCAAAGACAAACAAAGTACGTTTTATCGAGGTGACAACCGGAATCACTGGCGAAGCGGATATCGAAGTTACCAGTGGTGTTCAGGCTGGGATGGAAATCGTTCGCGGCCCGAGTCGTGTCCTCAAGACTCTTAAGGACGACATGAGCGTGAAACGCCAAACCAAGAAGCCAGGCGGTAACGCAAACGGAAACGAGGGCAGCTAAATGAGCAATACAAGTGTTGTGTCTCCGACCGAAAGCGTTATTCAGGCAAAGGCAGAGGTCAACGGCCATGACCCAAAGATGCTGATCTCGATGCGCAACATCTGGAAAACCTACCAGATGGGTACAGAATCAGTTCACGCGCTTCATGGTGTTTCGTTTGATATTCCACGAGGTGAGTACATTGCCATCATCGGGCCATCAGGTTCAGGCAAATCTACGCTAATGAATCTGATTGGATGTCTCGACACGCCATCGCAAGGCGAGTACTGGCTTAACGGAAAGAACGTTTCGGACATGGACGACGACGAACTGGCCCGCATTCGCAACCAGGAAGTCGGTTTTGTGTTTCAAACATTTAATCTTCTCGCTCGGGCAACAGCATTGCACAATGTTGAGCTGCCTTTGATCTACGGTGGTGTCGGATCGTCACAGCGTCATGAAATGGCCAAGCAAGCACTTAAGGCTGTTGACCTGGCCGATCGTGTGACACACCGGCCCAACGAACTCTCTGGAGGACAACGACAGCGTGTTGCGATTGCTCGTGCACTGGTAAACCATCCATCGATCCTGCTTGCTGATGAACCGACCGGAGCTCTCGATAGCCATACCAGCATGGAGATCATGGACCTTTTCGAGCGTCTTCACTCTGAGGGTAATACCATTATTGTCGTCACCCACGAGCATGACATTGCCGCTAGAGCCCACCGCGTTGTATCCATTCGCGACGGTCTAATCGAAAAAGACGAACGCATCAGATAGGAGATGATGAACCGATGGAGCGAGGTGGCGGGCATGAGGCAAAGCCACGGCGCTACACGTATGCTCGCGCCGTCCTTCCAGAGCGCATTCGTTCCTTTCCACTCTTTCGTCTGACCGCAATCTGGGAAGCCTTCCGGGTTGCAACATCCAGTCTCCGTTCAAATAAGCTCCGTACCTCGCTCACCCTGATGGGAATCGTCGTGGGTGTGACTGCCGTAATCGCTGTAGTCACAATCATCAATGGTCTCGACCGGACTGTGGCGCAGACTTTTTCGTCACAGGGCTCCACTGTCTTTACCATTTCGAAGAACCCGCAAATCATTAAGTCGCGCGAAGAGTTCGTGAAATTCAATAAACGGAAAGACGTCACGCACGAAGATGCTGACGCAATCCGTCGCCTGTGCACGGCATGCTGGCGAGTTGGGATAGCCGCCAACGCAATTGAAACGGTCAAGTACGCGGATCAAAAAGCGGAGAATGTTCGAGTCCGCGGGGTGGATCCAATTACGATGTTTGAGATCGATGGCGTAACGATCGATGCCGGCCGCATCTGGACGGAGAGTGAAGGTGGCTCAGGTCGCGAGATCTGCGTCGTTGGTCCTGACATCCTAAAAAATCTATTTGGCGGCGCCGGTGCGGATCGCGCGGTCGGTCAGGAGATCCGCATTGCGGGCAGGCCTTACATGATAATTGGCGTGCTTGAGCCGCTCGGTTCGATCTTCGGGTTTTCACGCGACAACGTCGTCTATATTCCCTACTCAACATATCAAAAATCCTACGGTGCGAGACGCTCGCTCGTCGTTTTCACACAGGTACCAGAGGCTGAGCAACTCGAAGTCGCGGAAGATCAAGTGCGGACGATCATGCGCAACCGCCGAGGACATACGCTTGACGATCCAAACGATGAAGGCTTTGCGCTGGAAACTCAGGACGTGTTCCTCAATCTCTACGGATCGGCCACGTCAAACATAAAGCTTGTCACAGTCGGTGTCGCTGGTATCTCGCTTTTCGTGGGTGGAATCGTGGTAATGAATATTATGCTCGTCTCCGTTACGGAACGAACGAAAGAGATTGGGATCCGAAAAGCGATAGGTGCCCGCAGAAAAGACATCCTTACTCAGTTTCTGATTGAGGCGGTCACCGTCGCCGCAGTCGGTGGAGCTATCGGCGTCGGTACGGGTTTTGGCCTGGCCTATTTGATATCCGCGTTGATCGGATTTCCGCTTCTGATCAGTGCAGCTTCGGCAGTCTTAGGAGTTACCGTCTCGTCAGTAGTTGGCATCATCAGCGGTCTTTGGCCAGCGTGGCGGGCGGCGAGGTTGGATCCTATTGAGGCGTTGCGGGCTGAGTAGGGAAAGTAAAAGAAATCATTGGTCATATATGGAAAATGATTCAGAACGTTTTGAGTAGATAAAACAAACCAGTGAGATTAGACGACATAAAAGAATCCGCTCTCATGGCGCTCGACACATTGCGAGCTAACAAGCTGCGCTCGTCGTTGACCATTCTTGGTGTCAGTGTCGGTGTTCTCACTGTGATCTTCATGGTGTCGATCATTCAGGGTCTAAACAAGGCCTTTGCTGATCAGATTGAATCACTCGGCTCGAATACCATTTTCATCTCCAAGTTTGATCCAAGCTTTGGTCGCCCACCGGGCCCGGAAGAAATTCATCGCAAAGACCTCGGTATGGAAGACGCTGAGGCACTACGACGTGAGGCCCCCTCAATCGCAGGTGTCTCTCCGATTCACCGCAAACTATCATCGACGGTTCGCTATCAGGATAAACAAACTGATACCCCGATCCTGCTTGGCGTAACGCCTTACTACGAGTTTGTTCACACTCAGTATGTCGCCAGCGGCCGTTATATTAACGACATCGATATGCAGGATCGCTCAAACGTCGTAATCCTCGGCGTTGACGTCAAACGCGCTTTGTTTCCCTATGAGGATCCCGTCGACAAGGATCTCAGAATTAACGGCAATCCCTATCGCGTGATTGGAGTGATGGAGCCGCTTGGAAACTTTTTCGGGCAGTCGCGTGATAACTCTATCTTTGTCCCGATCACCACCTTCGACAAGTACTACGCAGAAGGTCCCTTTCCTGAAGTTGTCTTCTTCATGGTAGTGCGTCCGCAGTCTCGCGCGTACGTCAAATCAGCAATGGACGAGATTACTGACATCTTGCGACGCAGACGACGAGTGCCATTAGACGCAAAGAACGATTTTGGTGTCTCGTCACAGGATTCACTGCTTGATGTTTACAACCAGCTGACCGGGGCCACCGCTCTCGTTTTGACATCGATCTCTTTTGTCGCGTTGATGATCGGAGGAATCGGTGTAATGAACATCATGCTGGTTTCAGTAACAGAACGAACCAAAGAGATTGGCGTGCGCAAGGCTGTCGGCGCCACGAAGCTAAACATACTGTCACAATTCTTGATTGAAGCCGTGGTGCTCACAGCAATCGGAGGACTTGCAGGGTTGGCAGTCGGTGAGTTGTTAAGCCTCATCACCAACAAATACTCACCTCTACCGGCTTATGTTCCGTTGTGGGCGATCGGAGTGGGGGTGGGGATCTCTGCGGCGGTCGGAATAATTTTTGGTCTCTGGCCCGCGTGGAAAGCCGCACGTCTCAACCCCATAGATGCACTACGCTGGGAGTAACTTACAAAATGAAACTTGATGGTCAGTCGGCAATCGTTACCGGCGGTGGTCGAGGAATCGGCAAATGCATAGCACTGGCGCTTGCTCGGGCGGGTGCTAACGTACTTGTCAGCGGGCGCCAGCGATACGTCCTCGAAGAAACTGTTACTGAGATTGAGGCACTGGGCCGCCAGGCTGCGCTAACTGTTACGGATGTTTCCCATGAGAGTGAGGTCCATGAAATGGTCAACACGGCGTTGGAGTCGTTTGGCCGGATCGACATTCTGGTTAATAACGCAGGCATCACTGGTCCGACGGCGCCGGTTACCAATCAGACTCGTGACGCGTGGGACGAAGTGCTAGCCGTAAACCTCACTGGTGCGTTTCTATGTGCGCGCGCAGTTATCCCACACATGGTCGAGCGCCATTCAGGAAAGATCATCAACATCAGTTCAATCGCGGGCAAGATGGCTTACGCATTGCGCAGTCCTTATGCGGCCTCAAAATGGGGTATGCTCGGATTGTCGTGCACGTTGGCTCAGGAACTCGGGCCACACAATATTCAGGTGAACGCTATCTGCCCGGGTCCTACAGCTGGTCCGAGAATGACTGGCGTTATTGCTGGTCGCGCAAAGGAATTGGGTCTTACCGTAGAAGAAGTCGAACGAACTTACGTTGAAGGCACCGCGCTAAAAAGAATGGTCGATCCAAACCATGTGGCTGCTGCGGTGATCTTCTTCTGCTCAGGAGATGGTAACAGCATTACTGGCGAGTCGTTAGACGTCAGTGCTGGCTATGGGCTTTGAGCAATGTCCGATAAGCTTTAGCTAGTCGTTGTGGAAAGGAAAAGGCGCCCTTAGTGGACACACGACAAGACAGACGCATATCGGACAATTGCAACTATATGTATAGTTAAGCCGTAGTAACGCCGTGAAATTCATCGAAACCTTAAAACTGGCAATAGCGGCAATCTGGGCGCACAAACTGCGTTCTGCCTTGACTCTACTGGGCATGATCGTCGGTGTTACGGCGTTTGTAGTTGTGGTCTCACTAATCCAAGGCTTCAATCGCTACGTCGATGAAAAAATCGCGGGCATCGGCGCCAAGTCGTTCACTGTTCAACGCTTCAATCCTCTCGAAGACTTTAAGGACACGGACACAATTGCGGCTGCTCAGAGACGAAACAAAGAACTCACGCTCGACGACTACGACTATTTGAAAGAACGCGCAACACTAATCGGCAAGATTGGCGCGAAAGCGCGAGGCACACCAGCAGAAACCAAACGCGGCACGCAAGTGCTCGAAGACGTATTCGTTTCAGGAGCCACGGCAAACTGTGTTGACATTGAGAACCGCGATGTTGCAGATGGGAGATTCATCGCTGAACCTGAGGACGAGAGCGCCGCGCGGGTCGCCTACATTGGTGCCGACGTCGCGAATAAACTCTTTCCGGCCGGCAACCCAGTGGGCCAGGAGATCACTATTAGAGGTTTACCTTATCGGGTGATCGGAGTCGAAGCCGCAAAAGGCACGGTCTTTGGGATTCCGCAAGACACTTTCATTGTGCTTCCGTTGAAGACTTACGCGGTAAACTACGGCGGCCTCTTTCGCCAACGTTCGCTTTACTTCGTGGCAACCTCACGCACGGATGACGCTTTCAACGACGCCGTCGACGAAGCCCGATTCCTGATGCGCGCGCGACGCAAGTTGCAACCAAGTGAAAAGGACAACTTCGGTATTGTCACACCAGATGCAATCACAGGACTTCGCGATCGGATCTTCGGCACTATCTTCCTCGTAGCAATGTTAGTCCCCGGTATCGCTCTTGTGGTTGGCGCTATTGTCATCATGAATATCATGCTCGTGTCGGTAACCGAGCGCACGAAGGAAATAGGAATACGAAAGTCCATCGGCGCCCGTCAAATAGATATATTGAAACAGTTCCTGGTTGAAGCTGTAACGTTGGCGACCATCGGCGGCGCGATCGGGATTTTTCTGGCCTGGATTGTAGGAAACGTCGTCACGGCTGTCTTCTTTCCGACCTATTTGTCCTTATTTGCAATCCTTGGTTCGCTGGCCGCTTCGGGTGTCGCGGGCGTCGGGTCAGGTATATTTCCAGCGTGGAAGGCCGCCCGACTTGATCCAATTGAAGCGTTGAGAGCTGAATGAGAAGATCGTCTTTGGTTTTTGGTCTTCGGCCTTCGAAATGCGGAGACCGGATTGCCCAAAGACCAAAAACCAACTGACATGAAAATTATCACCGGTGAAATTTACGAAAACCTGATGATGGCGATCTCGACATTACGCGCCAACAAGCTACGTTCGTTTCTGACCGTTTTTGGGGTTGTCATCGGGATCATCACGGTTATGCTCATCGCCGCTATCATCAGCGGGATCGACGTGTCGGTGAAACGCGAGGTTGAATCGTTCGGGACCCGCTCGATCTACATTAGCAAGTTCAATCCCGGCATCCATATCGGCCGCCTCTCGCGCGAAGAACGAATGCGCAAGGAGCTGACCTACGACGACGCGATCGCGCTATCAACGTTGCCCGCCATTGAATTGTGTGTACCGTTCCTTGACATCACAAACAATTTCTTTGGTGGCAAGCTGTTGGTGTCCGGTGGGGGAAAGACCTCAGCTCAGGTTGCTCTTCAGGGAACGCTTCCCGAGTTTGAGAGAGCCGGCACCCAGGTCATTTCCGAAGGTCGCTTCTATACGCAAACCGAGAACGACACGAATCAGGAAGTTTGCGTTGTGGGTTCCAAAGTTGCCGACGACTTTTTCAAAGTTGGTTCACCAGTTGGACAGACGATCAAGATCGGACCAACTGAATTTCGCGTCGTCGGCGTGCTCGAGAAACGTGAGCAATTCCTCATCGGCGGTGGGAGCGACGATCAGAATAACGTCATTTACGTTCCCTTTACTGTTGCCCAAAAGCTCAAACCAAACGCTGACGACATTTATATTCTCGCGGTCGCAAGAGTTGGAATGATGGACGCAGCGAAGGACCAGGTCCGCGACATGCTGCGGGTGCGCCGTCAGGTGCCGTTTGCCGCGGCTGACAACTTTGGCATGGAGACGTCTGAAAGCATTCTCGACAACTTCCGTTCGATAACCGGGAGCCTGGCAATCGCGATGGTTGTAATTTCGTCCGTCGGTCTCATGGTTGGCGGAATCGGCGTGATGAACATCATGCTGGTGTCAGTCACTGAACGCACCAGAGAAATCGGTGTGCGTAAAGCGATTGGGGCGAAGCGGAGCGACATCATGTGGCAGTTTCTGATCGAAGCTGCAACACTCACCGGGTTGGGGGGCGTGGTTGGACTTTCGATCGGCTGGGGCCTCAGTCTTCTATTGAGGCTAATATTACCCTCATATGTTCCGGTCTGGGCTCCTGTCGGAGGACTACTTGCTAGTATTGGAATCGGGTTGATCTTCGGCCTCTGGCCCGCATGGAAAGCGGCTCGGCTCGATCCTATCGAGTCTCTGCGTTACGAATAAAAAGTTTCGGCGAGGGTCAGAGATGGCAATAGGTCATATAGGACCAATCGGACCTATATGACCTATTGTTTTCTTCTCCCTTACTGAATGAACTGCGGGAACAATGCGGTCATTCCAGAAGCCAACAGCAATCCTAAAATCCAGAGTGTTACGGCAACACCCCAAGCCACACCTTTACTCACCTTGGTGCCGCCGTTACGCAAGCCAGTCGCTTTCAGCCACAGACCATAGAACGATAACAACCCAATCGAGCTCGCAATCACAAACAACACCGGATGATTCGCTGGAGCGATCAGAATGCCCAGATTGTCCTGTACCAGATTCTCTGCATTGAGAATCGGGTGAATATCATCAGGCGACTTGACGTAGAGAATTAACAGACTCAACACCTTTTGAATTACCGATACCGGCACGGCCGAATAAAACATGACCGCCACTGCCTGCCAGAAATTCATCCTGCCTCCGAAAGCCAGGATCGCCAGCATGTAGAGAGCCGCAATTAACGCCGTAAAGAAGAAGATGGCGGACGCCATACTCACGACACCGAAGACCCGTTGTACTGGGCTCTTAAGTTGCTCAATTCCTTCCGTCCTCATTGCCTCGATGCGCTCGGGCTTCGGCGTAAACGGGGCCGGTAGTTCAGCGACCTTGTCGACTCTAAAGTTAACAATTCGCTCCGCCGTCAGTCGCTGAGTGAAAGCATTTGTGTATACAACAGCAAGCAGAGTGATCAGTACGTACGGAGCTACCCAACGCGGATGCGCACGTAGATTGCGAAACACATTTGACGGCTCGAAGAAAACGCCACTCAGTTTTTGCAGCGCTGACATTGGCGCTTCTGCGTCCGGAGTCACGGGTAGGGGAATAAAACTGAGCGCAAACAAAAC
Source organism: Pyrinomonadaceae bacterium (assembly GCA_036004125.1). Lineage (GTDB taxonomy): Bacteria > Acidobacteriota > Blastocatellia > Pyrinomonadales > Pyrinomonadaceae > PSRF01. Next base: position 312 of record DASYRR010000052.1, on the reverse strand, counting down.
AATTCCCATAAATGCGAGCACCCCACCCGGTGCGGGACCGCCAGGAACAACCTTGGCGATGCTTAATACAAGAACGATTAAACCGACGACAAACGCAGCAATGGCGACGGGCCTTAGCTTCGTCGGCCGTGGCGCTCGTGGCGCTGGTTCGGCCAGTGGTGGCGACGGAGGTGGTTGAAAGTTTTCATTTGGTTGGCTCACTGATCTAATCCTCCTACAAGAAGACGGGGAGACAAACTTCCGTCGAAGTTATCGAGATAGGGACTGATACGGTTAGTTGAAACGTTAGGTTTCACGGTGGTTGGTCTTTGG
>DASYRR010000051.1:0-10775 GCA_036004125.1 Pyrinomonadaceae bacterium | reverse complement strand
CAGCGAAGGTCAACATCTCACGACGCCCTGTACCAAAGCGGTGACAAGTCCCCGCACTCCAAGGAGGGACCGAAGAGCTGCAGACATAGTCTTATTGAACCGCACAGTCCGCTTCGCCGACTTGCGATTCGCATGTATCATACGTCGCGTCTTTCCTAATCCAACCAGCGCAACTGCGAAACAATGAAGTTCTCACTACGGCTCTCTCTACTCCTTCTTTGCTTTTTCATCACAACAACGAGTTTTTCACAGCAATCACCACGCGGCATTACCCCTGAAGACTACTTCGGCTTTGAATTCCTCAGCGATCCGCATATCTCTCCCGACGGCAAACTCGTCGCCTACGTCGTCACAAAAATCGATCGCGCTCAGAACCGGCGGAATTCTTCGATCTGGATGGTTGCCGCCGACGGCACGAAGCCGCCCTGGCAGTTTACCACTAGCCCTCAATCCGCAAACTCACCTCGTTGGAGTCCGGACGGAAGGGCGCTGGCGTTCTTGTCGAGTAGACCGAGTGAGGTTCAGATGACAGGAGCAGGGGCAGGAGCAGGAGCGGGAAATACAGAGGCGCCACGAGCGCAGGTTTATGTGTTGTCCATGGCGGGTGGCGAGGCGCGACGAATTACGAATCTAAAGAACGGAGTGAACAGTTTCCAATGGTCGCCGGATGGAAATCGACTCGTCGTCGTCAGTCGAATTGGTCCGAGTGATAACCGAACTGAGAGCAAAGATCGTAGCGACGTACGACATTACAAGAACAGTTCGTACAAGTTCAATGACACAGGTTGGTTTGACGATCGGCGCTCACACTTGTGGGTTGTTGAGGTCAAGTCTGGTACCGCGAAACAACTCACCGAGGGAGACAACTGGAACGATAACGATCCCCAATGGTCGCCCGATGGGACGCACATCGCCTTTGTCTCAAACCGCAGTGGGAAAGAGTTCGACGGCAACCGAAACACCGACGTATGGGTCATCGCGCCAACCGGCGGCAAACTTACAAAGATTTCCGATCACGATGAAAGCGACAACAACCCGCGCTGGTCTCCAGACGGTCACACCATCGCATTCACCGGTGAGGTGCACGATCGGGATCTTCCAAGGGTCTGGCTTGCACCCGCCACGGGTGACGCTGCTTCTGTTCTAGCCGCAAACAGTCTAGATCTAATTCCGGGCGGACTTGAGTGGTCCGAAGACGGCAAATCGATCTACTTCGAAAGTGGAGTCAAAGGTGAATTTCAGTTGTTCAAGATCGATCTCGCGAAGAAGGCGAGCGAGCAAATAAGTTCTGGAGCTCGTGCCGTTCGCAATGCAGACTTTAACGCGAAGACCAATACTCGAGTTTATATGGTGAACGACTTCAAGCATCTCGACGACCTTTACGCCTCGGACTTAAACGGTGCTAATGAACGCAAGCTGACTAATCTCAATGAGTCGCTGTGGAAGCAACTGCAGCTCGCCGAAGTCGAACGCTTCACCTATAAAAGCGCGGATGATTGGGATGTTGACGCTTTCTTCGTAAAACCGATTGGCTGGCAGGAGGGTCGAAAGTACCCGCTGGTTTTGGGTGTACACGGTGGACCAGCAGGACAATACGGTGTCGACTGGTATCACGAGTTTCAAGTTTATGCCGCGAAAGGTTACGCAGTGCTCTTTACCAATCCTCGTGGCTCAACTGGATATGGCCAAAAGTTCGAACGCGGTATCGTCGGTGAATGGGGCGGCAAAGACTACATCGATGTCATGAACGGAGTCGACGCAGCGCTAAAGCGTTATCCATGGATCGATAGTGAACGTATGGGTGTTACGGGCGGTAGTTACGGTGGCTTTATGACAAATTGGATCGTGGGTCATACGAACCGTTTTAAAGCCGCTGTGACTTTACGCAGCGTGGTCAACTTCATCTCTGATGAAGGCACTCGTGACGGAGCGTACGGGCACACGCCCGACTTCGGCGGGGATCTCTTCGAACGCTTCGATCTCTACTGGGACAGATCGCCATTGAAGTATGCAAAGAACGTCAAGACTCCGATACTGATTTTGCATTCAGATAATGATTTTCGCGTCCCTCTCGAACAGGGTGAACAATGGTTTCGAGCTCTAAAACACTATGGCGCGACTGCGGAGATCGTTATGTTTCCACGCGAGAACCATAACCTCACTCGCACTGGTGAGCCAAAGCACTTAGTTGAGAGTTTGAATTGGCAGCTCTACTGGTTTGATCGATTTCTGAATGGAAATGCGTCTGCGGTGGCGCCTGATATGAAGTGATGTCCGATATGCTTCAGCTTGTTGGCGCAGAGGAATTATTAGCCACAGATACACGCGGATGACACGGATAGATCGAGAGAGCGATTTACATATTTATCCGTTTTCATCCGTTTCATCTGTGGCCGATTATTGTCAACGGTCGACAAGCTAAAGCATATCGGACATTAGCGCTGATCAATCGGAACGTAAGGCACGTTGCGTGGGCCAACGTAATCGGCACGCGGGCGAATGAGTTTGTTGTCGGCGTACTGTTCCAGAATGTGCGCTGTCCAGCCCGTAATCCGACTTACAGCAAAGATTGGCGTGTAGAGATCCAGCGGGATACCCATCATGTAATAAGTCGATGCTGAGAAGAAATCGACATTGGGATACAAACCCTTCTCACGCATCATAACTTCTTCCACCTTGCGCGACATCTCGTACCACTTAGTATCACCCGCACGTTCGCCCATTTCTTTTGAAAACTGGCGCAGATGCGTCGCGCGTGGATCTTCTGTTTTGTAGACGGCGTGCCCGAAGCCCATCATCTTTCGCTTTTCAGCCAAAGCCTTCTTCACATAGCCCTCGACATTCTCAACTTCGCCGATGTCGAGCAGTGTTTTCATCACGTTTGTGTTCGCTCCACCGTGTAACGGACCCGATAATGCCCCAATCGCCGCGTCAACAGACGCATAAACACTGGCCAAGGTGCCGGCAACCACTCTCGCGGTGAAGGTTGAGGCGTTCAACTCGTGATCCGCATGCAGAATGAGACAGGTATCGAAAAGCTTCGCGTCATGCTCTGACGGCGGCTCACCCTTGAGCATATACAGAAAGTTAGTGGCTACGTTTGCATTCGGGAGGGGAGCCACCGGTTCCTTGCCATTGCGAACACGATCGATCGCTGCAACTAAGGTGGCAAACTGCCCGGTGAGCTTAATCGAAATCTTGCGACTGTTGTCTATCGAGATGTCGCGCGCGGTTGGATCATAGGATTCGAGAGCCGAAACTGCAGTTCTCAAGGTATCGATTGGGTCGGCATCACGAGGGCAGCGCTGCAAAAGATCGATTACTTCGCCAGGGACTGAATATGAATCGCTGAGGCGTTTGTTCAGCTCATCAAGTTCAGATTGAGTCGGCAGCCGTTTGTTCCACAACAGGAACGCAACTTCTTCGAAAGTTGAATGCTTTGCGAGGTCGTGAATGCTGTAGCCCTGATAGATGAGTTCGCCTTTGTCTCCAACGACGTCAGAAACAGTGGACGAACCGACAACAACTCCACGGAGTCCGGTAGCCCCAGCGGCGGCGGTGGGAGTCTCTTTCGCTTTTTCGGTCATAAATATTTAGTGTGCACGCGAAGATAACAAACAGGTGCGACAGTGACAAGCTGGCCGAAATGGTCAGTTTGCTTTTCTCTGTGCTCCTCTGTGTCTCCGTGGCTCTGTGGTGATGAACGGTTCTTAGAAACACAGAGTCACGGAGACACAGAGGATGTCCGACCAATCTTCAAAGACACCAGGTCACCGCACTTTGCCATCAGGATTTTTGCTGCCGAACGATTCTGAACAGATATCTCAAGGAATCCCGCGCTGCCCCAAATCGCAAATAGGTTCTTGTCTGCCTTCCCTTCACTATAAAGCTCCCGGAGAGACTTAATTTCCTTTCCATTCACTTTCAAGCTTAGGTTCTCACTGTTAGCTTTGCTGAACGCATCGCGATCGAAATTTGTGACGCAATTGCCAAAACGATCGATGTGAATGATTCGTCCATGCGCCCTTCCATCCTTCAATAAGACTGGTTTCAATGGCGCCATTCGAACTTCGTTCTGAATCTTCGGACCAAATGCTTCCGGTGGCACTCCTGTCGACAGCGCCGCCACGACGGGCGCAAAAACATCCCGACCGTGAAACGTACTGCTCAAGGGCTGGCGAAAATACTTCTCAGCAGTAACGTGAAAAACTCTGGAATCATATTCATTGTCGAGTACGTAGCTAAAGATTCCATTATCTGGGCCGACGAAGAAATATCCGCCCGCATTAACCAGAATTGCTCTTCTTGAAGAACCGACGCCGGGATCAACGACGGCTAGATGAATTGTCCCGACGGCAAACGACCGGTAGCAAGTTAACAGGGTGAATGCCGCAGCTTCGATGTTTTGTGGCGGAATCTGGTGAGTGATGTCAACGATCGTTGCGGATGGATTGATTGAAAGAATAACGCCCTTGACTGCGGCAACGTAATAGTCCGTCGTTCCGAAGTCGGTCAGTAGGGTGATTTGAGCCGGGGCAACCGGGGCAGTAGACCGACTCTTAGGGAGGGCTGATGGATTGGATGGTGAGCCCTCCGTAACAGTCGGGCTACTGCCGCGGCTGCCCCGGCTCTTGTGACTCTGCTTCACAGCACGCTCGTGTCAGTTGACGTGCGAATTCTCAACTGCTGACCCTGCTCGAGCCGGATATCCTTACCTCGCTGAGTCATGACTCCGGCCGTGCCGGCGCCGCCGCCAATAATTGCCCCAATCGCTGCTCCCTTGCCTCCACCCGCGATGGCACCGATGATTGCGCCAATTCCAGACGCCGCACCAATTTTGGCAGCATCATCTTTCTTGGAATCGCGACCTCTGACTCCGCCTTCCGGATCTACGTCTGATGGGCTATCGGAATTCATTGGCACGATTTCCATTAGCTCAGCATGAAGAGGAGCAGTCCGATTGTCAGGTGATACTATTTTTTCAAATGACAACTGAAGTTCGGCCACACCCTTTACTTTGCCCGGTCTTTTCACTTGCGTCACGCGGCCTTCCACGATGTAGTTCGCAAATTCAGCTGGCTGAACAACTCGTGCGCGGAAAGGATCATTGCGCTGACTCGCCTCGGTGGACAGCGGCGCCATCAGTTCCACTGACAGAATCGTGTTTCTTGGGATCGCCAGCGCGACACCGTTGTTTGGATTATTGCCAACAACTGGTGGGTCCGATCTGACATTTACGTCGTCGTTGTTTCCGCCTGACTGACGCCTTCGCAACCCGTTGGGAATGGTGGAATCAAACTGCTGATGGTCGTAGCCCGCGCCGTACCCTGCTTCGAAGCCCTGCTGGTAACCATCACGATAATCCTCGATGGGTCCCCAGACGTCGTTAAATGAGCGATCGGCTCTTTGGTATTCTTCTTTGTTCTGGTAATCACGCGGCGCCTTGTTGCCTGAATCTCCTGTGCCGGCGCTATAACCATCTGAATACCCAGTTCGGTAACCGCGCTCAAGCGCGGTCGACTGGTTTTGGACGGCAGCGACGTGCGCACTTGCGGCACCAATGCTTAACAATCCGGTTAAAGCAATACTGAGCAACCCTACCAGGGGGATTTTGATGTAATTCATCTTTACTGTCCTTCCGAAGAATTTACGACCATACAACTACGGTCGTAGCGTCTTTGGGAGAGCCAACCTCGTAGCAGGCCGATGCTACCACTCGTTTACTGCGCCATCAATCTGTATCTGCTTGACGCCCAATCTATAGCAGCTTGACGCTCAAGGGGGTGGAACCTAGACTCCTATCACCAGTTGAGCTCTTAAGAACTGCCACTCAGATGCACTATTTTGCCTCTGAGTTTGTGCCCATGGATGCGATTTTGAACCCAAAACGTCAAGTTTATCTGGACCACAGCGCCACGACCCCAGTAGACGCCCAGGTCGCGGCCGTGATGACTCGCTGTCTGTCCGACACTTTTGGCAATGCTTCGAGCGTTCATGGTTACGGTCAGCAGGCTCGGGCTGCCGTGGATCGAGCACGCCGCGAAGTGGCGGCCTTAATTGGCGCCCGGCAAAGCGAGATAGTTTTTGTGTCCGGTGGGACGGAAGCCAACAACCTTGCAATTCGGGGGTTGTGTGAAGCAACGGCGCATCATGGCCGGCACATTATTACCTCGTCAATCGAGCACCCCTCGGTCCGTGGTGTTTGCGAGGGCCTCGAGAAGCAAGGTTGGGAAGTTACTCGATTGCCAGTCTATGAAAATGGAATTGTCAGAACTGACGACGTGGAGGCCGCGCTTCGACCCAATACGGTGCTTGTTTCCGTGATGCTTGCAAATAATGAGATCGGCACGATTCAGCCCGTGATTGAAATTGGTTCATTTATTCGGGAACGTCACAGGGCCGGGCAGCGCAACCTCTGGTTGCACACTGACGCTGTCCAGGCTGCGGGACGAATTGAACTGAATGTAGATGAACTTGGTTGCGATTTACTTTCGCTCTCCGGTCACAAACTCTACGCGCCGAAAGGAGTCGGGGCATTGTTTGTTAGACGGGGAGTACGGCTGGCACCGCAAAATGTAGGCGGACATCAGGAACGCGAACGACGTGCTGGCACCGAGAATGTCCCCGGAATTGTTGGCTTTGGCGAAGCGGCGAGAGTTGCACAGGACCAACTTCAGCAAAGGGAGACTCACGTGCGCAAGCTGCGCGATCGGTTTGAAGCCGAGGTCCAACGGCGCATCGATGACGTTCTCATGAACGGCGATCGCGAGCACCGACTTCCCCACCTTTCCAACATCTCGTTTCGATTCATCGAAGGCGAAGGCTTGCTTATTAATCTGGACCTGCAGGGTGTTGCAGTGTCGACGGGCTCAGCATGTTCGTCAGGAACTCTCGAGCCGTCGCCTGTCATTCGTGCATTGGGTCGAAACGACGAACTCGCTCGCGGCTCTATGCGGTTTAGTTTTGGGAAAGACAACACAGAGTCGGACGTTGATTACGTTGTTGACGTGTTGGTGGATTCGGTTGCGAGACTTCGTGAATTGTCACCGCTGAATAAGCAAGATGTTTTTAGCCACAGATAACACGGATGACATGGATCAAATAAGTAGCTAGCGCAAACTTTGTCATACTCCGCAACATTCACAGATCACTTATCTCATCCTCGCAATGTTGGTGAATTGGCAAACGCCACCGTCATAGCCGAAGAGACTAATCCCGTCTGTGGAGATCGCTTGCGGCTCTCGTTAGTCATTAGGGACGACAGAATCGAGCTGGCGAAGTACCTTGCTTACGGATGCGCGCCGACACTTGTCAGCGGATCTGTACTGACTGAAATGATGATCGGAAAGACTGTTAGTGAAGTTTTGGAAATGACACGTGATGATCTGATCAACGGCATCGGCGGCCTGCCGACTCGTAAACACCACGCCGCAGCTCTGGCAATTGAGGCGGTGAGAACGTGTCTAAAAAATGTCCGATAAACTTCAGTTTGTCGCTCGTTGGGCTTGAGAAACTTCAACGTTCGTGTGATGGTCACAACGACAAACTAAAGTTTATCGGACATTACCTTTGCGGAGTCCCGACTACCCTGGGTCGCCCAGCTGAAGGATCTCCTGCCTTGCCTTTGTGGTATTCAGGGCCGCAATACTTCTTCGGTTCTGTGCCCAACACAAACGTTTTCGTTCTAATGACTGGGCACGACTCAACTGCAATTAACCCCGTTTGCGGATCGATATCCAAAGTAATCGTGCCTTCCAAATGACCTTCTGGAAGACCAACAGATTTGCGCGGCGATGGCGAGGGCAATGGTGCCACTGTTGGCACCTCTTCGGGTTCCTCTTCGACAGGTGGTGAAACTTCCGGCGACGCCTCGGGGCTGGCTTGGTCCGTCTCGTCGGGCGCGACGTGATTTGGGCCGGTCCCATTGATGAAGTATTCCGTTCGCTTCTCGGCATCACCTGCGGCTGAGAGCTCGCCTGTTTTTGGATTAATCTCAACTGCTTCAACGCCAGCCGGCATCTCCCAATCACCCGACCATTCAGGATGCTCATTCAGCGCGTATTGCATGAAGTCTGACCAGATAGGAAGTGCCGAGTTGGCTCCGGTCAAACCCAATTGCGATCCATCATCAAACCCAACCCAGACCGCGCAGACCAGGTTGGGCGTATAACCTGCGAACCAACCATCGCGCGATGTTCCGGTTTTGCCCGCCAGCACTGCTTTCAATCCACGCGCTCTTACTTTCGCAGCTGTGCCGCGATTCACCACATCTTTCATAAACGACGTCATTACGTAAGCGACGTCCGGACGAAGCACCTCACTTCGCTGAGTTGTCGGCGAAGCAACTGTGACACCCTGGCCTGTAGTGATTCGATTGATCGCAATCGGTGAGGTTCGCGATCCAAGATTGGCAAAAGCTGTATACGCCGAGGTGATTTGGAGCGGCGTTGCTTCACTAGTTCCGAGAGCCATCGCCGGATAAGCACGTTGTGGTTTCGGTAAACCAGCCTTCGCAGCGAGGTTCATCACGCGACCAATCGTTACTTCCATCGCCACGTCAACCGTGATCACGTTTAGACTATGAACCAATCCGTCACGTAGCATCACCGGTTCGTGACTGTACGTATTACCAAAGTTACCGGGCGAGTATTCCTGGTTATCAAAGGTGAAAGTCTTCGGCTCATCCAGGTAAGTCGTCGCCGGTGTTATTACTCGCGGTACAGGATCGTAAGCGGTGTTCAATGCGGTTGCGTACACGAACGGCTTGAAGACTGAACCGGGCTGGCGAAACGCATCTGTAGCCCGGTTGAGTTGGCTCTTCGAGTAGTCTCGGCCTCCAACCATGGCCACAATCTCGCCCGTCTTCGCATTCATCGCTACGAGCGCGGCTTGCAGTGTCCCAGGTTCAAATCGCCTGGCCTGAATCTTGTCAAGCTCGTTCAGTTGCTTCGTCAACGCAGCGTAAGCAGCGCGCTGGAGATCCATGTCGATCGTCGTGTAAATGCGCAAGTGTTCCGCAGCACCAGAACCGGCAATCATGTCGCCGAGCTGATTCTGAACATAGTCGGCAAAATACGGGGCGTCGGAAACATCGATCCGCCCTTTGGTTGGCGTAACCTGCAGCGGAGTAGCTTTTGCCTTATCAGCCTCCTCTCGTGGAATAGCGCCAGTCTCGGCCATGGAGTCGAGCACCTGATTACGGCGTGCGGTTGCGGTCTGAACATCGCGGTATGGGTTGTACCGATTCGGACTGCGAATAATAGCGGCAAGAAAAGCTGCTTCTGGCAAACTCAGATTTGTAACGTCCTTGTTGAAGTACGCGCTCGCGGCTTCACCAAATCCATTAATTGAGAAACCCGCTTGCTGGCCCAGGTAAACCTGATTGCAATACAACGCAAAGATCTGTTCCTTCGAGAGACGCGTCTCGATGATGATCGACATATAAGCCTCGGAGATCTTTCGCTTGGGAGTTTGCTCTGGAGACAGCAGGAGATTCTTCACCAACTGCTGAGTAATGCTAGAACCGCCCTGGCGCGCAAGTGGGGAATTCGGATCAGTGTCATAACGTCTTACGAAGGCGCGGATGATGCCGCGAAAGTTTACTCCATAGTGATCGAAAAACGATCGATCTTCCGTGACGGTTATCGCCTTTACCAGATGTGGGGGTAGGTCATTAAAGCCTATAACCTTGCGCTTGGCGCGGTCGCGTCCTGTCACCGAGCTAATTAATTCAGGCTCAAGCCAGACACGCTGCAGCGCTCCGCGTCCGTCCAGATCTGAAAGTGAACTAATTGATTTTCCACCCCTGCCAAACTGCACCCGGACACGCTGAAACTGCTGTTGCCCGTCTACGCTGGCTGCGCTGCTTGGTTCAACGTCAACGGTTGTCCCACTGACCAGGTACCGGCCGCGCGCGGTGTCGGCCTGCTGACTTTTCTCGACATAGCCGGCGCGCTTTAGAAAGGAGATTAAATCATCCTCAGAAATAGTCTCATTTACACGTAGTTGTTTGGGAGCTGCATAGATGCCCGCAGAACGTGTGAACACGTCGCCCTTCAAAAGATTGTCGATGCGCCCAGAAAAAACCGTCCAGTAGTAGATAAGTATCCCAATAACAATTGCGCTCAGAAACACTACCGGGATTACAACTGGGGCACTCAGAAACCTTCGCAGTATCCTTCGCCACAAACTCTGCCCCGGCTCAACGTAAGTCACGATTTGGTTACCACGGGATTCACGACCAGTCTTACCAGGAGAAATCGGATGGTTTGGCGGATAACGTACTGGCATATGCGAGCAGGCAAATACGATGCGGCTTACAACCGCGCTGGTTCCTTTCGAATATTACGTATTTAGAAGCATGCGGTTCTCTTCAAGTTGTGTTTGACAGCCCTAACCTCATTCGATAACGTGGCTGGCCCCAGGTTTATGTCCGATATGCTTTAGCTTGTCGTCGTCCAGTCAAGTAGCTCCCACGAGAGTCACCGACAAGCTAAAGCATTTCGGACATAAATCGGCAATGTCCTACACTCCCAGGCCCTGCGCGCCATATGAGTCTAACATCCAGCCTTCGTTCCACTCGCAAGAATCGTGCGAACCTACGTCTTGCTATTGTAGCGGTCATCTGTGCCGTCGCGTTTGGAACAGTCGCATTTCACCAACTGGAAGGCTGGTCTATACTGGATAGTCTTTACGTTACGGCACAAACCGTGACAACCGTCGGCTTTGGGGATCTTGCTCCCCGCACACTGCGCGGTCGCGCTTTTGCCACGGGC
>DASYRR010000050.1:0-23219 GCA_036004125.1 Pyrinomonadaceae bacterium | reverse complement strand
GGCGCCGGCGGCGTTACCGTCAATGCAATCTGTCCGGGTTATGTGGATACGGACATGGTGTCGCGGGGCATTGAGCGGATCACCACGCGAACTGGTCTTTCTGCCGACGAGGCGTTGGATTCGTTGAAGAAGATGAGTCCGCAGAATCGGCTTGTTACTCCGGAAGAAGTGGCGTCGCTGGCGTTGTTGCTCGCGAGTGAAGAAGGACGCGGGATAAATGGGCAGGGACTCAACATCGATGGCGGTACGGTTCTTTGGTAGTAGCCGGTTGGAAAAATGGTATTAGCCGGTTCGAAAAATCATTGGTCATATATCATTTGACATTTTTCATTTGTCATTTTGCTTGATAGTCAGTAGTCCGTGGTCAGTTATCAGTTAGATCCGGTTGGTAGGTTAATCAACTAACCACTGACAACGGATCACTAACCAGCCCAAAATGACAAATGAGAAATGTCAAATGATATATGACCAATGATTTTTTTCCTTTTCAGCTGTTTCTCACCATCTCGTACACCAATCGAATCGGTAAGCCCACGATGTTGAAATAGTCGCCGTCGATTTCTTCAATGAACAACGCCGCCTGGCCTTGTATTGCGTAGGCACCAGCCTTCCCTCTCGGCTCGCCGGTCGCAACATACCAATCGATTTCAGCTTCCGACATCTCTGCGAAACGTACCCGGGTTGTTTCGACGTTGACCTTTGTAGCGCCACCGATTCTTACCAGGGCCACGCCAGTTAACACTTCATGCCACTTACCGCTGAGTAATCTGAGCATTCGTCGGGCATCTTCATCATCCAGTGGCTGACCGAGTAAATGTTCACCGACCACAACCGTCGTGTCAGCTCCCAGAACCGATCCAGTTTCACAGGCCGATGCTACGGCCTGTGCTTTTTCTCGTGCGAGTCGTTGAACGTAATCGACCGGTGCCTCGCCATTCTTCCGATTCTCATCGACGCCTGCGGTGATAGCCTCAAAGGGCCAAGCGACGGTCATAAGTATTTCAGCGCGCCGTGGACTGCTCGAAGCAAGAATAAGTTTTTCTTTGAATGGATATGCGAGGTTCATACTAGTGTTTGGCCTCAATTAGGTTCTTCGCTAAACTGAGTCAACTTGCGTTGATGAGTTTGCTGTTTTCAGTCGCGGATCGCAAACAGTCCTTTGCCAATGGATGAACTGATCAAATCAATTCCAACGGTCCTTAAAGCCGTCGGTTATTCGACCGAGGTTGCTGAAGCAGCTGCTATCGCTGCGTGGAAGCATGCTGCCGGCGAAGGCCTGCGAAATCACGCCGTGGCAATCAAGCTCGACGAAAACACGTTGGTAGTCGCGGTGCGTGATGCAATCTGGCAAAAACAATTGGCAACTATGAAAGGCCAATTGCTCTTTCGGGTAAACTCAATCCTGGGCCAACCCCTTTTGAATAACATTGAGTTGCGGATCGATCCGAAAGTGGTAATCATCGCGCAACCAGAAAAGGTAGAAGCAGCGGAGATGCTCGACAACGAAGTACCGATGGAATTATGGTCAGCCGCCTGCGCAATTCGCGACAAAGACTTGAGGCAGAAATTTTTGAAAGCAGCAGTTGGAGCGTTGAAAAAGGGAGGGCGTCAGTAGTCAGTAGTTAAGAATAGGTCCGATAGGTCGATTAGGTCCTATTTGTCACTACCGCAAGAACAATCTCATGCCTGTCAAAGAATCCGACATCGAGAAAGTAGCGCAACTTGCACATTTGGAATTGGCGCCTGAGGAACTCAAGATCTTCGGACCACAAATTACTGAAATCGTGACCTACGTCGAACAGCTCAATGAGCTCGACACCGCGAACGTCGAACCAGCAATTGGAGGACTCACGCCCGAAGGTGAAGCGACCGATTCAGCTCGCAACGATGAACTAGCTCCGTCGCTGGGTCAGAAGACTGCGTTGGCGGACGCGCCAGATCCAGCAGCAGGTCATTTCAGAGTTCCGAAAGTGCTGTAAGAATCAAGAACCCATGTCGCGTCAAACAGTCGAAACTGCAGTCAACGCTGCGGAAAAACTAAACGAAACCCTCAACGCCTTTCTGGTGATCGATCGTGACGGTGCATTGAAGCGCGCTGAGAATTGCACTGGTCCGCTGGGCGGTGTTCCTGTTGCCATTAAGGACAATCTCTGTGTAGTCGGCATGCAGACATCTTGCGGTTCCAAAATTCTTGGTGACTATCATCCACCATACAACGCCACGGTGATTCAAAGGTTGATAGACGCAGGAGCGGTAATAATCGGCAAGACAAACTGTGATGAGTTTGCGATGGGGTCGTCCAATGAGAATTCAGCCTTTGGACCGGTAAGGAATCCCTGGGACATCAACCGTGTGTCGGGTGGCTCGTCAGGGGGTTCAGCAGCTGCAGTCGCCGCAGGCATTGTTCCCTTCGCATTAGGTTCGGATACCGGCGGGTCTGTCAGGCAACCGGCTTCCCTGTGCGGAGTCCTTGGCCTTAAGCCAACTTACGGACGAAATTCACGCTACGGACTCGTTGCCTTTGCGTCGTCACTTGATCAGGTTGGAGTTTTTGCGCGTGAAGTTTCGGATGTCGCCCGAGTGCTTCGCATAATTGCAGGTCGAGACCCTCACGATTCGACAACCGCCGACATTCCGGTGCCAAACTATCTGGAATCATTGACTGGTGACCTGAAAGGCCTGCGCCTTGGGTGTCCAACAGCGCTTTTTGGAAAGGGATTGGACGAAGAGGTCAGTAAGTCAGTAAAGGACGTCGTTGAAGTCTATCGCCAACTAGGAGCGGAGATCGTTGATATTGAACTACTGCATGCCAGTTACGCGATCGCTGTTTATTACATCATCGCAACCGCTGAGGCTTCATCAAACCTGGCCCGTTTCGACGGTGTTCGCTACGGCTTTCGTGCGGAGGAGGCTCCGGAACTCCGGCAAATGTATCGCAAGTCGCGTGAAGAGGGGTTTGGCCCTGAGGTAAAGCGGAGGATCATGCTTGGCACTTACGTGCTGTCCGCGGGTTATTACGATGCTTACTATCGCAAAGCACAACAAGTTCGAACTTTGATTAAGAACGACTTTTTAACTGCCTTCGAAAGGTGCGATGTAATCATCACTCCTACTTCCCCAACTCCCGCCTTTCCTATTGGAGAAAAAGTTGACGATCCACTAGCGATGTACTTGAACGATATTTATACGGTTACCGCTAATCTCGCAGGCTTACCAGGACTGAGTGTCCCGTGTGGTCTGTCGTCAGGAAAGTTGCCGATCGGGTTTCAGCTGCTTGGACCGTATTGGTCAGAACCCACCTTGCTAAAGCTGGCACACGCGTACAGCGAGAAACACCCCTTCACAGAGCGCCCTCCTGTCAGCGCTTAGCTCAGGCTCTGTCCAGTCAGACAAGTTCAAACTAGTGGTGCGAGTGGTGTTCGTCCTGGGCGGTAGCAGTAGTTGCTTGCTCCGGGGGCGCCTGAACCTCTATCACAGTGCGCATCCAGGGATGAATGCAACACTGAAACTTGTGTGTTCCGACCGGAAGTTGCGCACTCCCAGCCGTCGGTCCTACTTCAGTCCCACCCGCCGGAACGAAAACAATCGACCCGAAGTTAAGGCACTCGGGCGCAGGAACCGGATTGCCGGAGATGCCATTTAGTTCGTTGACAAATCCACCACCGAATTCCGCCACCGGTGTGAACGTGTGTACCTCACCACCGCGGTTTTCGATAAAGGTTGGCCGTCCAACATTAACCTCCATTGCACTCGGTTGATTTCGCCAGGCGTGAGCGTCCTGCGTGTCCGACAGCTCGCCAATGAATGCATCAAACGTAGTGTGACCATTGCCAATGCAGGCTCCGTCACCCAATACCGCATTAAACGTCGCTGAATCACAATCGTCGTACATCCTAATCTTCTTGTCACCCTGAACAGCGCCGACGCCTGCGGTGAGACTAAATAGGGCAAAGGCCGCAAATGCCGTCCAGACCACTATTCGAAAACTCACCTTTTGTTTCATCAGATCGGATCCTCCTTTTCTGGTCCCGCTCGCTGGGCTCGATGGGGGGCGAGACGGAAGGTAAGAGCTTTGGCAGACTTGGATTACTAGCCGCCTATACACCCGTGCATGACGTTTTGTCAATGCATCAGCCGAAGCCGGTAGTGATGCATTTTCAATGTTGAGTTCTCTGAAACTGCAGTACTATCGCCGAAGCGATAAGGGATCACGTTCAACTATTTGGCGTCGGAAGGCTTGAGCTTCTTCTTGCGATCTTCTTTATCGGGAATGAGGTCGCCGGTGAAGATTTCGAGGACGCCTTTGGCAGTTCCCACAACAGGTGTGACGTCAAGTCCAACGTGAACAGCGCCAGGAAGCAAGCCCTTTTTCTTAATCTCGTACCCAGCCAGTCCAAAGGCGAACACTGAGCCGATAATCGGAATCGGTTTGATAAGACGCTTCGCGATTCCCCACCCGCCAGCTTTAATAATTCTTCGTTTGACGGTAGTCATCTCATTCCCGATCAAAACATACTTAGGCTACTCTTGCCAACGAGGAGTTTCAGATTGGTCGATCCTTAACCGCAGATTTACGCAGATGTGTCCGATATGCTTTAGCTTGTCGCATTGTTTTTCTAGTGGACTTTAAGTAATCACGACGACAAGCTGAAGCATATCGGACACGAAACCTGCCACCAATTATCGCCGAATCCGAAATACCCGTGCTAGCATGCTCGCGATTCAAGCAATCCTTCAATGATCGCGACTCGGACCTTAGATGCGCGTAAAGTCTCTTCTTGCTGTCTTCGCAATAGCATTACTTTTCTTCTCTTGTGGACCAAACGCCGGTCCGAGTCACCGCTTGTTGGTTTACACTCCACACGGTCAGGACCTCCTACGGGATTTTGTCAACCGCTACAAACAAAAGTATCCCGAAGCAGACGTACAGTTTCTCGACATGGGTTCGCGCCAAATTCTTGAGCGTGTCCGCGTCGAGAGAAACCGGCCCCAGGCAGATCTTTGGTGGGGCGCTGCACACACGACCTTCCAAACCGCCGCAGACGAAAATTTGCTGGCCGAATTTCGTCCGAGTTGGGCCGACAAAGTTCCGGAGACTTCGCGCGATGGGCAGGGTCGGTGGTATGGAACCTACGAAACGCCACAAGTGATCGTCTACAACAGCGAAGCGGTAACGCAAGACAATGCTCCACGCGACTGGGATGATGTCCTTGATCCAAAATGGCGCGATAAGGTTCTGATTCGAAATCCCAATCCGTCAGACACGATGCGCGCGATCTTCGGCGCAATGATTTGGCGTTTTCAAAAAGACACAGGCACGCCGGACAAAGGCTACGAGTGGTTGCGCAAACTTGACGCCAACGTTCATGAGTACACGGCGGACGGAACATTGTTGATGCAAAAAATCGCTCGGCGTGAAGGTTTGATCAGCTTGTGGGACATGCCAGATGTTCGGCTCTGTAAGGAACAGAAGAACTTTCCGGTTGCTTACACAATGCCGTCGAGCGGTACGCCGGTAATTATCGATGGCATTGCCATCATCCGCGGCGCGCCAAATGAAGAAGAGGCGCGACGGTTCTATGAATTTGTCACGACGCCGGAAAGTCTCGCCTACGCTGCTCACCAGTATTATCGGATTCCGGTACGTACAGACTTGGACCGTTCACAATTGCCAGCATGGATGAACGAACCGTTCACCCGAATGCCGTTAGACTGGAATCTGTTGCGGAGTCAAGGCAGCGAATGGTTAAGATACTGGGATACTGAGATTCGCGGGCGAAGCGCAAGATAGGACGGAGGAAGCAATCATTGGTCATATATGGAAAATGATTTCTTTTTAGTAACCCACAAGTAATGCCTCTACTGTCGCTTAAGAACGTTGCAAAAACTTTTGGCTCAACGCGCGCAGTGAACGATGTCTCGGTTGATGTCAACCGAGGTGAGTTCTTTGGACTGTTGGGTCCGTCTGGTTGTGGTAAGACAACTACGCTCAGAATGATTGCGGGCCTGGAGCGACCTGACACTGGCTCAATCGAGTTTGATAACAACGACATCACGAACCTACCTCCAGAGAAGCGTGGATTTGGCATGGTGTTTCAGAACTATGCCTTGTTTCCACATCTCAACGTCGCTGAGAATGTTGCTTTCGGACTGCGAGCTCGGCACAAATCGAAGGCTGAAATCGAAGAACGCGTAAGTGGCGCCCTGGAATTGGTTCAGCTGCCGGGATATGGCAAACGTCGTGTCGATGAACTTTCAGGAGGTCAGCAACAGAGAGTGGCAATCGCCAGAGCCATCGCCATCGAGCCTGCACTTCTTCTGTTTGACGAACCGCTGTCCAATCTTGATGTATCACTCCGTGAAGAGACTCGCAGCGAACTTCGCGAACTCGTTACGAGGCTGCGATTAACCGCAGTCTATGTCACGCATGACCAGGAAGAAGCGTTTGCCTTGTGCGATCGCATTAGCGTGATGGTTGGCGGCAAGCTTATGCAGTCTGGTGAACCACGCGAACTCTATGAGCGGCCGGCAGACATATCAGTGGCACGGTTTCTTGGCCGAAACAACATAATCCGCAGCATGCGTCTCAGTTCCAGTAAATCAGACGAAGGCGAGTTCAAAACCTTGGAAGGTGGTCACACACTCAGATTTCCAATCCAGCATGATGCATTGGCGCCATTAAATAAACCGGTGTTCCTTGCGATTCGCCCTGAGCACGTAAGATTGGAGTCCCCGACTGGGACAGCTACTGGCAATACTCTTTCCGGGCGAGTTCGAGAAATCGTGTTCGCCGGAGCAACGTCAACGCTGCGCGTTGATGCAAATGGATTGCTGATAGAAGCTCTCGTGCTGCAACGAAATGGTCTGCAAGTGGGTGACGAGTGCAGAGTCGTTCTAGCCTCGGAGCATTTGAGACTTCTGCGGAACGAGTGACAAAGGGCTTATCTTTTAATCGCTCTCTGTGTTCTCTGCATAGCAAGTTTTCAAGATCTTGTTTTCTGAATAATCTTTTGGCGCGACCAAGAAGGAACTAACCGATACTCCCCACTCCGGTAGGAGTGCAATGTTTATAGCCCGCAGAAGAATAGAAGCTCCGGCACTCCGGCAGGAGTGCAATGTCCAGAAATCACGAGAGCGACGCCTTGTCATAGACGAAAGACATGGCACTCCTAACGGAGTGTGGGAGCTTAGTTCTTCTATGATCTATAAACATAGCACCCCTAACGGGGTGGAACCGCATGCGATGAGGGTCAAGGTCGCAATTTCATTTGGTTGCGGCTCCGCTGCGCTGCGTCTCTGCGGTAAAGTCAGCAACGAAAAGTTCCGTACCGCAGAGATGCAGTGAACGCAGAGGTTGGGCAGAGAGTTCGAGTTTAAAGACTGCGATCATAGAGCTTGAACAACTCAACTTCGACATCCATGTCTAACCGTCGACGCTTCTTCCCATCCCCATTTCTTCTTCTGATCTTGATCACCGCTCTCGTCCTTCTTTACGGTGTTATCTATCCGAACCTCTCAGTGCTCATTACTTCACTTCAGCAAGGCGATCATTGGACATTTGCGAACTACCGCGAAGCGCTTTCGCAAAGAATCGTTATCGAAGCAATCGTCAATAGCATTGGCCTTTCAGTAATGACAGTTCTGTTATGTGGTCTAGTCGGGATTCCTTTGGCGTTTCTGTTCGAGCGCTATACGTTTCCAGGCAGGCGGCTCTTCGCCGCATTGGCCGCCTTGCCTTTAGTCTTGCCGCCCCTTGTAGGTACTGTCGCCTTCATCTTTCTGTGCGGTGAATCGGGAATACTCGCGCGAGGTGTTCAGCATCTATTTGGATTGCAAACTTATCCTTGGACGTTGCGCGGCTGGTCAGCGCTGTTGTTGTTTCATACCTATACGATGTACCCGTTCTTCTACGTACTGACTGGCGCGGGTTTGCGTCGCGTCGATGCCAACCTGGCTGAGGCTGCTCGCAGTTTGGGAGCTTCACGCCTGATAGTTTTGGCCCGTGTGCTCTTGCCACAGCTGACTCCTTCGTTGATTGCGGCTGCGCTGCTGACGTTCATGACTTCGATGGCCTCGTTTAGCGCCCCACTCCTGTTCGGCGGAAATGTTCGCGTGTTGACGCTGGAGATTTTTACGGCTCGACAGCGCGGCGAAGTGGCCATGGCCGTCACCGAGACGGTGATTCTTGCAACTGTTTCACTAGCCGCGCTAGTTATGTTTCAACGTTATGAGGGTACTCGAAGATTTGTGGCCGCCGCGTTGAAAGGCGCCACCAGACGACGCGAGCCAATCCGCAATGGTCGTGTGCGTGCCCTGGCAACAGTGCTCGCTATTGTGTTTTCGATCATTCTCATTTTGCCGGTTGCCACCCTGGTCTTAGTTAGTTTTGCTCGTGATGGCGCATGGACGACCGAAACCCTGCCTACTGCTTACACAGCTTCAAACTACGTCCGACTGTTTAGCGAGTCGCAGTCGAGTGAGGTTTTCCTTAACAGTATCTTGATGTCAGCCGTCGCGTCAGTTGCAGCGCTAGGGTGGAGTTTCTGCGTTGTAAGTTTACTTTTGAGGCGACCGGCATTACGCAACGACAAACTAAAGTTTATCGGACACGGATGGCGCCGAATGCTTTCATTGTTTGTGTTAATTCCATGGGCGTTGCCGGGAACCGTCGTCGCTGTCTCCGTTGCCGAGGCCTATGGCAAACCAGGATTGTTGCTCGGCTCGTTTGTTCTCGTGGGAACATTCTGGATTCTTCCGGTAGTTTACTTTCTTCGTTTCATGCCACTCGTCGTTCGAGCACTCCAGGCCAGCATGGAACAGCTTGATCCGACGCTTGACGAAGCCGCAGGGTCATTAGGCGCCCGTACCTGGCAACGGTTTCTGCACGTGACGCTTCCACTTGTCTGGCCGGGCGCCGTAGCAGGGACGCTGCTGGCATTTGTGATCGCCTTAGGCGAATATGTGGCATCTGTGCTCGTGTTTGTGCCTACAAATCGACCCATTTCAATTGCCATCGCCTCGGAATTACGTGACTTCAAGCTTGGCGCGGCGGCAACCTATGGAGTTGTATTAATTGGCATCATTGCCATCAGCATGATGCTAGCCGGCAAGCTGGAGCGCTGGCGGGCATAAAAAAACAAAGGGACATATGGTAATGCGATTCGACCTATACAAATCCTTTCGAACTTATCTTTCGTTGTTTTTGGCTCTGCTCCTGCTGGCCTCTTTCGGTGCTCGCTCACAGCAGGCTCAAACCGATGAGCTCGGTTTCGCTGACCGGGCCAAACGTGCGGCGCTCCATCAGGCCCTCCTTGACTTAACTAACCCTTTCACCGTCCTTTGTGTTGCAGCACACCCAGACGACGAGGATGGCAGTACCTTGACGGTCTTGAGACGAAAGTATGGCGTTCACACCGTTAGTCTGTTTTCAACTTACGGCGAAGGCGGTCAGAACGCGGTGGGTCCGGAATTGTATGAAGAACTAGGCGTGATTCGCGCACGTGAAACAATGGCTGCTGCGGACGTCCAAGGATCTGAACCGCACTTCCTCGGTATGCGTGATTTCGGTTTTTCAAAGTCGGCCGAAGAAACGTTTAGAGCCTGGGGAGAAAAGGAAGCTCTGCGGCGCATGGTCTTGCAAATTCGGCAGTTGCGTCCTGACGTAATCATTACCAATCACAACACGACGAGCGGTCACGGTCACCATCAAGCTACCGGGCGACTGATCCTTCAAGCCTTCGACGTGGCGGCAGATCCAAAACAGTTTCCAGAACAATTGAATCAAGTAGCGGTGTGGCAAGCTCAAAGGCTCTTCGTACGCGCGCCGCGCCAGGAAAATGAAGCCAATGCGCCAGCCAGACCCGAAGCTCCGCCACAACAATTCACAATAGATCCGAATGAAACGGATCCCATTCGCAACACGACGTACGCCCAACAAGCACTTGCAGGTTTGCAAAAGCACGCGACGCAAGGTCCCTGGCCAAAAACTGTGTCACCAAACGGGGCACGCATCATCCGATACAACCTGGTGCGGCAACTACCTTCCGCCGGTGCGTTTCCAGCTGACGCAAAAACTCCGATCGATGGATTGCGTTTGCCCGAAGCAATCGCGGCAGGGTTCGTAGCTCCGACTATCGATAACAAACCGCTAACTGAATTCCTCGACAAACGTGAAGAAGTGGTCGCGTCCCTGGTGAATGCCCGCAAGCGCGGCGCATTCACTGCGGCAAAGGAAGTTGTTGACTTGGATGCACAACGATTCAAGTTGATGGACCGTCGTCTCGACCAGGCGCTGTCAGTTGCGGCGGGTATTTCACTGAATGTCGACAGTGCCGAGCCCGTGCTAGTCCCCGGAGCCAAAACCAAGATCTCAGCTTCTCTCGAGAATTCCGGAGAATCTGAAGTGCAAGTCAAGCGAGTTAGTATTCATGGGTTTGGCTTAGATAATCGGATCGACACCGCCGACAAGATGTTGCCGGAAACGGAAACCTCGGGTAATTACGAAGTCTCGACTCCGAAGACTGCACCGCTAAGCGTACCTTCTGCTGAGCACCTCTACGACGGAAGGCTCTTTGGTCAGCCCCTAATGATCGATGCTGCCTTGTCGATTGACGGTGCGCCCTTTTCGCTGGCAATGGAGATTAGAAGAGACGTTGCTCCGCCGGTAGAAATAATCAGTGTAGTTCCGAATATTTTTGTAAGCACCCCAGCTACTTCGCAAAAGCCACTTGAATTTAAGGTCCGCGTCATTAATCACATGGATACAGAGTTTCGCGGCCTGGTAAGGCTCGCCGGTCCCAGTCTTGAAACTGGTCGCGAGGTTGTCCTGTCGCCGCACAGTTCGGACGTGATCATCGTGTCAGTACGAAGCCCACTACCCATGAGCCAACGCGCGCAGCCAAAGGCGCAAGTCGCCATTTCCATTGATAAACCTATACCGAAAGACCCAATCGACAAGAAGACTGTGGCGTTGGTTTACGCTGATGCACTGGTCGCCACTGATTTGATCGTAGGATACCTGCCCAGCGTTGACGAAACCCTGGCACGCTCGCTCAGTGCCCTCAATGTCGAAGCAAAACGATTGAGTATTGCGGACATAACCTCTGGGGACCTCGCAAAGTTCGATACGATCATTCTGGATAATCGATCGTACGAAGTGCATCCTGAACTGATTCCGGCAAACAATCGCTTACTGAAATTTGTTGAAGACGGAGGCACCCTGCTTGTTTTCTATCACAAGACAAACGAATGGAACCCGGATGAAAGGCAGAAGCGGCCGCAGCTTGCGCCTTACTCAATAGTACTGAGCGATGATCGAGTAACGGAAGAGGATGCGCCTATTGGTGTCCTTCAGCCGAGGCATATGCTCCTCAATTCACCCAATAGGATCACGCAAGCCGACTTTGCTAATTGGATTCAGGAACGAGGTCTTTATTTCCCGAAGGAATGGGACGCGCATTACGCCACACTGCTCACAACCAACGATAAGGGCGAACCACCTTTACGCGGCGGACTGCTGGTTGCCCCCTACGGAAAAGGCAACTACATCTACACAAGTATGGTGTGGTATCGACAGCTTCGAGCAGGACTCCCGGGCGGCTATCGCTTCTTTGCGAATCTGATTAGCTATGGAAAAGGGAAACCGTCAGTTGGCAGACAATCAGTAAGCAGTACTCCCTAGTTAACCTTTAGTAGCTACCTCGTGTAATGGGCGGCATGATGCTGGGACCGCAGGCGTCCTCGCCTGCCTCGTTCCCTACAAGTACGTGGAGGGTAACCAAGCAGGCGAGGACACCTGCGGTCCCAGCATCATGCCGCCCATTGCACGAAGTAGCTACTAAAGGGCAGCGGAAAAGCCCGCGGCTGCGCAGCGGGCTTGGGTGAAAAAAAAGAAATGTACGAGCGCTTACGCTGGCGAATCCAGCATTCCTTCCGGCTCGATTACCGGTTCAGACTCCAGCTTGACACGGGCACGTTCAAGGAAAGTCTTGATCATCTCTCGCACACGCTTTTGCATCTCGGAACTGATTGCTCCTTCGCCCACTAGTATTGCAAACCGGTGTAGATCCTTCGCATGCTGTCGGCGCAACTCTACGTGCTGAACGATCTTTATCAAAACTTTTTGACCGCGTTCCTCAAACGCAGCGGCATACCGCAAATAGTTTTTCATCTCAGAACGTGCCGGCGACCATTCAAGTCTCTCGGGTGAATCTTCAGTTTTTTCGACTGTAAAGGTCGCATGCACGGCGCCGATTACCGGGACTTCTGCACGAACCATCCACCTCATAATACCGCCGGCTTCCTTCCGAATCCCTTCGATGCCAGGCATGAGATCCGCAAAATTACGGAGCTCACCAAAAAACTCCCGCGCCTTCTCAAGCGTGGTTCTCAGTTCCATCTGATCTGCGTACGAGGCTTTGATTCGAAACATTTGGTCTCCGTCACCGTTCTCGTCTACGTTGATGCAGGGCAGGACGACTTGTTTGCCTGCACCACCAATTGCTAAGTTACACGAGGGAAAGTCTCCAAGTAAATAACTAAGTTTGTCATGAAAGAATTATTTAATATGAGTGACAGAAAAGGTTGCCCGCGCTGCGAAAAACGTGGACTCAAGACCTGGGCTGAGCTGAGCGAGGAGGAACGGGAGGTTGTTAAACGCCTGGGTCGATCAGCTGAATACTCCGAGGAAGAAAGACAGAAAAGCCACCGATGGTGCACGCGGTGTTGGTATGAGGAGGTCCAGAGTAGCCCACATCATGCCTGAAAAGGGATGTCCGATATGCGTCTGTCTTGTCGTGGCGATCAATTTCTTAAGCCGCAGATTTACGCTGATGATCGCAGCTTTGAAATGAGAAATTGGCCCTTGCGTTACTCTTGCCGATCTGAGTCATCAGCGAAAATCTGCGGCTAAGAGATTGATCGCAACAACAAGCTAAAGCATATCGGACATTCAGGAGAGAATGCGATCGTAGGCCTCCCGAATTGCCTGCATCTGCTCAACTAGAGTTTCGTGGAGTGCCAAAGCCGACTCGAACCCCATCTTCGTTGCCACATCCTTCGCCGTGGGATGATCTGGATCAGGCAGACGAGTCGACCTGCCTACCATTAAGCGCAAGTTGTGATCGACCGCCCTCAGCAAGCTATAACCTGTACTCAATGCGAAATAGTCTTCGTCCGAGAGTGAGCTTTCCTGTTGCAGTCGCTCAAGTGTAAAGGCTGTCGAGCGATCCTCCCCCTCATCTAGAACCTCATCTCGAAGCTGCAGGTAGCGCACCGCAAAATACACGTCCAACATTCCCCCTGGTGCATACTTAATGTCCTTACCGCCGCGCCGTCCTCGATTTCCCTTCTCCTTTTCGAGACGATCGCGAACACGTCTGGTTTCGTTCTTCAATTCTTGTGAGTTGATCTTCGATGCGTTCTCATGAATCCGGTGTCGGGCATGTGTCTCGATCATCTTTCCGAGCTCTAAATCACCACCTACGGCGCGAAGCTTTACATACGCGAGCCACTCCCATGGAGCGCTCTCTTCCTTCACGTAATCGAGGAGACCTTCCGAGCTCAAAACCAGAGGGCCATTCTTTCCATGTGGTCTGAGTCGAAGGTCGACCCGGTACAAATAGCCTTCTCGCGTGATGCTGGAGATTGCCACAAGCATAATCTCAACTAAGCGCGCATAGGCCTCGTCTTGAGACAAGCCTGGTATGGGTGAGGGAACAAGCGAGTCATAAGTGATAAGAATGTCAAGATCCGAGCCGTAGTCGACGCCGCCTGTACCAAGTCGTCCTAATCCAAAGAACGCGAGTCGAGGTCCTGTTCGTAATGTTCCCAATCTTCGAGCAATCTCACGACGAGCGATCAGGTAAGCTACGTTCAAACTCGCAATCGCCAACTCAGTTTGTAGTCGATTAGCCTCGAAGGTAGAGATTTGTTTTGACGCGTCGAGCATGCCGATTTCTGTCAACATCTCAGCCCACTTCAAACGGAACGCCGACAGTTCTGCTGGGAAGTTATTATGGCTGTCAACCGCAGCTCGCAGAATCGCCCGATGGTCGCGCCGTAGACAGGTCTCCGCGTCAACTCCTAAACCTCCTATCAGTGCTGGATTGGCTGCAATCATCTCGGAAAAAAAGTCGGATGAACCGGAAAGCATTATCAAGTTTCTCAAATGGCCTCGACTAAACTGAAGTTGCTCATCACTCTTCTCGAGTGAGGCCGAAATCCGCGCGACTTGAAGCATCGAACGGTGAGAGTTGAGTGAGGCGCGGGCCGCAGTTTGGAGCAGCTGCGTAAGTGATACCGCATCGGTCATAGACTCATCTGCAATCACATGCCCGGTAAAGACCTTTGCAGCGGCAGAAGCCAATCCAGTTTCTTTGTCTACGCGTTTGACATCTCGACTGGTCGCTGGAAGTGCTTCATCGCTACTGGGTAAGACCTCAGCGAATAGGCGATCGTATGTTCGCCGCACCGCGGTTGTATGCGTCTTCAAAGCAGTAGCAAACTCACGTTCGGCATCTCCACCAGTGAAGCACATGCGGCGTGCGATCAGGGCGCGGGCTTCTCCTGTATCAGGCAGAGTGTGCGTTTGCAGTCCGTGTTCCATCTGCAATCGGTGTTCGAGAGTGCGCAAAAAGTAATAGGCCTCCGACAGGTCGCTACGTTCTTGCTGTGTGATGAAGGCTCTGTCGGCCAACCGTTCAAGACTAACGAGCGTGTGCGGAGCGCGGAGCCAGTCGTCGCGGCCACCGTGTGCCAACTGCAACGCCTGAGCAATAAATTCAATCTCTCGTATTCCGCCGCGACCGAGTTTTACGTTGAAGCCGGACTTCTTTTCGACCTTCCGGTCTATTTTCTGTTTTGCCAGCCGAACACTGGCCAATGCGTCTCTGACAGAAATTTCTGGTCGAAAAACATGCGGCGTAACGCGCTCTTTGAAACGCGCGAAGAGGTCAGCAGAACCCGCCGCTGGTCGAACACGAATCAATGTTTGTCGTTCCCAGTCTTGTGCGGAGTATTCGTAATAGCGTGCAGCTTCATCCAGAGAACATGCCAGAGCGCCATCCCGACCATGCGGTCTAAGTCGGAGATCGACTCGATACGCAGCACCTTCGCCGCCAGAGTGGCCGACAAATTTTGCGATTGACTCGGATAGTTTGACGAAATACTCGCGGTTAGTTACCTCGCCTCGTTCGCCAGTTCCGGCAGTCGACCCTTCATCAGAGTAAAGAAACATCAAATCGATGTCCGAGGCGTAGTTGAGTTCAAACGACCCGAGTTTGCCCAGCGCAAGCACACAAAATTCCGCAGTCGCACTCCGACCTCGCTCATCCGTTTTGCGTGGCAATCCGTAACGATTATCGAGATCTCGTCTTGCAAGACTGAGTGCATAGTCCAGAATGGCATCAGCGAGATTCGATAGCTCCTCGGTGGTTTCGACGAGTGCATGAGAACGGCGAATATCATGAAGATAAGTACGGATTAGCTCACGGCGGCGGAAACGCGCGAGTAGATTCTGGGGATTGAGCGTTGAGTTCGTAAGTGCAAATCGTGCGAGCGATTCCTTCAATTCATCTACGCTTCTCACCCGCGGCGAGGCGCGTTCTCGGGAGAGCCAGTAAAAGTATTCTGGATTCTGCTCAAGAGTCGTTGCTAGTAATGGGCTCCACGCAGCGATAGCCAGGACATCGGCGAGCAGAGCGGGTTGCTTCAAAAGATTCTGATAGGCTGCGGCGTTGTCTCTGGTGAGGCGTTCCAAGAAGAGGCGAGCACCACTTTGGTCGGGAAGATCACGAAGCAGGAATTCGCTTTTGGCGTCGCGAGTTTGCACTGATTACATATTACGCGCATGGTGAGCGTGTAAGCTAACACCAATTGGCGCTGTAGTGTGTGCCAGACTTAGCCTCGCGATAGCAGCCTCAGAGGAAAAAGTGCGGAGCTAAATGACGATTAATAAATACGCAAATTGAAAAGGACGCCTCCTTGGAGTGCGGGGACTTGTCACCGCTTTGTTACAGCGAGACTCTTACAGTCGGCCTCATACATTCAGAGGATCGCTGTGACAAAGCGGTGACAAGTCCCCGCACTCCAAGGAGGCGCCCTGCGCTACGCCTAATACGAAAACTTCTAAATGTCGTAATACAGCGAGAACTCCAACGGATGCGGACGCATACGCAACGGAGTAATCTCGCGATCTCTCTTGTAGCCGATCCAGCGTTCGATCAGTTGTGGGCTGAAGACATCACCCTTCAACAGGAACTCATGATCAGTTTCCAGGGCCTTTAAAGAATCGTCCAAGGAACCCGGTAGCGTTGGTACGTCTTTCAACTCCTCTGGGGACAAGTCGTAGATGTCCTTTTCGAGCGGATCACCTGGATCGATCCTATTTTGAACACCATCCAAACCTGCCAGCACCATTGCCGAGAAGGCCAGATACGCATTGCACGACGGGTCAGGTGGACGAAACTCGAGGCGTTTCAGTTTAGGATTTGTTGAAAACATCGGAATACGTATGGCCGCCGAGCGATTTCGCGCTGAGTATGCCAGGTTCACGGGTGCTTCAAATCCCGGCACCAGTCGCTTGTAACTGTTTGTCGTTGGCGCAGCAAAAGCAACAATAGCAGCAGCATGTTTTAGCAAGCCACCAATGTAGTACTTAGCCATTTCCGATAGTCCCGCGTATAAGTCGCCGGCGAAAAGCGGCTTTTCATTTTTCCACAGAGACTGGTGGCAGTGCATACCCGAACCATTATCCCCGTAGAGTGGTTTAGGCATGAAGGTGGCCGACTTACCGTACTGGAAGGCAGTATTTCGGACTACGTATTTGAAGATTTGAAGATTGTCAGCCGTTCCCAACAGTGTGGAATACCGAAAGTCAATTTCGCATTGACCTGCTGTGGCCACTTCATGGTGATGACATTCGACCGTAACGCCGCATTTTGCCAAGATCAGGGAAATCTCAGAGCGCAGATCAACCAGAGAATCAGTAGGCGAACAGGGAACGTAGCCTTCTTTCGGTCTAATACGATAGCCAAGATTTGATCCTGAGAATTCGTCAGCGTCGCGACCGCTGTTCCAATGACCCTCGTCTGAATCGATCGAATAACCTGCGGAGTTTTGATTGTTATGGAATTTTGCTGAATCGAAAACGAAGAACTCGGCTTCGGGACCGAAATAAGCGGTGTCGGCGAGACCGGTAAATTTCAAGTAGCTTTCGGCACGTTGCGCAACTGATCGTGGATCGAATGCATAACCTTCCTTCGTGATCGGGTCAACGGCACTGCCGATCAAACACAGTGTGGGTTGTTCCGCGAATGGGTCCATCCAGAAACGCGTTGCATCTGGCACCAAGAGCATGTCGGACTCGTGGATAGCAGCCCAGCCACGAATTGACGACGCATCAAAGCCGAAGCCATCTTCGAACTGGTCCTCGCCAAGTTCGCCGATGGGAAAAGTTAAGTGTTGCCAGGAACCAGGCAAGTCTGTGAAGCGAACAGACACAAACTTGGCGCCCTGGTCGGAGGCATATTTCAAGACAGTCTTTGGGTTCATGTGATCTCCTGAAAGATATTGGGAGTGTTGGGGGTGCTCTTCGCCCCGGCGTGTTCTGTCGTGCGAAGTATACGGGAGTGTCCTACGAATCTGCGAAAACTGGCGTGCGTCATGGAGCGACGGGCGCTATAAAAAGCTGCCATTATAGTGACGAGTTTTTCGAAGTCAAGGAGTTTTGCTGTAATAACCAGATAACTAATTTCTATTCGATGAACAGTAACCCGTGATGTCGTTGAGTCGTTCATGGCGGCTAGTGGACCTTATTTCTCTCCGTCTCTTCAGCCCGATGATGTGCCGAAGCAACGGCGGTGAAATTGTCTTTGAAGCACCTCACTTTGTCCAAGTTGTTGCCTGACGATTGATGGTCTACCGCTCGGCTCCGATCTCCAAGATTCTCTCAAAATCTCCCTATTTCTGGGGATTTTCACTCCTTTGCATCACTCTCCGAAACAAAAAAGTTATAGACCGCCACTGCCGTTTTCTGTTACATTGCGCCACTAAAGCGTTCCACCCAAACACTACCCGCAACTTCGACTCGGAAAATGTACAACTGCGTTTTAGGCATTCGAATTTACACTGAAAAAGTTTCATATGTAAGGCAGGAGACCGCCAATTGACCACGGCAATCGAGCAAACGCTCGAAACTTATGGAATCGAAAACTGGGGTGCTGGCTACTTTGACGTAAACCGAAAGGGAAATCTCATCGTCCGCCCTGTCGAGGGCGATCCCCGCTCGGCAGACCTCAAAGAGATCATCGATGATCTGACGAAGCGAGGCATCACAGCACCAGTCCTCCTTCGCTTTCCGCAACTTGTAGCGGCCCAGGTGAGAAAACTTCAACGCGCTTTCAGCCGATCAATTCGAGAATTCGAGTATCAGGGTTCACACATGTGTGTTTACCCGATGAAGGTCAATCAGCACCGGTCCGTTGTTGAAGAATACCTGCGCGAGGGTTCCCGCTACGACTTCGGATTGGAGGCCGGTTCTAAGGCGGAATTATATGCTGCTCTGGCGCTCGAACAGCCGACAGACAGCCTGCTCGTCTTAAACGGTTTCAAAGATCAGGAGTTCATCGAACTGGCGTTTGCGGGTGCCCGTGTCGGTAAGCGGGTGGTAATTGTGATCGAAAAACTTAATGAACTCGATCACGTGCTCAACGTCGCGGAACATCACGACGGTCCATTGCCGATGGTTGGCATGCGCGTAAAGTTGTACTCGAAAGGCTCTGGGCGGTGGGAAAAATCCGGCGGCGAAGCGGCCAAGTTTGGACTGACCACTACTGAGATGCTCGAAGTCATTCGACGTTTGGAAGAAGCAGATCGGGTGGACATGCTCAAGCTGCTCCATTTCCACATCGGATCACAACTCACCGATATCAAGCGGATCAAAAACGCGATGAAAGAAGCAGCTCGCGTTTATTCAAAGGTTTATCAGATGAAGGTGCCTATCGAGTTGCTCGATGTCGGTGGTGGGATGGCCGTCGATTACGATGGCTCGAAGACCGCGTTCGATTCATCTGCAAACTATACTGCGCAGGAATTCGCCAACGACGTCATCTACACAATCAAGCAAGTATGTGACGACGAAAACGTTCCGCACCCGATGATAATTCAAGAGTCCGGACGTTTCCTTGCCGCCTATCACGCAATTCTGGTTACCAATGTGTTGGACGAAATCGAGACGGTTGTCGAAGACATCACGCCGATCGAAATCGATGACGATGATCCGCAGGTCGTGATTGAACTCGGCGACCTGCGTGAATCAATCACAGTCAAAAACTATCGCGAGTATTACCACGACGCACTCGAGCATCGCGAAGAGTTGTTTACGCTATTCAACCTCGGACTAATCTCTTTGGAGGACCGCGCCAAAGGTGAGGTTCTCTTCTGGGACGTTTGCGAACGCGCTGACAAACATGCACAACAAGCCAAATACGTGTCGGAGGAGTTTGGCGAACTGCGAAGACTACTCTGCGCCAAATACCTGACAAACTTCTCGGTGTTTCGGTCCGTTCCGGATCACTGGGCGCTTGATCAGCTTTTCCCGATTGTGCCGATTCATCACCTGAACAAGGCACCGACAGAATACGCAACACTCTGTGATATCACATGCGACTCCGACGGCATGGTCGATAAGTTTGTCGATCTTCACGACGTCAAGCAGGTACTGGAGCTTCATGCGCTGAACCCGGAAGAACCGTACTACCTCGCCTTTATGCTGGTTGGGGCATATCAGGAAGCAATGGGAAACAATCACAACCTGTTTGGGGCGCCCCACGAAGCCCATATTCATATTGACGAAGAAGGGTATTTGATAAAGAAGGTAATCAAGGGAACTACAGTGGGAGCCGCCGCTGAACGGGCTCGTTATGATCGCAGTCTTCTGCACGACGGCTTTCGACGTCTGATCACACGACGGGTAAAGGAAAATGAGTTAAGCGAAGCTGAAGGGGCGGAGTTGGCACAGTTTTATGAATCTCGCTACGACGCATATACCTATCTCGCAGTGAACGGAGTAAAGACTCGTTCCAGACGAAAGTATGATTATTAAGTCATCTCATTACGCATTTAATCTAACGGAACACTCCAGTTCGAGAGGTTGACAACCCGCATGGTCACGCAACGAAAACCAAAAGCATCGAAGTACCTAACTACTCCCACGCGACCCGTTCAAGTGGATCGCGATCGTTCAGTGGCGGGACTTCTCGAAAAAATGGAAGGCATAGGGTTTGGTGGACGCCAAATGGCCGAGGCCCATCGCATTTGGCTCGACATGCTCGGAGACAACACCACAATCATGGTTGCCGGCTCAGGCGCGCTCATTCCGGCTGGTATGCGACGGCTGCTTGCTTACGTAATCAAGAACCGGTTTGTCGATGTGCTGGTGCTTTCCGGCTCAATGCTGTTTCACGACCTGCATGAGACTCTGGGTCGTTATCACTTCCAGGCACATCCGAGTATGACTGATGCGGAACTCGAGTCAGCTCAGATCAGCAGGATGTGGGATTTGTTGGCGAGCGACGAAGAATATCGCGAAGCAAAGGAGTGGATCGGCGGATTCACAAATCAACTTGATCAAACACGTTCTTATTCACCACGTGAATTTCTGCATTTGCTGGGACGTGAATTGGCTGAGATTGCTTCGGAAGACGGCGTGCTGACATCAGCCTACAAAGCACGGGTACCCATCTTCTGTCCGGCGATCGCTGATAGCGGACTCGCTGTCGGCATCGCAGGCGCTCGCTTCGAGAAGAAAAACAACTTCATGTTTGACATTATCCAGGATGTGCTCGACATGATGAACGTGATGGCCCACGCTCGCATCTCTGGAATAATCAATCTCGGTGGCGGCACTTCCAAGAGTTTCATTCAACAGGCAACTCTTTCGTCATTTCTCCAAAAAGAACATCACCACGGTCATAAGTACGCAATCCAGATCTCCACAGACTCTCCCCATCCGGGTGGCAGATCAAATGCGGTTTCTTTCGATGAAGGAGCGTTTTACGGAAAGCTCGCACGGGGGGCGCATACGGCTTACGTACCTTGTGATTCAACCATCGCCCTGCCGATTCTGATTACTTCGCTGTCGCAAACTGCGGCGAAGTACATGAAGGGCAGAAAGAGGCCGAACTTCATCTTTGGACGCGATCTGCTAGTAGAAGCGCCGTAGTTGTCCGATATGCTTTAGCTTGTCGTTCCGTCTGCAAAGAGGTCGGCTAAATCTAACTAATCAGATCAATCCGAAGACTCTTTTTATTGTTGGTCTCTGTTGCTAAGTGAACGACAAGCTAAAGCATATCGGACAATATCAGTCGGGCTTGTATGCACCGACTCCGCAAACATCTTCACTCACCTTTTTGAAGAACGCGACTTTATGTTCAGTATGTTGAGACACCGGATTGATCCACATATATTCGATGGAACCTTCATCTGACTGCTGTGCGGCATCCCATATTGCTTTGCCCAACGACTTACCGTTCGCGTCTTTCATTACGTCCACTGACATTCCAACATATTGGGCGAACCCTCCATTAGCCGTGATTCTATGGTTCGACCCGAGACAAAAAACATAAAGGTCACGATCACCAAACGGTGATTTCATCTTGGTGAAATCGTCCAGTGCTTTTGTCCTTCCGACGGCGTTGTAGTGATCGATGGCTTTTAGCATCATCGCCTTCGCCTCGGCGGGTGTTCCCCGTCCGCTTGGCAAAGCTGCCGGCGATGCGCTGACTTCGCGAGCTGAGTTGGATGTGTTGGTTTGACGGACAGGTTTTAGATGGCTGCAACCCGCAAAGAGACAGCTAAGAATAATAACCCCAAATCCTCGCATTCTATTTCTCCTGTCTCAACAACATCTCATCTAAACGCTGGCCAGTTGGCTAGCAGTCAGTACCGTGTGGGCTCGCGACATCCCTAAGACCCAAGTATTTCAGGCGAGCCACACGCTACCGCGTTGTGGTACTGACCTCTACTTTCGACTCAACGCCAGGATCCCTAACACAAGAAACACAACTCCAATTGCCACGAACGTGCGCTGACCGGCGAATCCGATCGCGACAAAAGTGATTCCGAGAGCGATAAAGGGATAACCCGCAAGACCAAGTCTTCTCATATAGCTCCTCTTTGTAGGGGTGGCCTTCCGTGGCCACTCATCCGTTGACCTGAACCTCGGCAAAACAATTACTCACAAAGAGGAGGCCAGCGAGTTGCAACACCGACAATTACGTCAACCACTGCAGCACTTCTTCTTCCCCCGCGCTGCGCGTGCCTCCCACTAAGTGAATGAAGTACTCCTCAAGCGACACAGGGCCTTTGCCGTCCTCTGACAGCCTAATTCCCTTTCGCAATTCGTTCAGTTCGCCTGAAGCCAATAATTTGCCCTGCGAGATAATTGCGATGTCCGAACACAACCGTTCGACGATCTCCAAAACGTGGGACGTAAGAAACACCGTCAAGCCCCGCGCCGTCAGACGCGACAAGAGATCTTTCAATGTCCTTGAGGCGATAGCATCTACGCCTTCAAACGGTTCATCGAGGAAAAGGATGTCAGGACGGTGAATCAAGGCACATGCCAACGACAACTTCTTTTTCATTCCGTGGGAGTACTCGACAACCAGTTTCTTAGGTTCGTCCTGAAGTTCCATGAGCTCCAGTAGTTCCTTGGCACGCTGCGCTATCTCAGTCTTATTCAGTCCGTACATTCGCCCTGTGAAGGCAAGCATCTCAGCGCCTGTGAGGCGCTCAAAAAGATTTAGATCTTCGGGTACGACGCCGATTCGTCGCTTCACCTCCATTGGATGTTCGGCGATGTCCAGTCCGAGCACACGTAAGCTGCCGCTTGTAGGAGCCAGCAATCCGGTGAGCATTTTGATGGTGGTTGACTTACCAGCGCCATTCGGCCCAAGAAAACCAAAAAAACTGCCGCGCGCCACATGTAGATTGATGTGGTCGACGGCAACAAAACTTCCAAACTGCTTCACCAGCGAGAATGTCTCAACTGCAGCTGAGGTGACCGGCTCAAATGACATGCGCCTCTTGTAAGGGTTGCGTGAGGGATCGGTCAAGTGAATAGGTCCTATAGGTCGAATGTCCGATATGCGCCCGTCTTGTCGTGTCGCAGTCACCAAATATCCTGAAGTACTTGGACGGGCACCACCGACAAGCTAAAG
>DASYRR010000049.1:0-49969 GCA_036004125.1 Pyrinomonadaceae bacterium | reverse complement strand
CTTACCTCAGTCGTAACCAGCTGGCTAGGACGCCTGCGCTCCCAGCATTAGCGCGCCTGAATCATCTGGAGAAGCTACTAAAGGTAACCAAATGACAAATGAAAAATGGCAACTGATATATGACCAATGATTTTCTTTTTTCCTGCTCCTGCCATCATCCGGCTCTAGCCAGTCTCTCCGCGATAATCTGCTTGGGTTGAGCTCCGATTAAGCGATCGATCAACGCACCGTCTTTGAAGATCAACATTGTCGGAATGCTGGCGATCTTATACTGCGCAGCGACTCGCGGATTGTCATCGACGTTCAGTTTCGCAATTCGGTAACGGGCTCGCGACTCAGCAGCGAGTTGATCCAATACAGGTGCGATTGCCCGGCATGGTCCACACCACGGTGCCCAGGCATCGACTAAGATAGGCGGACCTTTAGTTCCCAGCACCTCTCGTTGAAAAGTCGCATCTGTGACGGTGAAAGGTTTGGTGTCATGACTAGCTGGAGCGTCCAAGATCGTCCCACACCGTCCGCACTTCGCTTCGCCCGCATCCAGTCTATGTTCATCAACGCGATTCTTTGAGCCACAATGTTTACAAGTGACGATCTGCATAGAATTCCTCACTCAGTCTTGTTTCCGACCCAGTTGACACGTCCTTAGTCGCGAAAGTTTTGCGACATTGTTCGCTTGGAAATCAAGACTTCGAAACCGGTCGCCTCCGTGGAGTGCGGGTAACCTGTTACCGCTTTGGTATATGGGGCTGTTGGAAGAATATGTGCTGTCGAGTCCCGTTGTGCCAAAGCGGTGCAGACTAGCGCACTCCCGGGAGGCGCCCTTCTCTTTCTCCCTTAATCGCCGCGGTTCGTAGTAACATTCGACGTTCATATTTTTGGACGCCGTTCAAACACAGAACCGAGGAACGAAGCATGCACATGAGCAGATCGTTATGCGCGTTGGTCGGGCTGATTATTTTCCTGTCACCAGGCGGGGTCGCTCAGGTCACTCGTCCCGCCACACCGGTCGAGATCGGTTTCACAATAGGCATGTCTCGTCCACACACACACATGTTCGAAGTAGACGTGAAGATAAAACGTGCTGCAAACCCACCAACTGAAGAATTACTCATTATGCCGGTGTGGACGCCAGGTTCTTATCTAATCAGAGAGTTTGAACGACACGTTCAGGACTTCACCGTAAAAGATTTGGCCGGTCAACCGTTGAAGTGGGAGAAGATCAATAAGAACACCTGGCGCGTCTTGACCAATGGCGTGGCAGAGTGGCACGCGACATACCGAGTCTATGCAAACGAGCTTTCGGTTCGTACAAGTGAATTGAATTCCAGTCACGCGTTTTGGAACAACGCAAACCTCCTGATGTATCTCGACGGGTTCTTGAAGAATCCGTCCACGGTTCAGGTGCTGGCACCTGACGTGTGGAAAGTCGCTACGGGTTTACCAATTGCTCCCGGCGCGAAAAATACTTTTCGAGCAGAGAACTTTGACGTTCTGTACGACTCACCGTTTGAGGCGAGTGACTTCAAGACGCTTGTCTTTAACGTGAAGGGTGTTCCGCATCGCATCGTGATCGATGGTGAAGGAAATTACGATCCGGAAAAAATGCGGCGTGACGTGCAAAAGATCGTCGAGACGGAAGTGGAAATAATGGGTGGCGAGATTCCGTATAAGGACTACACTTTTATCCTGCATCTGAGATCAAATACAGGCGGTGGACTCGAACATCTCAATTCAACGGCACTTGGTTATCCCCGCTTTGGTTTCAAAATTGAGCGCGTCGAGCGAATGACTTCTTCAGCCCCAACTCCTAATGAACAACCGGAACGTGACTACCGTGGCTTCCTATCGCTGGTCGCACATGAGTTCTTTCACCTGTGGAATGTGAAGCGGATTCGACCGGACGCGCTGGGCCCGTTTGATTACAGGAATGAAAACTACACCAAAGTTCTTTGGGTCGCTGAAGGGATAACTGACTACTATGCTGATCTTGCCCTGCGCCGAGCAAACCTGATTACCGAAGCCGACTTTCTGAAAGCAAGCGCTAAATCATTCCAGAACCTTCAGAACACGCCAGGCCGTTTGGTGCAAGGCGTTGAAGAGTCGAGCTACGACACGTGGATCAAGTTCTATCGCCAGGACGAGAATTCAGTTAACTCGCAGATATCTTATTACGACAAGGGTGCGATTCTTGGATTGTTACTCGACCTGGAGATTCGTAAAAGAAGCAATGGCGCCAAGTCGCTCGATCATGTTATGCGTTATCTCCTTACCGAGTATTTCAAGAAGGACCGCAATTACAACTCAGGTGATTTTCAAAAAACTTGCGAACTGATGGCGGGTTCAAGTTTGGAAGAGTTTTTCACGAAGTACGTCCGAGGTCGTGAAGAACTTGATTACAATGCGGCTCTGAGTGCAGCTGGTCTACAGTTGGAAACGAACGCGACGCCCGAAGGAGGCAAGCCAGTAGACAAAGTATTATTCGGTGCCGACACAGTCTGGGAAGATAACCGTCTCATTGTTAGAAGAGTCTACGCAGGATCTCCCGCATACGACCAGGGACTGAATACCGGCGACCAGATAGTCGCGTTGAACAACATGCGCGTTACCAAGGAATTCTTCGATGCGCGGATGACTGAAAAGAAGCCGGGCGATCTAATTAATCTCACTATCTTTCGTTTTGATGATCTCAGTACTTTGTTGATCAAGCTCGGCGAGCGAAAGGAAGGTACGTATCGGATTGTTCCGATGGCAAACCAAACAGAGGCACAGAAGCAGGTGTATAAAGCGTGGTTGGGGAGCGTAAATGTCAAATGATATATGACCAATGAAGTTTTTAAGACCAAAGACCAATGACCTACGAACACATCCGACTCACTACCGACGACCGCGTTGTTCGAATCACGTTGTGTCGTCCGCCGCTCAATGTACTCAACATCGCCATGATGAGGGAGATTGGTGCTGCGCTTGGCGAACTGTTGCAACAGGAACTGGTCGCAATTGTTTTTGACGCCGACAAAGACTCTCGTGCCTTTAGTGCCGGCGTTGCGGTCGAGGATCACACTCCGGCGAATGTTTACCAGATGCTCGACTCGTTCCATTCAGTGTTTCGCTTGTTGGAGCAATTAGCCAAGCCTACGATCGGCGTCGTTGATGGACCGGCACTCGGTGGCGGCTGCGAACTTATCTGCGCCTGCGATATTGTTATAGCGTCAGAACGGGCGCGCTTTGGTCAGCCTGAGATAAAGCTTGGAGTCTTTCCTCCAGTTGCCGCTTTACTACTTCCATTGGTGGTTGGTGAAAAACGTGCTCGCGAACTGATACTGACGGGAGAGATAATTGACGCAGTTGAAGCTGGCCGGCTGGGGTTGTGCAACCATGTGGTGCCCACTTCTCATCTTGAACAAAAGCTGGCAGAAACACTTTCAAGGTTGAGAGAACTTTCCGCGGTAGCTCTCGAGTTCACCCGGCGGGCAATGGATCTTGGTCGTGGTCGAACAATCGATAAGGCACTGAAAGAACTGGAGAATGTTTATCTTCATGAACTTATGCGCTCTTCTGATGCGAATGAGGGCGTCAAAGCGTTCATCGAAAAACGCCGGCCTGTTTGGCGAAACCGCTAAGCGTGATGAGTATTAAACGAATAAAACGAAATCATCTTTATTTTCTCGTTTCGGTCGTCGTGGCCACCGCGCTCTTACTTGCAAATGCGGGATTGGGAGCGGGACAAAAAGGTGAAAGGTCAGGCTCGCACACCACTCGAGGAAAATCCGGTATGTCGCCGGATGCGATCGCGCTTGTAGAAGAAGCTATCGGCGTCGTGTGCACCGAAGCCAAACTAGATCCGCGCAGCAGTATGGCAATTGATGTGATGCAGGCTCGTCCGTCGCTTCCAGTGCAAACTCCTGAAGCTCGTGCTGGTGCTGCGCGCGCTCAGCGTCTGCTACCGCTGGCTAAGAGTCTGGTCATCAGTTCGTTGAATCGGCTTGCCGTCGAATATCGCTTGAAAGGCCGTCGACCTTTTAGTCTGAGAATTCAGCAAGGTATTTCTCGTGTGCGAGCTGTCAATACCGTGAGGCCCGATATGGAGTCACGAGATAATGCTTCTGTCTTCCTCAGTAAACCGCACACAATAACGTTTGGGACGCTCTTTCTGGCAGGACTGCGCTCGGATGAGGGAATGATCAGCGTCTTGGCGCATGAGTTGATGCATATTGCAGATGGCGACCGCGACGCTTTGCGAATGTTGGTTCTAGCGGTCGGATCGAAGGCTTCGAGTTTGACTGGAATGGATATTCGCGGGCAACGCAGTGAAGAACTCACTTGTGACTTAATTGGTGCGATGGCAGTGCTCGCTTATGTTGCCGACACACCGGGTTACGAATCAATTTCGCGCCGGCTATCTCGATCGATCGAGCACAACTGCGTGGATGTGGACGAAGGTGACGAGGATCATTTGTCACCACGCGCAACCATTCGCGCACTCCTGGCACTTAATCCGGCGCTGGTTCGGGAACTGGTGAATGATCAGCCGTAATATTGCAGATTGAGAATTGTGGACTGTTGATTGAGACAATCTGAAATACAAATTTGACACGTTCTTTTCTCGTCAATATCATCCTCCCCGGCATGGGGACGGACCAGTCACTCTTAACCCGAGACAGGAAAACGACGAGCTCATTCATTCTCACAATCTCGGCTATCCTGGTTTTAGCTGTCAGCTGTAAAACTGTCATAGAACGTCAGGATGTGAGACCTCGAATTTTGCGCGACGTGCCGGCGCAAAATCTCGCCTATCGTTTCGACCCCGATGTCTCACCTCCAGCGGATTTGGAATCCGATGATACGGGCGATAAATCTGCAGCGGTTCAAAACGACTTCAATACCAAACAGCGCCAGAACGACGCGTTACTCCGCACCGTGGTGTCGCCTGATGGTCGTCGTGTCCTCGCCTTGTATGGAACTTCAGACGAACCAAGTTCTGCGTTTCGTATTGATCTCTACAACTCGGAAGGTCAGTTTCTTCGCAATGTGATCCCGCCAACTATCTCCTGCGTATTTCCGGAAACAGTGGCCTGGTCCCCAGATGGTTCGCTAATCAACTTCATTGCCCACAAACGCGCGCTACCTTCTCCAAGTCCTACGCCCCTCGAAGATATCTTGCCCGAGACTGGCGCTTCGCCGGTTCCTTCGCCCTCAGTGGCGCCCGCGTTCGCTCCGGTTGCCAGTTTCGAAACTGAACAGATCTACATTGCTAATCGCGATGGTTATGATCTGAAGCCACTTACGTCACGAGAGGGTTTGATCTATTTCTATTTTGCCTGGGCACCGGATGGT
Source organism: Pyrinomonadaceae bacterium (assembly GCA_036004125.1). GTDB lineage: Bacteria > Acidobacteriota > Blastocatellia > Pyrinomonadales > Pyrinomonadaceae > PSRF01. The sequence continues at coordinate 44,632 of DASYRR010000049.1, read as the reverse complement.
CATGCGATGGTGGCTTTGGCGTGCAAGGAAGATGAGTGGAACGCTCGTGAAAGACAATATAGGTCGCCGGCGGGTAGACCGCGTTTGATCCAACCCGATGGAACAGAACGGCTGCTTGATGACGGATTGACGGATGCGCTGCCGGTTTGGTCACCGGATTCGTCGAAAGTGGCCACAGCGTTCGACACTGACGTTGGCATCTACGATGCGGTGAACAACAAGCCCACTCAAGCTCGCTTGCCGCTGGGTGATCGTTTGCTTAGCGCGTCGGTAACTTATGAACTGAAAACTGTCATCAAGAAAGCGGAGCCCTCGAAGAATACAACGCAGAATTCAAACAGCAAGTCAACCAGTTCAGCGACACCAACCCCGACACAACCGACAACGCCGGCTTCATTCAATCCCATCGTTCGCGTCGAGTGGCCTGCTCCCGAGCGTCTCTACCTCCAAACCGCCTACGTGAGATTGATGCCGAGTGAGGCGATCAATACGTTTCAGCGATGGCATCTGCTCACTCTGAGTCCGCAGGCGGCAGTGTTGAAGTGAAATCTCCCATCTCATTTAGTAAAGCGATTCACGTTTTAGAGGCCGGCATTGGTGATTTCCGAGGAAACGCCGTCACAACTTAACTCGATTGTCTAGATCGCGTAGAGCTGCAACATTCTTCTCTCTTAGCTGAAATCTACTTTTGCCAACCTGCATTTCGACAGTCTCAGCATTGGCAATTTTCTTGTACATCTGATAAGGCACGGCAATTTCCAAGATTTCTGTCATCGGTACGTTCGTCAGGCTGACCAGTCGCATTCGCCCAAATCGAAGAGTAGTGTTGTCGGCTACAACCGTCAGCTCTCTTTGGTCTAATGGATGACGCTCGCCCCAGTTCTTCGTCTCGAAGATCAGCTGCAGATTAACGTGCCTGACATAATCGAGCTGAATGCCGGGGCAATGGAGCGAGGCAGCCATGTATACACACGCATCCGTGAAATTGCCTTTAACACCTGCGCAACTCACGCTCATCTTCCTTAGCGATACGATAGTTTCTCGAGTGAAGCCATCGTACTTCATCTCAACGATGCCGCCGTGGTCGGGAGTCTGCGGAAGGGTCGACAAAGCTAACGAATCGCCGAAGGTTGTCGGCTTGATGGATGTTCCGCGGGCTGTTTGAAGAGACAGGACAAGCGCGAAGTTTAGAATCAAAAGTATCGTCTTCATGAGACTCGGCTCCGTGAAATTAGATTGTCGATTGTTAGAACCAGTGAGTCGCAGGCAAGAAGTGTCAGAGTGGTTACGTCGGGGGTAGTTGAAACATAGCGAAGATGAATGGGCGATGTCAATAAACTATTTCGTAGGTGGTGTCCTGGTTTGAACTCTCTGCGCAATCTCTACGTTCTCCGCGTAGCAAGTTCTTAAGATCTTGTTTTTTTGAGCAGATGTTTCGACATGTCGTTGAGATTCGGAGTACGTGCTTGGATACAGTCAGTAGCGTCACGCGGTAGCGTCGGGTCCGTTGTCACCTTTGACGGTGTGGGTGGTTACGGACCCGACGCTACCGCGTGACGGTACTGACTGTATCCAAGTTTGGTTGTGGCTCCGCTGCGCTGCGTCTCTTGCGATAAATGATTTCGGTCGCCTTTTAACCGCAGAGACCGGAGAGAAGCAGAGAACGCGCAGAGAAGAACGTAAATTAGCACACCACTTTTCCGTAACCGGAGTGAGGCAGTTTGATTGCATGAGTCCTTTCGTTTACGTGGACCGGAGGTGCGAGCTGACCTCGCTTTGTCCATTTTTAGAAGAAGCTCTACGGCGATTTGCAGCTTACGAATGACTGCGTGATACACTCGTTGCACCACACGTCTTTAAGGCGGGAGGCGGTTGATAACGTCGATAACGACATAGAGTCGCTACAGTTTCAGCTACAGTCTCAATCGACCGCCCATAATTTGCTGTGCCCCTGTAGCTCAACGGTTAGAGCAGCAGACTCATAATCTGTTGGTTCGGGGTTCGAATCCCTGCGGGGGCACCAACCAACTGGCGAGGGTTCATATTTTCATCCGGCGTGTTTTGTTGGGTGGTCCTCAAATTCAGAATGGAATGGAAAAGTTCCGCGCGATTGCTGAGGAGGAGATCAACACTTACGCACCCCTCATGATTCTAACGCCGGCGCGTTGCATCAAACGTTGAACGCCTCAAGCACATGCCGAAAGAAAATATGAAGCGAACCAGGAAGCCCGGCGACTGGAGCGCGCTGCGCTGCCACCTTGCCACCTGGGACCAGCCCGCCCTGCTCGCCCTTGTGAAAGACCTTTACGAAACGGCTGACGGCAACCGCGACTTTATCCGAGCCCGCTGTCTGGCGGCTGAGAGCGGTGGTGAGATCCTGGAGAAGTATCGCCGCAAGATTGTGGAGCAGTTCTATCCCTCGCGAGGCGAGGCCAAACTCAAGCTTGGCGACGCGCGCAAGGCCATCAAAGATTATCGCAAGGCCACTGGCAACCTCGCCGGTACGGCCGAACTACTGATGACTTATGTGGAACAGGGGGCGGAGTTCACCCACGATTATGGGGACATCGACGAACGGTTCTACAACAGTGTGGAGTCGGCGCTGGACGAACTAGCCAACCTGTTACTCCGCGAAGCGCCCGGAGTGTATCCACAGTTGAGTGAACGCCTGGCAAGAGTTGAGCGGATCACAGGCAACATCGGCTGGGGATTTCACGATTACATAGGAGATGTCGTATGGCGGCTGGAGGATGAGCTCGGCGATCAGTGACTAGAGCCCCTGCGGATTCCCCATGCGACACGAAACTCAGACCGGTTCGTAGCTACCGTAAGAGATTTAACGATCCACTCTACTTTCTTCAATCCTCGTCGCTTTGCATACCTGTGCGTGAGTGAAGTGAGTGTCGGAAGAACACCTTCGCCTCCGCCATCGATTTGAGCGAGCTCAACGATCAGACTCTCGGCTTTGACTTTGAACTCTCCAAGTATTTCCGCAGTACCTGCGCGAAACACAAGCGGCTCACCTAAGAGCGCAAGACTATCAAGCTGCTCATCTGGCAGATCAAGAATCTCGTCAGCGGTGTACCTTCAATGTCAATTGGTCTCATGGGATTCACCTGCAAGAGCCTTGATCATTATTGCTCGAGTCTCATCCATTGGTTCTACTTCTATCGCATGTTTAAGTAACGGTTCTGCTTCCGTAGGCCTAGCTCTTCTTTCCCACGCCTGCAGCGCCAGGACTGCCATATTCCGGTTGCGTACGGTCGGACTTTGCAACCCCGCTCGTATTAGTGGCCAGCCCTTGCCCGGAAATCGGCGCAGTTCCTGCAAAACAATATCGAGTGCGCTGTGGTGCTCAAACTTGGGTCCAAACCCCAGCGTGTCTGACGGTCCAGAAGCGATCTCCTGCAACGGAAGCGTTTGCTGAGCAAACTCTATTACCCGATCAACACGTTCATGATCATTGGTCTGCATCACGAAGTACCATAGATCCTCGCCGCTCTTGAGGCGTTCGAAGTAGACGTCCCACGCATCAATGTTGAGCTCACGGGCTGCTTGTGTCCCCGTCCAGAAAGTTTGACGATCTTCGCTGTTGAGTGCCTCGCGGACCTTTTGCTCCCAATCCGGTTTGGACAGAATGGAGCTGGTCAAGTTATGTAAATTCGCACTCCGTTCGGGCCAACCAAGCGCTGGATCTTTCACTTCACCAGACTCTTCTCTTAGGAACTGCTCGATCGTGCTGACGTCAATAAAATCTTGCAGATCAATATCGCGCGTTTGCAAATGAGTAAGGTACAACTCGGTTGCTTCAGCGCCATCCGGATATGCTTCGACACCCTGAGAAGGTCCACCACGTCCACGTATCAAAGCGGTCAAGATTGACCCAGCACCTTTCAGAAGTTTCTCGTCCGGTTCAGGTGTACGGAGTGCGGATAACAACTCCCCGGTCTGTGCGCATATGAGGGCCGTGTACTCCTGCATGATCTCATTCTCGTATCCCTCGCGAAGCATCCACGCCTTGATCTGCTGATCTTTGGTTTCCGCCAACTTCTCAATGATTTGAATACGGCCCCAGCCTGTCACAAGGCAGGCAAGTGCCCAGAGCGACAACTCGGGATCGTCACCCGAGTTTTGTAAAGCCACCGAAGCGAATAGCGTGAACTCCTCGTGCCGTCCGAGACTTAACAGGAGATCTCGATCGTCGCCTCCGTGACAAACTCCAAGCAGGGCAATCGCACACTTGACAGGCTCGCGGTCAGCGGCATCAGTAGCCAGCCAGTGTGCAATGGCGTGTATTCTTTCAGCATCGAGATGTTCGTCAGCGACCACAGTCTCCAACAGATGATCCACATAGGCCAAAGTGGACTGTTCCAGTAGCAGCGAATAGAGTGAACTCGCACGTTCGTCGCTGGCTTTCTTGCTAAGTGCGCGCAATGATTCGAGGACCTTGTTTGCGGCTTCTACAGCTTCGCTACTACCAACGTGATGCCCGAACACTCTGTCAAGAGCGCCCGGTGCCCAACCGATCTCTTTACCACCTCTTACAATCTCTTCGTCTGGAAGCAAATCTCCTTTTTCGCCCAGCCCTGGCTCTCCTGGGCGAATGTTGGCGAGGATATGCTGGTAGATCGATGGTCTGTCACGCCAAGGCGGGTTGACGCTGTCAATGTCCCACTTATCAGCACTGAAGAAGGGAAGCTTCATAAGCCGCACAACTTTGGGTTGAATTGCTAACGATGCGTTAGTATAGCCCGACCCACGATCGCGGACGGACGATGAGTTTTATGAAAGTAGCAAGCAAAGAACGTAAGATCCAGATGACCAAGCGAAACTATATGAGTGACGAAGCATTCGCCGAGCTTGAGGCAGCAATGGAAGATGCACTTGCTTTTCAGCGAGGAAATCGTCGAGAGCTCGTCATTACCCGAATGCCGAGACCGAAGTTACCGAGAACTGCCTCGACCGAGAAGACGTCCGGTACGATTAAGCAGCGCTCTTGAATTGCAGTTTCGCCTGCACGCCTAGTGAGGACAATACCCGCAACATCAGATCCGTCGAAATGTCCTGTGTATTGCGGTTCAGGATAGCGGTTACACGAGTGCGGGATGTGTGAGCGAGGCGCGCAACGTCTGCATGCGTCAGTCCCTTTTTGCCGACAACCTCGATGATCTTGTCGTTGAGGTCACTGCGGAATTCGATCTCCATTCCCTCAGCAGGAGTCAGTCCAAGTACCTTCGCGAGTTCTTTGGCGTTGCGAGCAACTACTGGTCTAACTTTCTTCATCGAGCATCTCCTTAAGTCTCTTCTGTGCTAAAGCAATCTCCTGCGGCCGTGTCTTCTGGGTCTTCTTTGCGAAAGCATGGAAGATCAAAACTGAATCAGTCAGCCTGGTGTAATAGAAAACTCGATACGCACCGGAACGGTCCCTAACGCGCAATTCCTCAACACCTGACGCAACCGAAGACATCGGTCGCGACAACGGCATCGAGAGCTTCCCGCCTTTTTGCAAGTCAAAGATTGCCTTGCCGAATTCACGTCGCACGTCTTCGGGAAACTCTCTCATGGCATCCCGAGCCTTTGGGTGAAATACGGCTGACTTCACTTGGCCAGCGTCTCAGATATGGGACATCTTTTCGAGGCATATCAGCTTTGAGAGTAGCGCGCGGAGCGGTTTTCAGCATGCGACATATTAACTGCCCATAGAGCTGCCCCGCCAGCCAGAACTGCGATGGTGATGTAGATTGCCATTTTCAAAACCGTTGAATCGACGGGCAGGCTCCGGTTGATTTCACAACACTTGGTTTTAATTCGGTCAAAGTCTCCGAAGCTTTGCCGGGCCGCAAGTTGTGCTTGGTCTGGCCTCATTCCGACCTCGATGTTGGCGCGCGTCCGCATTTCAATATGGAAGCGCAATTCCGCCTCAACTTCACGCGCGATTTCATCAGGATGTCGCCAGGCGTGAAGAAACTGGACAGTGGCTTTGATCCAGGACATTTTTTCCAACCCCCTCAGCTTGCGCGTAGCGCCTTCATGGTCGCGCCAGCCAGGCGCTCCCAATTCTGCTCCTCGATGATCAGTTGTTTGCGACCAGCGCGGGTCAGCTTGTAGAACCTTGCGCGCTGATTGTTGTCAGATACGTCCCACTCTGATTCGACCCACCCGCGCCGCTCAAGCCTGTAGAGCCCCGGATATAGCGACCCTTCCTCGATCTTGAGCGTGTCGTCGGAGATTTGTGCAATCCGTTGACCGACTCCGTAGCCATGCAGAGCGCCAAGCGAAAGAGCTTTCAGAATCAACATGTCCAGCGTTCCCTGAAGTAAGCCAGCTTTTGATTTACTCACCACGCTCACCCCCTAGACGTTCTAGGGCCAGCATGGCATGGACTACCCAGACTGTCTAGAGGGTTGAACCAGCCCTGGATGATGCGTAGACCGGAGTTTCCCGAAGCAATGGCCACGTCCAGTTTCGCGAGGTTTGCGGTCATCTGACTCAGATAAAGACGCAGTATTTCACTCCGCTCGCACCGTATCGTCTCCCGTTGCAAGGTAGAGTCGGCTTGGATCGACCGGTGGAGAAATCTCGTTCGACTGTAGTTCGTTCATCTGGGGCTCTCCCTCCGACTCTGGCCACAATCTTTGCAGGACTTCTGCAAGTTTCTCGGACCTGACCGGCTTCGAGACGTAATCATCCATCCCCGCAGCCAAGCACTTAGCCCGGTCGCCTTCCAGTGCATGTGCCGTCATTGCGACAATTGGGGTGTGTTTTGTTTTGCCCTCTCTACGACGAATCTCAGCGGTGGCTTCGTACCCGTCCATTTCAGGCATCTGGCAGTCCATCAGGACGAGATCGTAAGGAATTCTTTCCAAAGCTTCTAGTGCCTCGCGTCCATCGGCAACGGCATCAGCTCGGTATCCCAGTTGCAAAAGTTGCTGCACCGCTACCTTCTGATTCACGATGTTGTCTTCGGCCAGGAGGATAAGTTTGCTGGACTCGAACTTTTTTCCTCCGACGGCACGTCTGGGGACGAAATCGAGCGTTGTAACAGATGGTTTTACCAACTCGTTCGGCTGCCGATCAATTACTCTAATGAGACACTCCAATAGCTGCGATTGACGGACTGGCTTAGTTAGACAGGCAGCCAGCCCAGCTTCCTGGGCCATCGCGGCATCTCCCCGGTGACCGTACGAAGTCAAGAGCACCAGGTCGATTGGACCAATGGAAACGTCAGCCTTGATAGCCCTCGCCAGTTCAATTCCATCCATTCCCGGCATCATCAAATCGAGAATTGCCAAGTTGTAAGGTTTGCGCCTGGAGGAGGTTCGCAACAACTCAAGAGCCTGTAAGCCTGAATCAACTTCGTCATGAATTATCCCCCAAGCGCCAAGCTGATGAGAAAGAATCCTTCGATTGGTGTCGTTGTCGTCAACAACCAGCACTCGCAGTTTATCAAGACGGGAAGACGGGCTTGGGGGAACGATACTACCGTGTGCCTGTTTGTCGAACCTGGCGGTAAACCAAAACGTTGAGCCTTCACCAGGCGTACTTATGACGCCGATTTGCCCGCCCATCAATTCGACCAATTGCTTCGAGATAGCCAAGCCCAGTCCGGTACCTCCGTATTTACGGGTCGTTGAGCCGTCGGCCTGCGTAAAAGCTTGAAACAGATTTCGCTGCGCGGTTTCGCTGATACCAATGCCGGTATCGCTGACACTAAAGCGAACGATCACATCTTTACGCGTCTCGTTAACCTTTTCTGCCTGCACTACTACTTCGCCCTGCTCTGTAAACTTAATAGCGTTGCCGATAAGATTGGTGAGCACTTGTCGCAAACGGCCTGGGTCGCCTCGGAGTTCCGTTGTGAGGTCGCTATGAATTAGAGAAGCCAGCTCGATGTTCTTGTCGTAAGCGCGTTCGGCCAGTAATTCAACCGTGCCTTCCACCGCCTGAGTGAGATCGAAATCAAGGATCTCGAATTGAAGTTTGCCAGCCTCAATTTTCGAGAAATCCAGGATATCGTTGATGATTGTTAGCAGTGAGTCGCCACTGTTGCGAATGATTTCGGCAAACTCTTGTTGCTCGACGCTTAGTTCGGTGTCAAGAAGAAGTCCTGTCATGCCGATTACGCCGTTCATCGGCGTGCGAATTTCGTGGCTCATGTTGGCGAGGAATTCTGATTTGAGCCGTGCCGACTCCAACGCCGCGTCGCGCGCCCTTTCAAGTTCGGCTGCAATTTCATGACGCTCTGTGCAGTCGCGACGAATCCCCATGAAACCTATTGGTTGGCCAGCAGCGTCTCTCCTAAGGCTCACGGACTCCTCGACGAATAGAGTCGTGCCGTCTTTCTGGGTAAGTTCGTATTCGAAGGCTTTGAGAGCTTTCCCAGTCTGGTAAACACTCGAGTATGCATCGTACAGAGTCTTACGGAGCTGGGGCGTAAAGAATTTTTTGTAATTCTCAGTCAGGAGTTCATTCGCAGAACGGCCGGCTATTCGGCAGAAGGCATCGTTCAAGAACATGTAATTGCCACGCAGATCAACTTCGAAGTAGCCATCTTCCATTTGCTCCAGAATCGAGCGATATCTTTCTTCACTTTCACGGAGGCGCTCCTCCATGCGCTTGCTTTCAATGGCAAGGGCTACCTGATCTCCGACCGCGGAGAGAAATTCCAGGTCGTGCCGGCTATATGCGTGCTCATCTTCATAGTGCTGTACAACCATGACACCAATGATGCGCGAGGGCGTCCGCAGTGGCACACCAAGCCAGGAGGCGGAAGTGGTTCCGCTCTGCTCAACTTCCCCACGTCGAACAAATTCGTCAGTCAGTTCTCGATCCACAGATATTGGCTGACCCGTGCGAAGAATATAGCTGCTGAAGCCTTTGCCGACTCGGCGAGGTGTCGGGCAGGGATCGAACTTGTCAACCCAAAACTCAAAATGCAGAAATTCGGTAACGGGATCGAGCAGGGCAACGAAACAATTTTCTGCGTAAAGGAGCTTGCCAATTGATTTGTGAGTAAGCTTGAGCAACTCATCAAGGTTTGAGGTTGTGATTGCGCCGCTGACTATCTCAGAGATGATCTGCCGTTCGGTAAGTTCGAGCTGCAACTTGGAGTTGGTGTCCTTAAGTCGCAGCATTGTGTAACAGACGCCGATAAGCAGGACTACACAGGAAAGATAAAGGAACACACGATACACGTTTGAGCGTTGCTGAGCTCGGGCATAATGGATGTTGTAAGTCCGTATTGTCCTTTCCGCGTGTTCGGCAGTTGGAACTGATATCAGCTCACGGACCAGCGCGTCCATCTCCGGTTTGAGTTTGGTGATAGTCCTGGCATGAGCAACGATACTATCCAAACTCGATTCTCCACTATTTCGCAGGGAGCCGAGCTTTTTAAAACTCTCTAGCCCGCTGTGAATTTCCCTTGACAGGTGCGTCTCCGACAGCAGGTTATAAATGAGCACGTCTCGCAGAAGGTTATCGAGGTCGCGTGAGAGGCCAAAGTTACCGGCGGCTCTTGATTTTTCCGATAACTCGCTAGTGACAATCGGAAAGTAGCGTAAAGAATTGTTGATGACTGAATTCTTCGTCTTAAACTCGTCCATTAACTGTTCTTTTTTATGGAGGGCCACATCGAAGTCGACAAGCGATTTGTTAATCTCAGCCTGACTTTCAGCATCGAGAAAATCCGGAATTTTTTGCAACTTCTCGCGAATCTGTTTTTCCGTGTTTAGTTCGGTGGTGATTCGATCGTACGAGGACAATAAGCCAAATTGCGACTTCAAGACATCCTGATTCAGTGTCGCGTCCCATTCTTTGAGTTGACGCAGACCGCCACTAAAATTATCGTGCTGATAAACATCAATTGAGCGGGTCTGCACGAACAGGAAGGTCACGACCAGAGTAACCGCAACCCAGGCAGAGATAGTTTTTATTCGAGAAATCAAAACGCCTTCCCTTTATACTCGCCGGTCAGTGTCTTGATAAAACTCACTATTTGCCGAATCTCTTCCGGCGACATTCGCCGGCCGAGTTGATACTTCGCCATGACAGCTACCGCATCTTCCAGCGTGGCAGCCGAACCATCGTGAAAGTAGGGAGCAGTCAAAGCTGCGTTACGCAGGCTCGGTACCTTGAAGACATGTCGGTCGCGTTCAACCCCTGTTACGTTGAAGCGCCCTAGATCCGTTTTAGTGATGTTGCCGCGATCTGCGAAATAGTCGCCCATGACTCCGAATTTCTGAAACATGTTTCCACCCACATTGAGACCCTGATGACAACTGGAGCAACCATAGTTTTTGAAAAGGCGGTATCCATCTTGCTCTTCTGCAGAGAGCACGTTATTGACGCCCTGTAGAAACTGGTCAAACCGAGAGTTTGGGGTTGAGAGGGAGCGTTCAAACGTTGCTATGGCGTCTTTGACGGTATTGCTTTGGATACCTTCAGGGTAGAGTTCGGCGAATGCCGCCTGGTATTCGGGCTGTTGCTTTAGCTTATTTGTAATTTCAAGCCAGTTGGAATCCATCTCGGACGCCTCGTGTGCCGGCCCGTCAATCTGCGCTTCAAGGGTTTCAGCCCGACCATCCCAGAACTGCTTAAAGTTGAAACCGGAGTTGAAGACAGTCGGAGCATTGATTGTGCCGACGCGATTATCAATACCAATTGAACGAATCCGTCCATCCGCTCCGCCGAGTGATAGTGAGTGGCAACTCGAGCACGAAATGCTGTTATTCCGGGATAATTGACGGTCTTCAAATAGCTTTTGGCCAAGAGCGACAGTCTTCTCATTAAATGTCGGAGAAGGAGGTAAGGGCTCGATTGGTTCATTTGCCGGGCTGTACTCACGCGCTGCAATCCGCGATTCTGCAAGCGGACTAGAACTCTGATTCCTCGGCCAGAATGCAATTGCGAAAACTATCGTGGCGACAATGAGAAGGACGGGGACGTAACGCTTCATGGTTGTGTGGTTAAGAACTCCAGTGCGCGGAAGCTGCTTTCCAAATTAAAAGGGGTTGACTTCCTTAAATGAAGTTGAGACTCAGTGGGGTAGAAACAGGACATACTGGGGCATACGTCAAAGGCTAAACGCACCGCATCGTCCTTTGAGCAGTCTCCCAGCGTGCTCTGGGGTCAGAAAGGAGCAGTTTCTATGCCAGATTCCGGGGAGTGACTAAAGAGTTCCACTCCGGCGGTTGCCGCTCATCCAGTTTCTCCGGCGCATATCTCCCGCAGGCGTGAGTTTTACGATCCGCTTCAAGCGTCACCACAGTTTCCACAAGGCGGTCCCGGAGGTCCGGCTCAAACCGTCTCATAATCTGTTGGTTCGGGATTCGAATCCCTGCGGGGGCACCAATGGAATCAAGCAGTAACGGGCAGGGTGTCTGCGGCCGCTTTCTGAATGTCCCGAAACACTTGACTGGTAAAACCGGCACTAACCGATTAACGCTTGACTTCCGTCGCCGAGCCGGCCACTGAGAAGCGGCCTTCGATGAAACTGGTCGTGTTCGCGTCCGCTGGGCGGGTGAAACCCGGTTGCTTACCGCCGATGGTTACCTTGAACTCGCCTGGTTCGACTACTGTTCGGCCGTCATCTGTGATCAGCGCGAGTTGACGTGGCTCGAGAGTGAACCTGATGACGTGCCGCTCACCTGGCTTTAGATGTACTCGTTCGACTCCCGCAAGAGAGCGAATCGGCACCCGAACAGATGCTGCTAAGTCAGTCACATAAACTTGAACCACCTCATCGCCTTCCCGAGCGCCAGTGTTCTCAACCGTCGCACTCACGGTCACATTTTCTGTTGGCGCTATGCGCGCCGATGAAACGCTGAAGCCTGAGTATTTAAAGCGTGTGTAGCTGAGACCATAACCAAACGGATAAAGCGGTTCGCCTTTGAAGAACCGATACGTCTTTCCGTCCATTTGATAGTTGTCAAACGCTGGCAACTGGTCCATTGATTTATAAAACGTCACCGGCAGACGTCCTGCCGGGTTGTAATCCCCAAAGAGGACTTCCGCAATTGCAGCTCCCCCTTCCTCACCCGGATACCACGCCTGCACGATCGCCGCGACGTGCTCATTGGCCCAGTTCACAGCGAGCGCACTGCCCGACAACAAAACAAGCACAACAGGCTTGCCGGTTGCCGCAACGGATTCAAGCAAACGCTGCTGGCGCACCGGGAGATCGATATTCACCCGATCGCCGCCGAGAAAACCCGGCTCACGGACATTCATTTCTTCGCCTTCAAGGCGTGAAGAAAGGCCCAGAATCATCACCACCGCATCTGCCTGTTTCGCCGCGTCGACAGCTTCGGCATACGGCGATCCAGTGTTGCTGACAGGAGGTTGCCACGCGAGTTTCGCAACTGCACCTATTTTGCTCTCGTAATACTCCATTTTGATGTCGTAGCTCTTGCCGGCTTCAAGCGTGACTTCGCCGGTCACAGTTGCCGGCGCGTGGTCGGTCCAGTCCTCAGCGATCAACTTGCCATCGAGATAGACGCGCACGCCATCGTCGGCGATTGCGCCGAAACGATATTTACCAGACATGGTGGCGACGAGCTTGCCGGTCCAGCGTACGGAAAAATCATCGGCCGGAATGCCTGGCGCCGGTTTCAACATGCCCCAGTCGAAGCTCACTTCTGGATCCACGCGCGTCAAGACCGGCGCACCCGCGAGTGTCTTATTGGCAAAATACTCAGCCTTGAGACCCGCTTCGCCGTTGGGTCCCCGCAAATTAGCCGCAGGCACGGGTACTGCGGAAACCTCTGTGAGCGTCGCGCCCAAGGCGTGCAACACTTTCGTACTCGATGAGACGCGTGAACGAATGCCTGCCAGCGGTGTGGTTGCGCGTGACGGTTGGCCGTTGTAGTTACCGAGTAAGACCTGAACGTCGTCTGCGTTTGGTCCAATGACGGCAATCGACTTCAGATCCTTACCCATCGGCAGGGTGTTGTTATCGTTCTTCAAGAGAACTATTGACTCGCGTGCAGCTTCGAGCGCGAGCTGGCGGTGTGCGGGTGAATCGTTTGCTGAGAACGGGATTTTTGCGTAAGGCACGAGCTCAGGTGGATCGAACATCCCGAGTCGAAAGCGGATGGCAAATAATCGTTTCAGCGCGCGATCAATCTCGCCTTCGGAAATCAACTTCTGCTTCACCGCATTGACGAGTGCTTTGTAGCTGTCGCCACATTCGAGATCGGTGCCCCGCTTGACCGCCAGGGCCGAAGCAGCTTCAGCGGTTTTGACGAAGTTATGCCGCTTGTAGATGTCGTCGATTGCGCCACAATCGGAAACCACATACCCATCAAAGCCCCACTCGCCACGTAGCATGTCGCCGAGCAAATGTGTATTTGCGCAGGCCGGCTCGCCGTTTATGCGGTTGTAAGCACACATCACGGAGGCAGCCCGAGCTTCCATGACAGTGGCACGAAAAGCAGGCCAGTAAGTCTCACGCATATCGCGTTCGCTTGCAGCCGCGTCAAAACGATGGCGCTCGGGCTCTGGACCAGAATGAACTGCGTAGTGCTTGGGAGTGGAAACAACTTTCAGATACTTCGGATCGTCACCCTGGAGTCCTTTGACGAATGCCACACCGAGACGGCTGGTGAGGTACGGATCTTCTCCGTAAGTCTCTTGCCCACGTCCCCAGCGTGGGTCACGAAAGATATTGATGTTTGGCGACCAAAACGTAAGACCGTAAAACCGGTCGTGGTTTCCACGTCGTTGTGCTTCGTGGTACTTGGCCCGCGCCTCGTCGGAGATCGCCGTGGCGACGCGATTGATCAGTGGTGGATCAAATGTGGCTCCGAGTCCGATCGCTTGCGGGAAAACTGTCGCGACGCCTGAGAAAGCAACTCCGTGCAAAGCTTCGTTCCACCAGTCATACTGAGGAATGCCGAGCCGCGGAATTGCCGGTGCGGCGTTCATCAACTGCGAGACTTTCTCCTCGAGCGTCATGCGCGACACGAGATCATCGACACGCTGTTCCAATGGCAGCCTGTGATTGAGGTACGGCGCGCGAGGATCAGGTTTCGTCTCTTGCGTTGTTGCCGGAGCAGCGATAACGATCAGGCACATCACGAGTGTGAACACTGGAATACTGACGCGGAGTAACAACATAAATGCTCCTTCGTTATGCGGCAAGTCAGCTACCTGACACCTCTTTGCGACTCCCGCTTTTTCCCACATCTGAATGTAATCTTCAGCCGATGAGAACAGCTTTGAATTGCAGCTCGCTGTAGTGTAGCTCGAATTCTTGTGTCCGGCACCTGTTGCGAAGAACTGACTACTTGATCCTCAGTAGGGCTTTGTTGCTGGTTTGCATGTGAGCAGTAATACTGACTTGCACGTCCTGACCGGCTGGCAAATTAGTCGGGAGCTTAATCACGATTTGTTTGACCCAATCGAAACCCGGAACCTTTCTGACAGACTCAACGGTCAGGGGATAAACGTTCATTTGACTATCTTCCGCCACCGCAGTCACTGCCGAGCTGTTTTCGCCTGGAAGTAAGTCCAAATTTGTGGCAAAGAGTACAACGCGAGTCGGGTGATCGGAGCCTAGATTGAACATGTCGGTCAGCGCGAACGGCTCACGCAGGTTCGTAACCGAACTAAGAGCAATCGCGCTGACGGTATTTTCTTCCCTCAGGAGAATCGGCGGTGCCGGCTCCGATAGCGTCAGCAAGTAAGCTCCGGGAGCTCCTCCCGGGAACGAAGTGACTTCAACCACATAGGTTCCCGCTAAACTCAGAGTCAACCATCCGCCGCTTCCGGGAATGCGAGCATTGCCCAACCCTCCGCCGTCATCGTCAACAAAAACTGTTCTTTCATTTGGGCCTATCAACGCGAGAAAACCGTGTGGCTCGTTCGTCATGACATCGCTTTTGAAAACCACAGTTACCATTGCGTCTTTTTATCCCGCTGCTGGCCACCTATTTGTATCGACTTGATCAGGAGTGTCACAGATCACATTCACACCACTAAACTGCTCGACTTGGGATCGAAAAGTCGGTTAAAAGTACGAGTATGAGATTTGAAGTTACCAGCGCCTTTGCTATTGGGGCACTGCTTCCCATACTAGAAACTTGTCGTCGAGGTATTACTTACTGGCGCCTCGACTTCACCACGATGTTTGAGGATTACGTTGCGGGCGCGCTGCTGCTGATTGGCGCATGGGCAGCATATCGAGGCTGGCGTTGGGGAGCACTATTTCTGGTTTTGTCCTGGGCGTATCTAACGGGCTTGATAAGCAGTAGCTTTTGGTCTCAGCTCGAGGAAACGATTCGGCAGACTACTGCCGAGCCGAACAATCTGTTGGTAGTGATCGTCAAATTTCTGTTGTGGGGAACCTCTGTCATGTCTCTGGTCCTTTCTTTCCGAAGAGTACATCACGAGCGAGGTTCGTAGCGCCCGGTGGTACAGACTCACTGATCGCTTTGTAGCTTCATCAGCAACTAATAAAACCATGGAGGAAACATTTCCACCTGATTCCCTGATTTCCCATTACCGCATCATTTCCAAACTCGGTGAAGGTGGTATGGCCGAAGTGTATCTTGCGGAGGATACGAAACTGGGGCGTCGAGTGGCGATGAAGTTTCTGCCTCCGCAGACTTCTGCGGATCAGCAGGCGCGCAAGCGACTCATCCGTGAGGCCCAGGCAGTCGCCACCTTAGAACACCAAAACATTTGTGGCATCTATGAAGTTGGGGAAGCAGACGGGCACAGTTTTATCGTGATGCAGTACGTTGAAGGCGAAACGCTGCACAAGTTTCTGCAAGAGCGAGCACTCGATCTTTCAACTGCTTTAGCGTTGGCAGTGCAAATTGCAGATGCATTAGCAGAGGCTCACTCTCGGGGAATCATTCATCGAGATCTTAAGACCTCAAACATCATGATCACTGCGCGTCAACAGGCAAAAGTAATGGACTTCGGTCTCGCAAAAGTTATGAACAGCGAGGAAGTGGTCGAAAGTGAAGCGAGGACACAGAGTCTATTAACCGCCCCAGGCGCGATCATCGGCACGATACCATACATGTCGCCCGAACGTGCGCGGAGAACGAATTGACGAACGCTCCGATATCTTCAGCTTTGGCGTTGTTATTTATGAGATGTTAACAGGCTGCCAGCCCTTCGCGGCTGCAACCAGCGTCGCGACCATATCGTCAATTCTAACGAAAGAGCCTGACCCTGTTCAGCAGTTTGTGCCAGCTTGTCCGGTCGCGCTTGAGCAGATTGTCCGGAAGTGTTTGGTGAAGGAGAAGGAGCGGCGTTATCAAAAGATGCTTGACGTTGCAACTGATCTGCAATTGCTCTACGGCACACTTGATGACGGAAAGAAAATGGTCTCAACCTTCGACCTCACCAGAGTCAACCGCGGCAATGCGTCTACTGCTGTAGCCAATCAAACGCCATTCTTCAAGTCTCACAGTATGTTGATTGTGACCGGAGCTTTCCTTCTTTTGATCGCCACTGCAATAGTTGCTTACGTCTGGACATCTCGAAGAGCAACGGCGACACAGCTAGCACAGATCAGGACACTGGCTGTCCTGCCGCTGGAGAATCTATCAGGGGATCCCGCTCAGGATTATTTTGCTGATGGAATGACGGAAGCATTAATCAACAACCTGACTCAAGAGCTATATCTCTTCGGCCGTCTCCACTTAAGCAAGAACAACCCTGCCGATTGGGAAGAAGCCATCAAAAACTTTGAGAGAGCTAAAGGTTTGGTCCCGGATTATGCGGAGGCTTACGCCGGATTGTCGGGTGCATTGCTACAGCAGGCTATCTTCGGAATAAAACCATTTAAGGAAGTAGTGCCCTCCGCGAGAGACGCAGCCTTAAAAGCAATTGGATTAAACGAAGGACTGGCTGAGGCGCACACCTCACTGGCAAACATTAACTCCTATTACGACTGGGACTGGGCTGGCGCTGAAAGGGAGTTCAATCGCGCGTTGGAACTTAATCCTGGCAACCTTACCGTGCGGATTTCCCACGGTCATTTTCTGCACCTGTTGGGGCGACGTGACGAGGCCGTGAGAGAAGGACGCCTTGCGGTGGAGCTCGACCCACTATCAGCAGAGGCGTACACCTCACTCGGGCGATTTCTGTATCGCGCGCGCAGATACGAGGAAGCTCTTCCCGTGCTGCAGCGAGCCGTTCAGCTCGAGCCCCGCAGCTCTGGAGCCAACAATCGTCTGGCAGGTATCTACACAGCACTCGGCCGTTATGCTGAGGCGTTGGCGGTCTATGAAAAGGCTAAAGACGTTGCACCATCTGCAACCGGCTACCGTGATGTAGTTGCATACGTGTATGCGCGTATGGGCAGGAAGCAGGAAGCGTTGAAGATGGTCAGCGGCACGACAGTCTTTCCGGTTGATGTTGCAAATGTTTACGTCGCGTTGGGCGACAAAGATGAGGCGTTTAGGATCTTGGAGAAAGCTGTTGAGGAGCGAAACGCGCTCCTCGTAACGGTGAAAGAAGAACCACCGCTTGAAAGTCTTCACTCCGACCCGCGATGGCAAAAGCTTTTGAGCAAAATGAATTTCCCACCCTCTTAGTTCCCGGGCCTTGCGTGAGTTGCTCGAGAGACACTCTTTAGTCAATATTTAGCCCGGCTTTTGAAAAAGTGCGCAAACTCAGGATGGCTTTAATAGGAACAGAGTCTCATGATATGCGATTGTCCTGGGGCTCACGCCCCGGGCTTTACGCTTACGCCTGCTTCACAGGCTAAGCAATTCGTTCCAGTCAAAGTTTAACGACGGGCCAAGATCAATATGCCCGCCGCTACACCAAGTAAAGCTAAACCAGTTGTCACTGTGGACGAGATTCTGATGTTGAGCAATGGCAAGAGTCCGGTGAGGATCAACCAAAGACCAAGCAAGATCATTCCCAGATTTCTGCCTGCCAAACTACTTGTTAGTGACATGCGTTCCCCCTCTTAAATCACTGAACTGTTCAAAAGAACACGGAGAGCGGCCTTAGATTCAATCGACTTCCTGCAACCTCGCTTTGGACAGATGACGACCGTATCCTTCATCTGCGCTGAACTGCTGCGTTCGGCTTCAATATAGTTCCGCAGTTCAATCACTATTGAGCTTTGGATTAGTGTTCATCGGCGACAACTTCTCTGTGGAAAGTCATATACCAGTTCCATTCCCAAGTCTGCCCGTTGTCGGCGGAGAACGCTTGAGACCAAACGGGAGTGTTGGGATTATTCGCATCCCAGCGGAACTGCACGATGACGTCCTTTTGTTCGTAAGTGTCCCGCGCATAGAAGCTGCCGATTCTGTTTTCAAACGAACCGACTTGTGGAACGTCCAGTACGACTGTCTCGCTGTTTGCCCAGTAAATACTCCAAAGTCTGGTCTTGGGACTGAAGAGCCGCAGTGACATCCCTTCAAACGGCCTGCCGTCGACCGTCGTTTGAAAGGAATCAATATTTCCATTGCCGTTAAGAATTTTCCGGCAATCTACTTGGGCCTCGAACTCGGTCCACTCAGAACAACCGCTCAGTCTGTTCTTCAGCTTCCGATTGTGGACTTTCCATTTTCCGATCAGAAAGTCGAAATCCGTTTGCGATGAACTCTTGGCAGCGACAATCTGCAAGTCCCCTGAACGCTGGAATAGTTGTTCCATATCTAATAAGGCTCACCAGGTGCGGCAAATTGCAAGAGGCATGTCTCCTCTTCCTCATGCACCTCTCGCCGTAACGACTTGACCTTGAACAGCGCCTGAGTTGATAGAGCCTTTCTCAGGATTGGTTCGAGTTCAGCGTTGCGCATGCCGGTGCACGAATAGATCCCAACCGGAGTTATGCCGGTGGCCGAGAAGTCGCCATGCTTGCGCACAAACTCTATCATCAGGCCCGCGCCCAGCGTGGGACTGGTCGCTGTGGTAATCGGTAATACAAGTCGTCCGCCTTCCCGGAGCCGGTCGAGCCACAGATTGTTGGTGTGCGTGACGCCGGCATTAATCAGCATGGCGTCGCATTCGCCCGGATCCATCTCTGCGCCATCAGCTGAGTGCACCAGAACGTTAGGGTAAGCCGACAGATTCTCTTTTGCGCGAGCCGCTAAGTCGGAGTTCACTTCGCTCGCTACCACATAGCCGCCCGGCCCGACTACTTCAGCTATGATCGCCGTGTAATAGCCGACGCCGCAGCCCAGGTGATAGACGCGGTCACCGGGCTTGAGATCGAGGGCAGCAATTCAGCGCGCCAGGGCGCTCGGCTGCCCGTTATTGATGTCGGCACTGGCGTCGAGCGCTACTACCACGTTGTGATAGAGGTGACGAGGGTCGTCAACGCTGATATACGCGGCCTCACCCATACCCACAGCAGCGAGCGCCCTTAGCTCTGGCGAACCAACCAGCCAGGGACCTGGGCCTATGAACTGCTCGCGCGGCACGCGCGCGAAGGCTTCGACCAACGCGGGCGAGTCAAGATTAGCGACAAAGCGAATCTCATTGGCGAAGAAACGGCGATAGTCTTCAACCGCCAGCGTGTTATTCTCCTCCATTGATATCAAGAATTGCGAACGAAGAGCTCTTAGTAAGCTGGACCGAACCATCCACCCACTGCCGAGTCTGTGTCAAAAGTCGCACCCAAGCACTCCAGGAAGACTCTAACCACGAAGGCACAAAAACACTAAATGAGAAGAGATGTTTTTGTTCAGTCTTTTTTCCTAATCGTATTCGTGTCTTCGTGCCTTCTTAGAAACTTAATGAGAAAGTCCCCTTTGATTTCAAACAGATCACTTGCATTGTCTCTTCACCGTCAAAAGTTTCATCTCGTTATCTGCTTGTCCGAAGACAGGCAGGGCAGCTTTGTGGTTAAGGCTGTCGTAGTTTCCGCAGTCGCCTGAGTTTTCACACTGTCTCTGCCGTCGGTGGGATTTTCGCTTTTTTTGCAAAGCCCACCGGAACACTCACGGTCAACATTCCAACGACTCTTTTTCAAGTGAATCACAAACTTGTTGTAGTTGATAATGTAGTCGTCGTCGATTCTCATCATTTCAGGCCGAGTTTCTTCTTTTGCCCCAAGAGCGAGACGGCCTCTCGCAGCCGTCGCTCGCGTGTCTCCTCTTTCGTCGCGTGCATGATCCACCCAAGGTAGTGCCGGCGATAGGACGGTGCGAGGTTCCGGAAGTTCTCCCAGGCCTTCGCGTTTGCCATCAGAGCCTGTTTAATGAATGGAGGGATATCATCGGGCTCGCCCTTGGTCTGCTCCAAGCGCATGATGGTTTCTTGCAGTCGCCGCTTGCGCGTTTCCTCTTTCTTGGCATCCATGATCCAACGAATGTAAGCCTTGCGATGGGACGGCGAGAGGCTCCGGAATTTTTCCCAGGCCTTCGTGTTTGCTATCAGGGCCTGTTTGACAAAGCGAGGAATGTCCAGATCGACTTTGCTCTGTTTCGTCTGTGGTTCTTTGCCGAGCATCGCCAGGTCGATCTTGGCCAGCCCGACTTTGGTCATTCGGCCTTCGCGTATCAGTTTGTGCAACCTTCGTTTGTTCAGCGCCGACCACCTGGTGCTGTCGCGGCGAGGAGTGAACTTCTGCGCGAACTTTTCGTCGTCGATCCTCTTGACGATGCTATCAATCCACCCGAAGCATAGGGCCTCCTCGACCGCATGGTCGTAAGGAATGCGAGGCTGACCTGTATGTTTCTTGAAGTAGATAAGCCAAACCTCTGTCTCAGACTGGTGATGCTTCGTAAGCCAGGCGCGCCATTCCTCACGTCTGGTTACATACAGCGTCTTCCGTATTTTCATTCCGTCCACTCCACTGCGGCCAAAGACAACCATCGTCGCCGAATGAATAGGATTCTTTCAATGCGCCGTTATCCGATGACCGTCACCGATGTATAACGGATCGGCTATGCCAGGCAGATTCATCAATTTGATACAGTAAGCAACTGGAAGCAAGCGATGATCGCCTTCAAGAAAATCTTTGAACACTGGAATCGAGGTCTGCTGATCGATTTTAGTGTCTTTCTATTTCAACTGCTCTTACTACGACTGCTCACAGCCATCGTTCTGCGCTTCGTCCGTCTGGCTGAAGATGATCAGTTGATGACGACAGCCATAGCGCTCTTTCTGGTCGGGCTCTTTCTTTTGCAACCGATAGGACCAATCCTGAAGCGCTGGTCGTTTCACAAGCACTTCAGTTCATTCGAGAAGCAAACAAGCGGCCTCACAAGTTTTCTGCTCTCCGTTTATAAAGTTTTCTATATCGCCACCATCTGGATCATGATCTACCTGGCTTACAGCTATTTCATCAACGCGTTTCCGGATTTTCAGTCGGAGACGCGAGAAAAAATTGTGGTGGCAGCAGCCATCGTGTTATCAGGGGTCACTGGGACAGTAATTTTCAGATATTTCCGGAAACCCTGGAAGCAACCACGCTGGAAATTTTTGATGACTCCGCAGGCAGAGACACTAGGCGACCTCTGTCTGTTTCTCAACATTATCTGTTTCCAAATACTGTTTAGTGTCTATGCTTCATCACCACATTTTTGGAATGCCTTACACAAAATAACGCGCCAGGCGTCGGGCGGATCTTTCAGCGGTCTTTCCGGCAGACTCTATCTCGCGGGTATAGCTGCCTTGCTAGTCTATTTCCCGCCGCGCATCTTTTACCTCGCGATAGATCAGCACCGCAAAATCACCTGGCTCATGATGCTGCTGGCAAACTTCCCGCTCATCCTGGCGATCGTCTTTAACGCACCTTCGTCTCAGCCCCAAAAGACTTTGCGAGAGCCTTCGTTTACTGTCACAGCAGCTGAGCTTCATGCCGAAAGCGAAGCGAGTTATCAGGAAGGAATGAGAAAGTACCGGGGACAATATGTCAACGTCACAGGACGTGTGCAAACGCGATTCTTTCCGCGCAGTCTTGAGCTTGACGACGAAATCGGGCTTGACGGCAAAGATGGGTTTCCGTGGGTCACCTGCGCTTTCGATGAAGATCAGGTCGAGACGGCCGAAGCACTGGAGCTGGGTCAGGTGATCACATTCCAATGCGTTGGCTCAGATGACTGGTCACGTGGGCCCGTACTGAAGCATTGCCTCATCGTGAGCGCAAAGTGAGCCGCACGATTAGTAGGTAAAGACGCGACTCAACCGCTCGCTGCCGGAACTGTCGGTCACGCGTCGCCTCCGATTGCGTCCTATACGAACTCGACTTAGCCCTTCCACCCCATTTCTAAAATGAGCCCTTGTTATGTTCTTACTTATCAAGTAAGCTCCGCCCCGCGGACGCTTAGTTCAGGAACAATTGCCGAAGAGTGTCGACAGCTCTCCGATTCTTGTGGTCCATCCCGCTTAAAGCCATACCAATATCGCTGAGGTGCTGACTCCCAATAGCACTTCACCACCCGCTGGTCCGGGCCTTTGCTAAAGCATCTCTTTGCGAGACATATTGTTGAGCTATGTCTAATTCTCTGAAGGTCTACTGCGGAGCAGCTTTACCTTGCGAGATGCTGCCTTGGCTGATTTTGATTCTCTCGATCCGAAATTGAGGTCATTTATGAACTACCGTGCCGCCGCGCTGTTTCTGGTATCGGGTCTTGCAATTGTGGCCTCGCCTCCAACCATCACGCGCGCGCAGGAAAGCACAGAGCCGGCATCGCTCGAATTGAGCAAGCCGATCATTCGTGACCTGGCTCAAGGCCAGTCTCATAAGTACTCATTCTCAGTCACTCCCAATCAATACATCAGAGTGGTTGCTAAACAGAATGGTATTGACATCATGCTGACCTTCCTCGATTCGGCGGGTCGCAAACTGGTCGATGAATATGACAACTATGGCGGCGTTACCGGAATCGAGACATTTGCGCTGATTACCAGCGAAGCGGGTACGTGTACGGTTGAGGTCCGCGCCGCTCAGAAGACGGCAATGTCCGGGCACTACACGATAGTACTGACTGACTTTCGTAGTCCAAGTGACAAGGACCGTTTGGACGCAGAAGCCGATACTCAATTCCGCAATGGCACTGCAGCTTTTGCGAAACGCACGGCAGCTGGATACGCGGAAGCGATTGAAAAGCTAACCTTTGCCAGTGGTCAATACCGCCAAGCCGGCGACCAGCGTGGCGAGGGGCAGGCGCTTGACCTGTTGGGTCAGGCGTACAACCAGATTGGTGAGAAGCACAAGTTTCGTGAAACGCGAGAGCGGGCGCTGCCGATCTGGCGGGAGCTGAGAGATCGCAAAGCCGAAGCGCTGGGACTCAACGCTATCGGGACTTTTCATCTGATGCAGGGAAACTCCGCGACCGCCATAGATTATTTCGATCAGGCAATCATCATCTACCAGGAACTGGGGGAAAGAAGCGATGCGGCGGTGTCAATGAACAACATCGCGGTCATCTCCAACAGCGCCGGCGAATATCAGAAAGCGCTTGACTACTTCCAGCAGGTACTGGGGGTGTTTCGTGAACTGGGCGGAAAGCGGGAAGAGACTGTCACGCTGCGCAATATCGGAAACGTCTTTTGGGTTTGGGGCGACCGTCAGACTTCTTTTGAATACTACCGCCAAGCTCTCGAGGTGGCGCGCGCAGCAAAAGACTCACGATCAGAAGCGCAAGCACTTGAGTTTATCGGCACCAATTACTATGTACTGGGCGACGTGGCAAAGTCGCTCGAGTCGCTTGAGCTGTCGCTGGAGTTGCACAGGCAGGCTGGCAACCAAGTTGGGCAGGCGGACACACTCACGAGTCTGGGGCTGATTCACTATCGCATGGGCGAACCGCAGAAATCGTTGGACTTCTTCAATCAGGCGCTGGCGATCTGGGAAAGGCTGAACCTGCGCGTGGGTATCGCCGGAACCACTTATCATTTGGGGATGACCTACTATGACATCGGCGATTTGTCGAAGGCTTTGGAGGCCTTCACCAAATCGCTCGAATTGCATCGGGCGACTGCGCACAAATTCTACGAAGCCGACGCATTACGGATGATCGCGACCATCGAACGCGACCGCGGCCAGTTCGAAGCCGCGTTAACACACGCGACGCCAGCGGTGGAGATGATCGAAGCTATGCGCCAGCGTATTAACTTGCCGGTGCTGCGTTCTTCGTTCTTTTCGACAATGCAGGATGCGTTTGACGTTTATGTTGACACGCTCATGGAGCTCGATAAGCAGAGCCCGGGAAAATACGCGCCAACTGCTCTACAGGGCATCGAGCGGGCGCGCGCCCGGTCGCTAATCGACATTTTGATCGAGTCGAACGCCAACATTAAGGCCGGTGTCGATCCGCACTCTATTGAACAAGAACAGACGCTCCTCAAACAGCTCAGTACCCAGGCAACCGCGCTGACGCGTCTGCTGTCCGGCAAGTATACCGAGGAACAAAAGGCGGCGGCGTCACAGGTAATGGAATCGCTGCAGCGGCAGTACGAGGCGGTCGAAGCTCAGATTCGTGAGCACAGTCCTAACTACGCGGCACTGACGCAGCCAAAGCCACTAACGCTTACTGAGATTCAGCGGCAGTTGCTGGATCCGGATACGGTATTGCTGGAATATGCGCTGGGACGCAAACGCAGCTATCTCTTTGCCGTTACCAGGGATTCATTGAAGACGTTTGAGCTGCCTGCCCGCGAGCAGGTTGAGCAAGCCGCGCGGCGCGTGTACCAAGCGATTACCGCCCGCAATAAACACGTCAAGTTCGAAACGGTAGATGAGATGCGTACCCGCGTCGGCCAAGCCGATAAGGACTATTCGGCGGCCGCCATCGCCTTAAGCAGGATGATAATTAGCCCCGCTACCGATCAGCTCCAAGCGAAACGATTGCTTGTAGTTGCCGATGGCGCCTTGCAGTACATCTCTTTCGGCGCGTTACCGGTCCCCGATGGTCGGGAGCCGCGAGTCAAGAGTCAGGAGTCAAGAACAGCCAATCCAGATGCGAGGCTCAAGACTCCAGAATCGGTACTGCCGCTCGTGGCCGAACACGAGATCGTTAGTCTGCCGTCCGCCTCCACTCTTGCGGTTCTACGACGTGGCCTGACCAACCGCCCACCGGCGCCAAAGCTGGTGGTGGTGCTCGCCGACCCGGTCTTTGCTGCAAACGATGAGAGACTGCGCGCCCCGAAAAGGATTTTGGGGCCCAGTGCGGCAAGCGTCCGGGTGGCGACGCGACGCTCGGGAGACGTGCCCACGCTTAGTTATCTGACACGCGCCGCTCAAGACATCGGTGAAGACAGCGCAGGGTTAGTACTAACCCGGCTGCCTTTTACGCGGGATGAAGCCAACGCCATTGCGAAGATGGTCGGAGTGCATGAACGGCGTGTGGAACTGGACTTCGATGCCAATAGGCACACTGCAACTAGCCCCGCCCTGGCGAAATATCGCATCGTACACTTTGCCACTCATGGGTTTCTGGACAGCGTGCATCCGAACCTGAGCGGCCTCGCTTTCTCGCTGATCGATCAGGAAGGCCAGCCGCAGGACGGCTTCCTGCGGGCGAGCGAAATCTTCAATCTCAAGCTGCCGGCGGATCTTGTAGTCTTGAGCGGTTGTCGTACGGGCCTGGGCAAGGAGATTCGCGGCGAGGGATTGATCGGCTTGACGCGTGGTTTCATGTATGCCGGCGCCGCACGCGTCATGGTGAGCCTGTGGGACGTGCAGGATGAGGCCACAGCCGAATTAATGAAACGTTTTTATCGAGCCTTGTTGGGTAAAAAGCTTTCCCCTGCTAGCGCTCTCCAGGCGGCGCAGGCCTCGATGGCCCAGGACAAACGTTGGTCGGCGCCCTACTACTGGGCAGGGTTCACTTTGCAAGGCGAACCGCGTTGACACTCTTCATCACATCGGTCAACACACGTTCCGCCACATAGCGCGGCCTGCCTACATATCGCATGCTCGAGCCGCGACGCGACACCGGCCACACGACGTAGCCATTTGCATTGACGACGCGCACTATTGCGATCACGCGTTGGTCATCTGCGCGGTCCGAAGCGCGGCGAACTGAAATCTTCAGCGCCGCATCCGCGTCGGCACTCTCCGAAAACTGTAACTTTCCACCTCCAGTCAAACCCAAACGCAGTTCTTCCAGTAATACCTGACTGGGAGGACTGTCGGTGACAGTCTGAACGTAGACACGCCGCACCTCACCCAAGGGTTTCCCCATGACCTGGCGGTCCCAACCGCCTCTTGGATTTGCCCCCGTGTCGGTCGCAGTTCCATTTTTGAAGGTATCATCGGGCACGACACTTCGTTCTACAAAAGATTGCTTGGGTTCGTGGCTCGTGCCGCTCTTAGCTACTTGGACCAAGGGAGGAATTCTCTTATCAGGCGAGGCACTCTTAGCCGGAGTACTTGAGGATTTCGGCGCCGGAAGTTCCGACGCTGTGGGAGCTGAGGTTGGCGCGGCGGTTGGCCCTGGGGTTGGCGCGACAAACACAATCTCACGATGAGGCTTCTGTCCGCTGGACCAATACCACCATGCCCCTGCGCAAAACAGGATCAGCATGACAAACGCCGCAGCGGGTTTCCACCAGACTCGCGGTGTAAGTGCAGGGCGACCCATCAAGGAATCGAACATCCCTCGCGCGGATAGCAAGGCCGTTCTCAAGCGCGCGGTCTCTTTGCAGGCGACGATGACATCTACTCCCGAAATCACGCCTGCCTCGTCGCGCAGCAACTTGGTGGCAAACGTGATCTGTTGTCCACCTTCAACCGTAATCACGGAACTCTGCACATCGGTGCCGTTGAAATTCAGCAGGTAAGTTGCCAGCAATAGGGAGCCTTCCTGATCTTTGCCGTAGACCTCAATTACCTCAGCGCCTTCGTCAATACGCAGCTGAGTCGTTGACTGTCCATCCTCAGTCTCCGCTCGTTCGATGCCATCCACCAGGACTCGGAAAAAACTAGCAGATGTGGCCTTCCGCCTGGTCGCCTCGTGTGCCAATAGATCGTTGATGGCGCGCAAATCATCTGCCGACAAATTCGGAGGCGTGCGTTCCGAACCGTTCGGACCATCATGGTCGTCGCTGACGAAGAAATGTGGTAGTTCCAACCGCTCGTCGGGCGCCGCAAACCCGCTAGCCGCGGCCAGACGAGCGAAACACTCTGGGTGCAACGCTGCGTGTAGGCGATTCACTTCGACCTCATGTTCTTCGTCCGGATGACGACCGGTAAAGTTAAGGTTATTGATTGTGTCGTTCAGCGGATCGAAACGTTCTGGCACAACGCAAGGTGTTTCCCACGGAGTAAACCAGAGCAGACATTCGTGCGCTAACCCGGCAAAGCGCTGCGTGTCTTCGTCTGCATGCCACCGCTGTTCACCACGCGCTCCCTTGGTTACTTCCAACAGCGCCCCAAAACGGTCCTTTATTTCCTTCAACAACAAACCCTTCCGCGAGCGATAGTAATAGTCGTCGTGTACCCGGTCAGGATCCTGAATGATCAGGTTGTACAGCTCCATCGTCTCGGGCGTTGAATAGTTGTAGAGCAGGCGGCTCAATCCCAGCGTCACATAAAAGGAATTGCGCTTGGTAGTGATGCGGACCAGGTGCTTGATGAAATAGACCACCATATCGGAGTGACGGGCGGGCTTGGACTTAGATGGTGGACTCGATTGCGAGGCCTGTTCCCTGTCGCGTTCAAACTCTTCCGATTCAACATAGACGAGACGCTGAAGCAAGTGAGGCTCACTTACCGAGATCTTGCTTCGTGACTTCCGCGCATCGGCACGTCCCGTTAGTCGATAGTACAAACGCTTGCCCTGAGCGTTGGCAGCAAGCTGGAGTTTATTCAGCGCGCGCGCCGCGATGTGCACGGCTGTTTCTCGCTCGCCGTGTAAAAAGTAGGCCAGGCGAAAGGCGCGTTCCGGCCATTCATTCAAAGGCGTTGGATTCATTCTCAAACTCAAACAGACCCCGGAGTATACCTGTGTCTGACCATATCACTTAGGCGCATGCATTCTCGGCGCTAACACCGTTTCCGACCGTGGCATTTTCGGAATTCAGAAAATGCCACGCGACTCGTGCCTCTGACTGCGTAGAGTCCGCTCCGCAATCGCAAGTACCAACGAGGTCGAAGGGCCATAAAGACGAGCAGCAAGCCGTAGAAAGGAAATTTCAGCATGACGAGTAAGCACTTCGCTTATTGCTTTGCAGCACTGCTGGCTCTCTTGCAGTTTGTCGCTTCTGTCAACGCCTTTGAGGAGTGTTTCGCAACTGGCTTCCAGTCGCGGCAATTGCAAGCCTTCTTAATTGACCACACTCGTCATTTCAACAATGTCGTGAGCAACCTTGCGTCCAAAGCTGCCGGTTCCCAGATCCAAATTACTGAGATCAAAATCGTCGGTGAGTCGGCAGCAAAGGAAACGCATTCAATAGTCCAAGTGTCCTGGACCATTCAGGGCGCACCAGAGGTGAAGGTTTCGAGCTTTGAATTACTGCTGGAAATCACCTACGCGGATGGCTTCGTCGAAAAGGCGCCGGCCAAAACTACCGGTAATGTGCGCAGCAGTCGTTTTGAAGTGCCCACGCTGCATCGTTTCGCAAACCAACCAGCAGCTGAGATGAAGAGTTTCAAAGTCAGCATTACGGCGAACTCCTCTGAAACGACAACGAAACAGATTTCTCTCTAGAAAGATTGCCGAAGAGGAACGTGGCCAACCTGTCGGAGACGGCCATGTTAACGGAGTCCCGCTCGAAGCCGATGAGGCGGGCGTCGTTGAATCGACGCTCTAACCGTAACTAATAAGGAGAGCACAATGATTAACTCAGGATTCAGTCGTTTGAAATGGACTGCGCTCGTTGCCGTTTTGGCATTAACTGTCATCGCGGGCGGGCGACCCTCAACGGCAACAAATCAACCCCCGCTACCGGCCGCCTTAGTTCTAAAGGCAGAACTCGCAAACGAAGAACGAGTCTTGGCTAAGTACTTCGACGATCTGATTGCTTACCAAAAGCAAGTTGCGGAGATAGGTAAAAAAGAGTCTTTGCTTAAATCTGACCTGGACCCACTCCAACGCCGGTCGGAAGATCTCAAGGGACGCTTATCAGGTGTGCAAAATGTCATTCGTGAAATCGTCAAGAAGCTTAAGGCTGCAGACGAATGGAACGACCTGGACATAACTACTGCAGCCAAGATTACGGACGCAGGCCAGAAGTCATTCTTCCAACAAACCAGCTTTAAGGAAATTCTGGAAGAATCTTCTAATAGTCTCTCCAGCCACGGGAACCAGATCAGCCTACCTTTGGACAACCTACGCAAAAAGCTAACAAGCCGAACGGCATCTCCTTACGGCGAAGGCGCTGATTTTCAAATTGTTCGGGCGACTTATGAAACACCGGCCCCGACCCCGCTAGCCTTTGTGAGTCTGGCATGCTCGATTGGAAGAGTACGCAGCAATCTCATTCATCGTCTCGGCGGAATAGTTTCCAACGCGACAAATGACCAGATCAGTTGCGCATGCGGCTTCGACATCGCCATCTCCTCGGGAGCCGCGTGCCCGGCTCGCAACTAACCCTCATGTCCTTCCGAACTCGGCGCGACGTAGGCAGGTACGTTTGAGAATCAGCTTCGCTGGGTCAGATGTTGTCTGCCCTCGCGCCGGTGCTGAAGGGTTTCAAGGTCAGCATTACTGCCAACACTTCTGAAGCGACGCCGCCGCGGTCTTCCGCCGGCTTAGAGGTTTCAGGGAGTAACTCCCATGACAGTCAACCGAAATTTATAAGGAGTAGCACAATGATTAGAGCACGATTCAGTTACTTGAAATGGACAGCAGTTGTTGCCGTTTTGGTGATAACCATCATTGCGGGTGTGCGGCCTTCAACGGCCACAATACAACCCCCGCCTGCCGGGACAGACCTTGTCAATGAAGAGCGAGTTTTGGCAAAGTTTTTCGACGACCTGGTCGCTTACGATAAAGAAACTGCGAAGCTTACTGCGAAAGCGAAGTTGGTTAGCGCTGATCTCATCCCACTCCAGCGTCGGTCGGACGACCTTAAGGGGCGTCTGCCAGGGCTGCAAAACGTTATCGCTGAGATAGTCAAAAAGCTTAAGGCTGCGGACGAATGGAACGATCTGGACACAACCACCACGGCTAAGATTACCGATGCCAGCCATAAGTCACTCTTCCAGCACGATAGCTTTAAGCAGCTTCTGGAATCTTCTAAAAGTCTCGTCAGTCATGGGAATGAAATCGGAGCACCCTTGGACAACATCCGCAAGAAGCTAACTAGCCGAGCTGTTTCTCCGTACGGCACTGGTGCTGATTTCGAGATTGTTAGGGCGGCTTATGAAGCTCCGGCCCCGGTGGCCTTTGTGAGTCTGCGCTGCTCGATTGGAAAAATTCGCATGGGAGTTGCGATTAGACTCGGTCGGTTGACCAACGATCTAGTTGACCGCGTGGCCGCGGCATGCGGAGTCACTCTCGGTCCCAGTCCGTTTTAAGTGTTGACATTCATCGTGTGCCTGACACGACCAGAACACAGGCCACAGATCGCCTGAAGAACGCTTAATCGAAACTGATAACGAAGGACTCGAAGATGAAAATGCGACCAAACCCAATATGCTTGCTGGCTCTGCTGTTCAGTCTGACTTTGTCAGCCACAGCTACGGGAGTCACTGTGATGAATTCTGTGACGCCCGCACTACCGCAAAAAACATGTGGTGGTGGTCTCAGTATTGTTAGCGTGACGTACAAAGGAAAAGTGCAGGGTAATGATCACGTCGAAGTTGTTTTTGATGCTGCGATCAATTCTCCGTGTGCCCGTTTGGGTGCAGGCCCACTCCAGGACAACTTTGGTGGGTACGTGGTCACTGTGAAGGTGACACGCAAGAATGGACATTTGGACACTGGCACGGATCACCATATCAAGGCTTCCTTTCCTTCCGGCCGGCAGACAGTCGTGGTGGTTGTACCGCGCGGATTGCTCGAGACCGACCCTGTCTCATACGAAGCAAGTGTGAAGGCCAGCTTTGGCGAACTGTATCGTAAAACCCTCACCTTGACTGGCGCAGGCTTGCCTCGAGTTGGTTCTGATGTGGGAGTCACGACCACGACCTCTTCATTCGACAGCTTCCGGCCGGACGAGTGTTTCCCCAGCATCCAGGTAAACGATCTAAAATTCACGTCTGGCGGTGGACATGTTGCCGATACAGTGACCGTCAAGTGGAACGCCACGAAAGGCGCGGGATGCATCTGCTTTCCTGAACCGAAGATCGACATCGTCGTACAACTGGCGCGTCCAAACGGACTCTCAACAGGAAACATTGAGATCCTGAATGGGTCCAGCCAGACCTCAGTGAACGTCCCGGTGTCTGGTTCGATCGCGAACGGACCGCCAACCGCCTTTACCGTAAAACTCGTAGTCGAGAACGGTTTCTTCCAAACCACCAGCGCATCGAAAAGCGGCAATTTCTAACCACAGTGCTTGTGATGGTTAGGGGCAGACATGGCCTGCTGAAGGAGCAAAGGATGAAGAGATTCAAGACGATTTCGTGGCTATTCGCGTTGCTTGTGGGGGTCAAAAACGATGTATTTCAAGTCAACAAGAAGGGTGAGTTTTAGTAATGCGCCAACTCATGCGATGCGCAATCGTACCGATTTGGTGTATCGCATTGATGGCGTGTTCTCTGTCGTGTCTGACGAAGGTTGTGCGGGCTCAAGTTGGCCTGACTGTAACAGCAGCGTTTGACGTGCACACCTCGATCACGCCGAACACCCCGATTGAGTTTCGTCTCAGCGGATTACCAACACCAGGCGAAGGCCGGATTGCCATCGTTATCGCCCACACAGATCTTACTAGTCTCTTCGTTGTCGATGGCCAGCGACTCATCTACGTTCCGAATCTGATCCCGTTACCAGTGGGAAAGCCGGAGCTAGTTGTTTATTGGATTGGTCTAAACGACGAGTGGCGCGAGGTGGCCCATTTTACTATCGAGGTCGTCAAAGAAAAGTTGGCGCCTGTCCCACTTCCATTAGAGCCTTCCACGCTGCCAACAGGTGTCGTCACGACGCCACAAACTCAAACGGGCGGAGCCTCAGTCAAGACGGACAACACGCCCGCGACCGCTACACCCGTAGTCCCAGCAACTCAAGACGCTAGTAACAACAAAAAGCTGAAGTTCACGCCATCGCTGACCATTGCAGTGAAATCACAGATGGCGCAATTCAATTTTCCCGCCGACACACGGCCCACACAGCGCGCCACATTTACGGACGAGACCCTTCAATTCTCTTTACGCAGCGAAGGATCGAATGGTCCGTTCACCTCGCAAACGCAGTTCGATCTTGCCGGTTCGAGTGTCCAACAGGAGGCCCTGCGCTTCGATACGCTCGGCAGCAACGCACCGCAGCTCGATCTGGCGAGCTACCTGGTTCAACTTCAGATCGGTCGCACCAAAGTCGCAATCGGTCACACGTCATTCGGCTCGTCGCGCCAACTAATCAATAGTTTCTCCAGTCGCGGGATCACACTCACAGTGCCAATTACAAAGCGCTTCGATTTCAGCATGGCCGGGATGAACGGCACGAGCGTGGTTGGTTATGACAACTTCTTTGGTCTGGGCAGGAGTAAGCATCAGTTGCAAAGCGCCACCTTTGGAATTGAGCTGTTGCCGTCACGCCCCGGAGGACTGCGGGTGGAGTTTTCCGCCGTCACGGCTTACATCCAGGCCCTTAATGGTTTCTCGCAAGGAAGTGTCAACGACGTCGAGCGCAGCAAGGGCGGTAGTGTGCGTTTGGTGTTTACCAACAAGACAGAGCGACTGAAATTTGATGGTGGCTTTACGCGAAGCCGCTACCAAAATCCTGCCGATCCATTGCTCTATCAAGGCACGAACACGATCGCAATACCCTTTCTGACTCGCAACGCGCGCTACTTCGACGTTAGCTATGAAGTGCTGCGGAATCTTCCCCTGACGAAAACCCGGCAGTTGAGTTTGAGTGTGGTAATGCGTCATGAACAGGTTGATCCACTTTTTAAGAGTCTCGGTGCGTCCGCGCAGGCAGACAAGACTCAGAATGAGTTTGAGGTGACGAGCAACATGGGTGAGATTAGCGTGCAGGCGGGGGCCACTCGCTTCAACGATAACCTGCGAAGAATTCCCTCGATTCTACAATCGCTGACGCGCGCTAAGCGATTCTCGATCGCCTTACCGGCAATTGCGTTGGTAGGCGGCACAACAAGCAAGTCGCCATTGTTGCCACGGCTTTCTTACAGCTTCGACAGCACGCATCAATTCGGCGCAGACATTCCCATAAACGGAGGGTTTGGAAACGACCCCAGCTTGATTCCCGATCAATACAGCACGAATCAGACATTTTCAGCCGAGTGGCAAATCAAGACATTCAGCACCGGCTATAACTACAACCGCTCATTCACAAATAATCAACAACCTGGCCGAACGTTTTCTGACTTTCGCAACGAGACGCATTCCGCTCGCGTTGGTTTCAGCCCACTTTCTAAGTTGAACCTCACACTCGATTTCACTCGCGAGGCGGCAAGTGATCTGGAGAGCGCGAAACTGAATAGCACCTGGCGAATTGCCTCTACCGCGACCTGGAATATGAACAAGCACATAGCTTGGACCGGGGGTATCTCCAATACGATTGCCGGCGATCGCGCGCGCACGAACGACAGTCGCAATACCGAATTTGATACGCAGTTCTCGTATCGAGTAGGCATCGAGCACGGTGGACTGAGGAAGGTACAGACGCAAATGTTTATTCGCTATGCCGATCGATACGCACGTCAACGCGAGCTGCTTTTGGGCATCACGAATCTGACTCGCGTGAAGATTTTGAATGGAGGATTGAACATTACGTTCTTCTGAAGAGCCGAGAAAACCCGAGTAATAATTCATGAGGTTAACTATATGAGAAGTTCGCTACACGCCTTCCTGCTAATCTGCATCTGCGGAGCGATTGCATCCGCGCAAACGATCACGGTATCGCCTGGTGAGGCGACGGTCTATTCACAAGGCGCGACAAGCGTATTTCTTACTTTCGGAAATCTCGGAACTCACAGTCCGGTTGAATCCACATGGTGTGGCGCGCTGATCCCGGCAGCGCCCGATATCGGGATGAAATGCGACCCCGCGACGATCTTTGGCCGGTTGCCCCTTCGCTACAATCAATCGCGCCTGAGTGGGAACAATGCTTACACGGACATCATGTCAGTCACGCCCTCGGTGGCTCGGCGCGCATATCTCGACGCGGCGCGCGGTGTCACTGCAACGTTTTATTATGTTCGCCGATTCGCGAGTACAAACCTCGGTGCGGATGAATTCGTACCAGTCACTCTTCGCCTTGCTGGTAATGGTGCTGCCGTGCCTTTCTCGCTCACCAACGTCCGGTTGCTCTGGGATGGCGGGAACAAAACGATTCCGTTTGTAAAATCAGACCAGCCGTTACCACGCATCACCGCTGAGATCTTTTACACGGGCACCGGGCGCCTGATAGGGCGTTGGGAAATTGTGAAGCCGGGCGAAGAAGGTCCGACGCAACGAGATCTGTTACCACAGTCTTCACTGCCGGTTGAGGAACGCGGCACACAGCGCCGCTTCTCAGAAGTAAAACGCTTTAATGTTTTTCTCGCGCCTGGAGGTCGAACGCTAATATCCGGCCCGGAAGATGTGCGGATTGAAAAGATTGTGGCAGGCAATTATCTGCTCTTGCTGCGCATCGAGGTCGCCCAGGATGGTCTCAATCGATCCGATTGGTCAGGGCAGGGAACAGTTGATAGCGGCGGCGTTGCCGGTTTCGCGATGCCCGTGCTGCGTTACTACGTCGGCGCCGGCGGGATTTCGAAGGCTGATGAATTTAACTCTACTGATAATGTGCTTGCGCCTGCTGACGACACTCAATTCACTTCGGCACAGACCATTTTTTTCAGTTGGCCTGTCGTGGCGGAAGCAAAGTACTACCGGATCGAGATCGCAGATTTGAATGGTGCCGAGATTTTTTCTGCCATCCTATTGCCCGACACCCATACCTATCGAGCGCCGCCGGGGCTGTTTGCGGATATTGAGAACAAAGTTCTGCGTTGGCGCGTGATTGCTTACGGGAGCGCTATCAAGCCGATAAACGAAACACAATCAAGAACGCTGCGTCGTACGTTCGAATGACGATCCACGCTCAAGCTGGGACTTCGGTCTCGTTTGATTGGTTCTCAGGAGGAAACCTTTGAAGAGCCTTTTCTTCTAAGAATTATTGAGGTGATGATTGAGAATACCACGCCGACAATCGAGAGCCGTATGAGATTACCCAAAGCGATTTTTGGCAGGGTAGCATTACTCTTCATTGAGGCAACGAGTTCTGAGGTTTGCTCGGGACTAAGCCCGGCTGCCTGGATTCGAGCTACACCGTCTCGGATCATGTCATCCAGAAAATGGGGATAGACGAACGAAATCGAAATCACGTTGTAAAGCACATAGATAATTCCGGTCGAGACGCTTATGACGATTCCGACAATCAGCGCCTGCGAATAAGTCATTATTCCTGCGAGAGCGTTGTCGCGGTACCATCTGGTTCCCAGCACAATGCAAAGAAGAAGAACGAGGCCACTTACGAGCATACTCCAGGCGGCAAAGTAGACGCCCGCAACATACATCAGTACGCCAGCCGAAGCCTGAAGGATTCCGGCCGTCAAACCGATTATAAAAAGGACTCTCCAATTGAGCTTTTTCATTTGCTAAATGGTAGTTTTGCGAATGGAAACGATTACTGGCTCATCTTACTTTGGCAGTCGTTGTTGATGCCCTCAAACCTTCTCATAATTTATTTGTGAGTGAGGCTTTTCCTCAAAGGTCAGAACCTGACCTGGTCCAATTACATTCGCTGACTTTTGAGGCAAAGTGGGTTCGGAAGTCGAATCACTGCGCGGGCCGCTTAGGTGGGCTGACCTCTTCTTTAAAAATGTCGGGATCTCGTCTCAAGCCACAAAAGCATCTGAAGTTCACTTAGTAACTCAACGCTGGATCGTCAGCGGAGCGTTCTTCTACAGACGCGCTGCCTTTCCGAAGTCCGATGGCAGATAGTGCGTAGAATAGAATTGCCACCAGCAGCAAGTACTGAAATCCCAGGAGCATCGAACTGTATTCCGCCAAACCGCCAAACATAGCTCCGGCGATATTAATTCCTAACGCCCGGTCGGGTTGCTCGACACGCTTGAATGACGCGGCAAATATGACTGCTGCAAAAAGAATCGGCGCAAACACCAGCAAGGATGATCCGATCACTTGAACACTCCGTGACATTCCCAGAAAGAAATCCAGCGGTATTGCAGCGTTCAAGAATAGAGTGGAGAGCAGACCAATGTAATAAGGCCATAGGCGCATTGGCTTAAACAATAATGTCCAGTAATTGGCCAGCAAGATCATCACGAGCACGGCAAAGAAGACCACTGAGTTGACGATCCATGTGCTGCCGAATAACAGGGCCATGGTGACAACAGCTTTGGTTTCCACGAGCATGAATCCGGCACCCAAAAAGAAGAGTTGAGCATTGTGTGAGAGGCGATCGCCCGTTTCTGCGTTCTGCATCACGTGTTTTTGTCGGCGCGGCAAGAAAAGGTAAATAAGCAAAAGCGCCAGCGATCCCATGATTAACATTCCGCGTAAGCTCAGTGTGGGAATCATCGGCTTTCGCAGATATAGAAACGGCCAATCGTCCGTTGCCGTGCGTAGACTATCGTTGGTAGGAACCACCGTAGCCATCCCGAAATGCTGCCAACCAGCATCAGGTTGCCGGTCACCCTCCTGGAAACCGTTTGGTGAGTCTGGCCCGGGCGGTTGATCATTCCGCAATAGATAAGAAGGCTGTCGCGAGAAGCTGTTTCGTAAAGCCTCGGTTGCGCCTGCGAAAAAAATCGTGAAGTCACCGAATGTTGCTTTATCGGGTTCAATGACCTTTCGGTAAGGCAGAGTCAAGACCACTGGATTACCAATGCCGAAGACATCCTCGAGACTTTTCTGCAAGCGCGAAGCAAGCCAGCCCTGACGGAAATAGTTATAGATAACAAAGGTGCCGCGAGGTTTGAGGTGACGACGCACATCGGCAAAGGTCTGACTTGTGAATAGAAAACTCTCCAGCCGGATGTTGCTATAACCACTGTGTAACACCAACGAGTCGACCAGCGCGTAAACAATCAGATCGTACTTTCGGTCAGTGGAGCGAAGAAAGTTACGGCCGTCATCCAGATGAATCTGAACGCGCTCATTCTGGTAAGGACGATCTGGATGGTATTGCCGCCCGAGACGATAAATTGCCGGATCGATCTCGACAGCGTCAACGTGCTTAGCGCCCCATTGCAAGGCCCGACTGACATCATTTCCAGATCCTGCGCCGATGATCAAGACATCTTCAAATGCTGTACTGCCTGAGTCTCGATTCAGCAGGTGAGGCAGGGCATACGCTGGAAAGTTCTCATTTCGTGAGACCATTTGTTGGTGGTAAATGAGATTCACAGAGAGAGATAGATCGGCTTTATTGAAATCGATCCTGTAATAAGGCGACCAAAACTGCTTTGTACTCTGGTCCTTAAGTTCGCGATATCGAGGCGTGAAAGCTGACAGCCAGACCACGAGTATCAACAGGATGACAGTAACCGGAAACCAAAATGTTTTTTTTGAAAACCAAACCCGAGGTGAGATGAAATAAAAATAACCCAATCCACACGCGACCAGGGAGAACCACCAGAACGCCGACAGTTCGAACCATGAACATGCGGCAAATAATGTGATCCCCGCGATGCTGCCAATTATGTTGAGAGTGTAAGCTTGCAGGCGGTTAGGCCATCGTTTTAGGGCACGTCCCAGTTCCTGCCCGGGACCAAGAAACGCGATCGCAATAACAATGAAGAAGAAACCACAGAGAACCTCGACCGGAATTGCGTAACGCGACAGATCATGACTGTGGTATTCCGTGCCAAAGTAGATTTGTTGCGGCGAAGCCTGATCACCGACATTCACGAATTGAATTAGTGATGAGCTACTGATCTCCACAGCTTGCGCGGTAGCCAACGCTATCACCAGCACGAGCGGTGTCCAGGTCAGGAAGTTCCGGTTGCGACCCGCGGCTAGACAACCCACTGACATGCCAAGGAAGCTTGCGAGCAGCACTACGTTTGTAAAAAATGTCAGGTAAAGAACATGTGCCGGGAACCAGCGAATACAGGCGAGTTCGAGAAAGAGAATTAGGAAGCTGATTAAAAGTAACTCTAAGCCATTCCTCCGATGATGCGATGTAGTACTGATGACTGTATCCAAGTTTGGTTGTGGCTCCGCTGCTCTGTGTTCTAGGTAGCTCGGAAGCCGTGTTCGTTCGCAAACACGATAGCTTGAGCACGCGTCCAAACGCCGAGCTTGTTGAACAAATTCGAGACGTGATTGCGCACAGTCTTTTCATTGATCGAAAGACGCTCCGCAATCTCTGCGTTACCGCGTGAATGCAGCACTAACGTCGGCGCCTCTGATTGGTTCTTCACTTGACAATCGCGGCGACAAACTTTACAGAGCGGGCGTACTTCTCATCGGATAAACCGCCGTCATTTTGATCAATGCCTCGCACGAGATCGTTCTCGACCTTGTAATCCTTGAGCTTGTTGCTGCCGCTTTCCTGGTACTGACTCGGGTGATAGCGAACCCACATGCCGTGTTCATCAATGGCGTATTCGAGACCGCGGAGTCTGTCGCCCTCAAGCAGTGGAGTTGACTTTATTTCTTCTGCTAACGCTTCAGGGGGAATCGGTCTGTCGGTCAACAGAATTACTAATGACTCGCTGCCAAAGCGCTCAGCCCGACCGGCGTAGGCATATTTCAACTCCACGACTTCGCCCTTAGCTGTGTAACTCCCACTCGCCTGGCCCGGTTGCAATTCACCAGGTTGCACAGGCGGCGGAGTGGACTCCGCCTTGGCAGGCAACTGTTTGTTTCCATTTTGAGCTGACTGATTGGCTGTTTCACTCGGCGGCGACTGCTTCTTGAAGGAGCACGCGCCAGTTGTGATGGCGACAATGCAGGAAAGAGAGCAGGCTAATAGGCGATTCACCTTTTGAACTCCTCAGCTAGATTTTTGCGATCAAAGCGCATCGTATCACAGCGGGTAGTCGTATGACTTACTTGCGGCCCAACGCGCGAAAGGTGTATTAGTAGGTATCAAATCTTCGAGAAGCAGTTCTTGCCTACCGGTGCGGCGGAATGGTTCAAGCAGCCTAGCTTGATAATGTACGCAGGAGCACTACCCAAGGGCGATGTCGTTGCATCGTCTCTCCGAAATAAGCCACATGGCTAAACAGCAAAAGATTTTTATGGACAAAGAACTGAACTGACGGTCCATAGGGAGAATCACACTCAGTGATCAGTTCGCTGGCAAGAGCAGAATAACCACCGGTTTCCTAACAACCGGCTAAAACCCGATTAGGTTGGAGCATAACAATGAAACGAAAAATCGCCTTCACGTTATTAACGCTCGTTGTTTTGGTCGGTGCATCTCTAAAGTACACTCAAAGTGTATCTTCGAGTTCAGCTCGTCAACCTATAACAATTCCGCGAGGGGTCGGCCCGATCTCCAACTTTAATCTATTGTTTGCAACAACCTTCGATGTGGATCGGACGGACGATACGGCCGCCGCTATGGCGTGTACAGTCGCACCCAACGATTGCAGTTTACGCGGCGCGATCATTGCCGCAAACACCGATGTCGGCGCGGACCCGGTCGTTATCAACCTGCAACCGGCAACTACCTACAACCTTACACTGACCAACGCCACGCAAGAGAATGCCGCGGCAACAGGCGACCTGGATATCACCACGAGCCTTCACACGGTAACCATCGCTGGCGGTGGATCGTCGACGATTATCGATGCCGCGGGATTGAATGGTGGAAGCTCTCGCGATCGTGCATTTCACATCACCGGTTCAGGTATCGCTGTCATCTTGCAGGACCTGGCTATTCAGAATGGCCAGGCCGCCGACGACGGTACAAGCGGCGTGAGTACCAACCCGACGGCACAGAATACCAACCGCGCCGGCGGTGGCGTTCTTAACAACGGCGGCAGTCTCACGCTTGATAACGTCATCGTCCAATCGTGTCAGGCAGTGGGAAAGGGCGACAGCGTAATAAACGCTCACACCACCCTCGATGCTTTTGGCGGCGGGCTCGCCAGTCTTGCGGCAACCGGAAACGTGATAATCACGGACAGTACATTGACAGCCAACTCAGCCGTCGGCGGGAACGGCGGCAACTTCAACAATGGTGCTGGCTCCAATGCCCAGGGCGGCTCAATCTATTTCGCAGGTGGCACGCTTAACATAAACGGCTCGCGCATCGATACCAGCTCCGCGAATGGCGGCAACGGCGGCAACCAAGATCAAAACGGTCAGACTAACGGGGGCTTCGGTGGATTGGCCCAGGGCGGCGGATTATGGGTTGGTGGCGGCACAGTAACAATTAATAACACGACATTTGAGAGCACTATCGCCGATGGTGGTAACTCAGGCAATGGTGGCAACGGCGCCAACCCTGCCGGCAGCGCAGACGGAGGAGGTTTGTATAGCCTCGGTAACGTAACGCTCACCAACTCCACATTCCATCTCGCTTCAGCGTCAGGTGGTGATGGCGGTGATGCCTTTGGCTCGACTTGCCTGGGCGGCCATCAGGCCGGTGACGGCGGCGGCGCCCGTGGTGGCGCTATCTTCGCCGATGGTGGAACCATGATCATCAACACCGCCACGTTTGCGAACAACTCAGCCGGTGGTGGCAATGGCGGCGACGGCGGACAAACGGATGGCGGCCTTAACTGTGGCAATCACGGCGCGGGTGGTCTCGCCTATGGTGGCGCCATTACCAACAACAATGCAGCAACCATAAATTTGAAGCACGGCACACTGAGCCTTAACAACGCTCAGGCGGGTAATACTGGCGTCAACCAGGGAGGAGCTAACAAGCCGGCGCGCCTCGTGGCCGAAGGTACAGGCGGCGGCATTCGCGTTGGTCCCGCAAGCGTCACTTTGGAAAACACAATCATTGCCGGTAATACTGCTGCCAACGGTCTCGGCGACACCACCGGCGCTCCGACTCCTGGACCCAATGTTGACGGCGCCGTCACCAGTAACGGCCATAACCTTCTCGGCATCGCTACCGATGCAACTGGCTTCACCGGAAGTGGTGATCAAACCGGCGCCAACCCGATGCTTTCGCCGCTCGCTGACAACGGGGGACCCACTCATACGATGGCGCTTTTGACAGGCAGTCCCGCGATCGATGCGGGTGTGCCTGCTGGAGCCTTGTTTGATCAGCGCGGGAGATCGCGGACGTTTGACGATCCTGGCGTCGCGAATGCTCCGACCAGCGACGGAACCGACATCGGCGCCTTTGAACTCCAACCTCTTTGCAGTCTCTCCTGTCCAACCGACGTGAGCGTATCGAACGACACGGACGAGTGTGGCGCGATTGTCAATTACACGACTCCTTCCGGAGCAGGTTGCGGTACAGTCACGTGTGACCATCCTTCAGGATCTTTCTTCCCAGTGGGCGAGACTACCGTCATCTGCACTAGCTCGGTTGGTCCGACCTGCAACTTCAAAGTCACGGTCAACGACACCCAGGCGCCCGTCATCACGACCAATGATCAGACGTTGTGGCCGCCTGATCACAGTTATGCGACTTTCAACGTAACCGATCTGGTTACGGGTGTCAGCGATAACTGTGACACGACGATAGGCATCGGCAGCGTGCGGATAACTAGTGTCACGAGCGATGAGCCTGATAACGCTGAGGCAGATGGCAACACGATCAATGACATCGTGATTGCGAACGATTGCAAATCAGTGCAACTGCGCTCTGAAAGGCAGGGAGATGGCAACGGACGGGTTTATACAATCACGTTCAAGGTGACCGATGCTTCGGGGAATGTTGGTACTGCTACGGCAAAAGTCACCGTGCCCCACTCGCAAAACGGCACGGCCGCAGTGGACGACGGGCCGCATCACACAATCTTGAGTGGCTGTCCTTAGAATAATTTCAACGAATCAAGTAAAACGCGGTCTGTCGCGGACGAAACCACTTCATTCCATCTCTTGTCAGATACGCATCGTCTTCCATCATTATCGTGACTTTTTGCCCGCCCCACTCTGGCACTGCAGTAGTTGTGTTCAGTTCGATGGATGTGTAGGACCACTCGCGAAAGGGCGGCTCGGTTGGAGCTCCGGTCGAAGGACGGCGAAAGTCGATACTGGCTCCGAGTGCATGCCCCTGATTACCGACCGAGTGCGAATAGATCATTGCTTCAATTCCGAGACTCTTCATGTCCGCCATCGTGGCGTCGTAAACTTCAAATCCTTTTGCCCGGCCTGATGTGAGTGAACAGTGCGTCCTGAAGTTTATTCGTATTCACCAAAGCTCGCTTGAGTCCTTCTGGTGCGTCCTTCTCACCCGGTCGCAACACATATCCCATCTTCTGCCAATCTGTACTTAGCCCCAGGTAATTCAAGCCACAGTCGATGTGAATCACGTCACCTCGCTGAATGACGACTGACTCCTCAGCCACGCTGAGAAACTGCTGTGTCTTTCCTGTCTCCTGATTTTGTCGTTGAATTCGCAAATCAGGTTGAAACCAAACATCCAACCCGAAACTGTTGACCTGTTGCAGAAACCACCAACGAACATCGCCGACGGTTGTCTTACCAGCTTCACTGCGGTTGTTGAAGGTTGTCGAACTCTGCAAAGCTCTATAGAATTCCTTAAAGATTTATAACGCCGGACCAGTCCTCCTGTCCGAGACTCAAAGAGGAGCGTCGCTTCATTTTCATGGCACCGGTAAAAGGGTACAGTCTCAAACAAGTCGCGAAGAAGGTTGGTCGCTCTACCGCCACCATTGTTCGGTGGATCGAGGTCCGTAAGGTCCAGGTTGCAAAGAAGAAGAATGCTCAGGGCCACTACATATTCACAGAGGCGGACCTACAAAAGTTGAAGGCGTACAACGAGAGCATTAACCAATTCGACTGACCATCACAGCACGGTCGTAGATGAGGAGATGAGGTGGACTAATGACCGGAAGTCTCATCACACTTCCTGACGGTTCCTCTATCTCAATTATCAAGCCTCTCATCGGATTCCGCTCAAAGATTGAGAAGCAAGTTAAGAGATTTCCGTATAAGCAAAACGTTTTCCTGATGCTTAGATTCAGAGAAGCGAATAAGACCCTCTCTGATTTCATAATTGAGACGCTCAAGGACTCCGGGCTAAATGGTGTTCGAGCGGACCAACCAGAGTGGAACCTCACGAACGACGTTTACAATCCCATAGCCGTTCTGTACTGCTGTAAGTACGGAATTGCGTTGTTTGATGAAGCTGAAACAAACCAGGCATACAACCCAAACGTGCTCTATGAGCTAGGCATGATGCATTGTCTCGGCAGGAAATGCCTCATTCTTCGTAACGACTCGCTGCCGTCCGTTCCGTTCGACCTCGTCAAAGATATTTCGTACCCCTACAAGGGAGACCTGGCGGTTCGGACGAATGTCCAGCGCTGGTTACAAAGTCTCTCAACAGACTCGGCTGAAATGCGATTGCCTTCCGCTTCAAAAGATGAATCTAAGTTGGAATCTGCGGCAGTTACTGCTCCGGTGAATGCGAAGGACACAAATGAGATAGTCGCTTCACCGGAGAACGTAACCGCCGCCGAGTTTACCTGGCGACGCGTACTTACGAAGAGCAAAACAAAGTGGACTATCTCCTGGAGCATCAAGCTTACAAACAACAACCGAGGAACTACTGCAGTCAGGGTTCAGATACTCTTTCTTGATGAACAGGGATTCGCATTAGAGGACTACACAGCACCGCTAATACGAATCGGGCCGGGAAAGGCCGTACGTTACAAAGAGAAGTTGGCAATGAGTGCCGACTTGGCGGAACGAGTTCGGCGCGCCATGGCTCGGGTGTCCAAAGTCAGAAAGTAGACACCCAACCGTAGTCGATCTGGCTAAATCCTGCAAAACCTCAAATCTCTCTGACAAGCTTTCCTTTTGAATTACGCCCTTACAGGTAGGAGTAGTGCGTCTTAAGCGCGGAGGTCTGTGCGGTTAAGAGAAGGGACGACCGCGGCACTGGCTAGCTACTCCTCCAAACCATCTCAAGCAAACAATTGTGGAGTGACCTTTCAGGAGGAAAGAGACATGCACACGACACTTCGGCGATTAACGTCATTCTTGCTCATGACGATCTTATGCACCTCAATCTTGGAATTAAGTGCCGTTGCCATGAAGAAGCCGAAGCGTCGTTCACGCACGAAGGTCGGGAAAGGGATACCTATCGTTCTAGTCCCTGCAATCCCTGGCGCAATTACCACCGAAAACATTCGAACGACTCAAACCCAGGAGAACGAGATATGTGA
Organism: Pyrinomonadaceae bacterium; assembly: GCA_036004125.1. GTDB lineage: Bacteria > Acidobacteriota > Blastocatellia > Pyrinomonadales > Pyrinomonadaceae > PSRF01. Next base: position 295 of record DASYRR010000049.1, on the reverse strand, counting down.
TGAAGTAAGTCGTGTTGATGCAGAATGTCGTTGACATTTTTCTAACGCTGGAGTTAGAGTTCCGTGCATTAGTCCCCCGCAAATAAATGCTTCTCACGTTACGTGCGACTCCCCTCGCGTCTCACGACAACGCTAACAAAACAAACTTTCCAACCAGCGGGCGGTTACAACAAAAGGTTTTCCGTTTTTGATCTTTTACGAAAACGGCTCCGCAATCAGTTCGCGTTGACCACGGAGCCTAACCATAAACTCGAACCTCTGCAAAGCTGTGCAAAGGATGAGTTCTGGGCAAAAG
>DASYRR010000048.1:0-39771 GCA_036004125.1 Pyrinomonadaceae bacterium | reverse complement strand
ACAACTCGCGCAAAAAAGCGCATGGCTCAATGGCGGAGTTACATTTAGCCTTGCTGATAATCGTTCACTCGGCGTTTCTTGGTTGCGGTCGTAGATTTTCTTACGCGCTCGTTGACGCCGGTGAATTTTGCAAGAGGCTCTTTAGCTTGTCGTTGTCACCTTCCCTAAATACCCAAAAGTACTTGAGTGGTCACCAACGACAAGCTAAAGCATATCGGACATCACCTCTGAGATCCCGAAGGGCTTGCGGCCCCGGCACCGTGTGGGTTATCAATAACAAACAACCACGTCCCATCCGCTTGGCGCCGTACTACGTCTGAAGTTTGACCCGAACTAACCACGGGAGTTCCATCCGCAGCAGTACCCCGCAGGGTCCAGCTGGAAAACAGCAAGGCAAGATCGTCAGTCGTAAGTACTCGATCGATCTTAAGCTTCATCTGACCCTTGATCGAAAGAAACTCAATCATGGTTTCACGGATTGCTGCCTCGCCTTGAACAGCTGGTCCGGGAAACTTAACCAGGAGGGCGTCTGGTTCGTAGAGCGAAATAATTCCCTCGAGATCGCCGGCGTTGAAGTATTTGACGAATAACTTGTGCGCTTGCTCAGGGGATTTGCCGGGCATTTTTGTTTACCTTCCCATTTGTGTCCTACTTACCTCCCAATACTTCGCGCATAGCAATCGCTAAATCTTGTAGTGCCTGCTCACCATTGCCCGCAAAGCTGGAGCCATGCATCAACGCGATTGTTTTTGGTTGCAGAGCTGACAAACGCTGCAACGTCGAATCTGTTTGCGGCGTGTAGGGATACGCATTCGCAAAAGGACCTTTCTGATCGACAATCAGTCCTTCTTTGAACCTGCCAACTACGTCTGATTCGGTTATTGCTTCGGCATCACCCCAATGGAAAAATAGATCCGATGAGAACAGAGTCTGATTGGTTTCTTCAAAGAGAAGACTTGCTTCCCAGCAATGCGGAACGTGTGGAGTTGCGAGAAACCGGAAACTACACTTGCCAGTGGTGAAAGTCTCATCGTTGTTCATTGCTCTTGTTGGACGATTTGCGAAGTCGTTGAGACTGACATTTGCGCCCACGAAACTGCAAACGGCTGTGGCATTTGGCGCAATATCGAGCCACTGATTGAGCGCTCCGCATTCGTCGGCCTCAAAGTGGCTAAAACTAATCCAACGAAGCGTTCTCGGATCCATGATTTGGGCAACTGCATTGCGTACGTTAGGGAAAATGCTCCTCATTCCGGTGTGAAAAAGCAGTGGCTCTTCATCACGTACGAGAAACTGGTTGAACTGAATGTTCATTTCGGGCATGTATAAAGAAAGACGGAACACGTCAGGCGCAATCTCGGCGATGTTCATTCAAGAGGCTCCTTTTGAAAATTAGTTCGACAAATAATAGCAAACATCACCTTCCCAAAAGTATGACAAGCGATTCGTACTTTGCTCCCGAGCTTTGAACTTTCAGCGGAACTGCACTAGAGTAAGCCCAAATTCGGACTCCTTCCTGACGGAGACAAAGACATGAATAAGAGATCGAACGTGTGGCGCAGCCTGGGTGCGTTCGCAATGGCCGGAGTAGTTGTTTCAATTCTTGCGGTCGCGCCTCTTTTCCGACATTCATCAGCGCATTCGATAGTTGGCGACAAGAACGACGCAAAACTTAGTTATCCAGAAAGCAAAAAAGTCGATCAGGCCGACGACTTCTTTGGGACAAAAGTCGCGGATCCTTATCGCTGGCTCGAGGATGAAAACTCGGCAGAGACAAAAAACTGGGTCAATTCACAAAACGCCGTCACCTTCGCTTACCTCGACAAGATTCCGTTCCGAGAGAAGCTTAAAGCGCGTTTGACTCAGCTCAGTAACTATCCGCGGATCACCGCGCCATTCAGACGCGGCAACACATATTTCTTTACCAAGAACGACGGATTGCAGAATCAAAACGTCTACTACATTCAACAGGGAGTGAAGGGTAGGCCCGAGGTTTTTCTTGATCCGAACAAGTTTTCAACTGATGGCACCTCAGTGCTGCGTGGTTTTTCGCTTTCCAAGGACGGCAAATATGTCGCCTACGGTATCTCTCAAGGAGGAGCGGACTGGATCATCATGCATGTGATGGAGGTCGCCACGCGCCAGGAACTTTCAGACAAACTAGAATGGCTCAAGGGTGGTGGCGTTTCGTGGCAGGGCAATGGTTTCTACTATAGTCGCTACCCGCTACCTGAAAAGGGCAGAGAACTCACCACCAAAAATGAGTTCCAAACTGTTTACTTCCACACGGTCGGTTCACCGCAATCCGCAGACATCCTGGTGTATGAAGACAAGCAAAACCCTCAGCGCTTTCACAATGTCAGTACGACAGAAGATCAACGGTTTGCAATTCTGAATATTTCCGAACGCGGCAAAGGCAAACAGGGAAATGCGATCTTCTACAAAGATCTAAGCAAGGGAGAAAAGGACTTTTCTCCCATCGTAGCTGAGATCAGCGACACTAGTTACAGCGTTATCGACAATGTTGGCGACAAGTTTTTAGTGAACACCGACAAGAACGCGCCGAATGGCCGCGTCGTTTTGATCGATCCAAAAAGTCCGAATGAAAAGAATTGGCAAGACGTTTTACCCGAACGAAGTGAGCCGCTTCAAGGCGTCGGCACAGCGGGTGGAAAGCTATTTGCTTCGTGGCGAAAGGATGTTGCTACTCGTGCTTATGTTTTCAGCCTTGCTGGAAAACTCGAAAACGAGATAAAGCTTCCTGGGATTGGAACTGCCAATGGGTTTGGTGGTCTGAACGATGACAAATACGTCTTCTACAGCTTTACCTCGTTCAATTTCCCCGCGACGATTTACGAATACGACATCGCTACCAGGAGGTCGACAGTCTTTCACAAGATCAATATTCCCAGCTTCAGACCTGAGGACTATGAGACCAAGCAGGTATTCTTCAACAGCAAAGATGGGACGCGCGTTCCGATGTTTCTCGTTTACAAGAAGGGCGTCAAACTCGACGGTAACAATCCGACGCTGCTCTACGGCTACGGCGGTTTCAACATCGTCACCGCGCCAAACTTTAGTTCAACCCGATTGGCACTGCTCGAGCAGGGTGTGGTTTATGCGTCATGCAACATGCGTGGTGGTGGCGAGTACGGCGAGAAGTGGCACGAGGCCGGTACAAAGTTGAAGAAGCAAAACGTTTTCGACGACTTCATTGCTGCCGCCGAGTATTTGATCGCCCAGAAGTACACTTCGTCGAGCAAGCTCGCAATTCAAGGTGGGTCGAATGGCGGGTTACTTGTTGGCGCAGTTTCTAACCAGCGTCCAGAATTGTTCCGAGCGGTAGTTGAGCAGGCTGGAGTAATGGATATGCTGCGTTTCCACAAGTTCACTATTGGGTGGAACTGGATTGCCGATTACGGTTCCGCGGAAGCCAATGAAGCAGAGTTCAAGGCTTTATACGCCTACTCCCCGATTCACAACGTGAAGGCCGGAACTAAATACCCGGCAACACTAATCACCACAGCGGATCATGACGATCGCGTGGTGCCAGCGCACAACTTCAAGTACGCAGCGGCGCTGCAGGCGGCCCAAGCTGGCGATGGTCCGATCTTGATTCGGATCGACACGAATTCAGCTCATGGCGCGAGCAGCACAACCAAGTCGATCGAGCAGACTAGAGATATTTATGCGTTTTTGTTTGAGAATCTGGGGGTGGAATACGGAGGATCTCAGATCTCAAATCTCAGAGAGGGGATCCCAAGTCGCCGAATCAAGACTGACAAAGATCCTAACGACCGGATCAAAATCTATACCAAAGCGTAACAGGTTACCTCACTCCAAGGAGGCGTGATTGTTTAGTTCGGCGTTTGACGTCGCCAGTTTTTCTGTATGAAATGCGCTTCAGTGTTGAAGACGACGTTGTCGAAGTTGAGAACGCGCTCAGGCGCGAAGAGTAAGTAAAAGTACTTGAACGTTTCGGCGAAGAGAAAACTTTGCATTGAATCGCTCTTTTTCTTCGTCACCACGCTTTTGAGAGCAGCATAGCCTTCATCCGTGCGACAGTGCTTCACAAAGTCGCGCCAGAGTTTTTCACCCATGCGAAGGTAGTAAGGATCTTTGGTGTAGTGATAAAGGTAATAAGTGGACTCCACAATTTCGGGGCGCAAAGGGTATCTGGGCGATGTGATTCTTGACTCACGATAGTTGTACTCTTCCGGTTCAATTCCCTCTTTCTTCCACATTACGAACGACGATTCCTGAAGGTCCCGGGCTCTCTTCAAATCCCCTGAGAGAGCCAGCACCGCAGGAAAGAACGCGTCGAGTGCGCCGTAAGTCGGGGAACCCCTCTTTCCGGTATTCATGTCTGCGTGTCCATACCAAAGACGCCCAGCGGAATAATTGATTAGGCGGCCTTTGTAAACGGAAGTGCCGAAGTACATTGTGGCGTCCTGTAAGTACTTGTTAATCGCACCAATGCTTTCGTGCCACATTTTCTTGCAATCTTGATCATCAAACAGCACCGCACACTTCAAAAGATATTCGTAGTAACTATCAATCGCGCCGCTGATATGGCTGTCTGTATTTGTCCACTCGCCAGTTTCGACATTTATCCACTCCCCGACCAAACCGATCGAAGAGCGTCGTCGAAATGTTTCCACCAAAGCGCGCTTCGCTTTGTCGTAGAAGATTGGTTTGCCGGTAAGTTTACTCAGCGTGCCAAACTCGATGAGTAAAGTTCCAGTTTCGGCTGGATTGCTTACAGGATCACGGACAGCGCCAGTTTTGAGATTTACATAACGATAAGGCATACCCGTTGGGGAATTGAAAACAGGCAGCAATCTTGCACCCAAATCTTCTGCCAGATCAAGAAAACGCTTATCGCCCGTAAGCTGGTAATTTGTTAACAAGCCACCAAGCAGTCGAATCGTCACTTCAAAGTTTTGTACTGAAATGTCTTTATCGAACGAAAGGTTCTCGACAATGTAGTGATGCGTTGTGGCGAACTCGTCTTTGAGGCCCATCAGCATCATTGTGTCGAGCGCATCAACCGGAGTCATGAGCAGCGGTTGTGCGTACCAGTCGTGATAGGTCTTTGAGAGTGGTTTCAGATCGTCGTGTCCCCAGGCATATTTCTTGTAACCATTCCAAGCATGCAGGAACTCGGTTTTAACCTCGGTGGCGAGTTTGCGGCGATTGGGTTGTTGCGCTGCGGCGCTGATTGAGACGAATTGCAGAAAGAGGACGATGAGTAGATTTCTCATTTGATTATCCGATCAGTAGCCGGTCAGTAGCCGCTTGGATGAGGTCAGCACCGTAACGCGGTAGCGTCGGGTCCGCTGTGAACACTAGATCTACTTGATGTTACGGACCCGACGCTACCGCGTTACGGTACTGACCTCATCCAAGCAGGTCCAAGGGGATCAACCAACCGTAGCATTTGTAAAGGACTCTCGAATCGTTTCCTTCGCCGGCGGCTCAGGCCACACACTCAGCAACTTAATACAACGCGACTGCATGACTCGTGAACGAAAATACCTCTCGTGTTCCCACTCCACTTCAGCCATCGTCAACAGGCAATCAATCAAATCGGTTCGCTCGCAATCTCGCGCATAGCGAGCAGCGGTTTCGTATTCGACGATGTTTCGGCTTTCCAGTTTTCCGGCACCATACATCGGAACAAACCACCCGACCAGATGACACATGATGCCAAGGGTGCGTCCGATTAGTGTCGCTCGCATTTCGCGTCGCTTGTTTGGTCCAGCATCAAGACTGGTAAGCATTTCACCAACCAGTGTGCGATGGTGCCATTCCTCTTCTTCGATCGTTTTTATTCGCGCACGTTCATCCATATCGCTTACTGAATGCCAGTGACCTCTATAAGCGTAGCCGGCGGCGCGCTCGCCCGAATAGGCAAGCTGCAAAATGGAAATGAGTTTGTCGCGATTGGTTTTTGTCACTATTTGGCTGGGAGAGCCGGGCGATCGATTCCGTAAATCAAGACGTCGATTCCCATCACTTCAGTCCGACCCTCAACCTTTTCGCCTAAACGCTCGGCCACACGGATCGAACCTTTGTTGTCGGGGTGAATTAGACTTATGACGTGTGGCTTATCGAGTTCATAGAATGCGTAATCTAAGGCTCGGCGAGCACCTTCAGTTGCGAAGCCATTGCCCCAATACTTTCGGCTCAGTGTCCAACCGATTTCGAATGCAGGCCAACCCACCGGATGGAGAAAGCCAAGCCGGCCGATGAACTGTCCTGAAGCTTTTTCTTCAACTGCCCAATGCCCGAAACCTCTGAGATGCCAGTGACCGATTGAGTAGGCCATATGACGCCAGGTTTCCAGGCGATCAAACACCTTGCCACCCAGGTAACGCATTACTTCCGGATCGGCACACATCTCCGCGTAGGTTTCAAAGTCTGTCTCTTCGCGCCACATCCGGAGTAAGAGACGTTCCGTTTCCAATTGAATTTCTTTCAAAGCAACTCCTTGGTTAGAAAATCACCACCATCGTTCCTTCGGGCACCTCATCATACAGTTTGCCAACGTCTCTCAAGTGCATCACGACGCAGCCCCACGACAGCTGTCGCGGCCCCTCGTTTTCCCATTCTTTGTTCCAACCGTGAAAGCCGATTCCACTTCCGAGTTTTGTGTTCTGCAGAGTTAACTGTCGCTTTTGCCAGGCCTCATTGATTTCGTCTCTCTGCTGCTTGGAAATGAACCCTTGAGCAACCCCGCGATCGGCGTCGAATTTGTTTGGGTAGTTTATCTTGATCCAGTGTCCTCCGTAATATGCCGCGTACGGACCGTCGAACTGTCCGCGGTGTTTTTGCACCACGAAGTACATTCCTTTCGGGGTCTTGTTGTCTCCTTCCACTTCTTTCGCACCTTTCACCTGGCCAAAACTGACGTCGTACTCATCACGCAGACGTCCGGATTCATAAAACCGCGCTTTGTAACTCTGCTGATCGACGAGCAGCAGCGCCTTCTCCTGTCGTGGCAAAGGAAGAATGCGATGGTTGATGATGAATTGAGTTGGATCAGTGTAATGGTCACTGACCCAGTCATGCGTTTTCCCATTCGACGACGGCCAATAAGTTGGATCCAGAGTCTTATCAGTGCGCAGCTCGAGATGAAGATGCGCCTGAAACGTTTTGTCGGGATCTTGTCCGATGGTGGCAATCACCTGCCGCCGCTTGACGTCCTGGCCAGCTTGGACCTGTATCTCTTTAAGGTGAGCGTAAAGCGACACCACAGTTCTGAGCTCGTGATTCTCGTAATAACGATGTTCGATGGTGATTACATTCCCCCAAAGGCGTCCACAGTTCTGAGCAAATGTCACGCGGCCAGTCGCAACCGCGTGCACATCCTGTCCAAGATCTGTATTACCCCCGCCCGTCCCGTTCCAATCTTCGCCAGTGTGGATACCAAGGCTGTAACTCTCGTTAAAATGAGTGGCCACATACCAGCCGACATATTGAGTGCCAGTAGCCAGATCTTTGTAAGTGCCTTTGGCGTTCACATCGCCGATAGAAAAGTCGAAACCATCCGCCGGAGGGATGTTTGAATCTAGATAGTAGTCGAAAGTGTTTTGAGATGTGCTGGTATGGGAAACGCTTTTTTGGGGTTTGCTACAGGATGAGAAGATTATTAACAGAACAACAATAAACAAGCATCCTGATTGAGACTGCATGGAGATGTTCTACCCTAACCTCCGTTCAGCTCTCTCTACACCTCTGGGTAGCAAGTTCCTAGTATCTTGTTTTTCTGACAATCTTTTGAGCATTTAAGAGCTAGCCGATAGTCCGCATTCCGCCAGGAGTGGAATGTTTATAGCGCACAGGAGATTAGAAGCTCCCGCACACCGTCAGGAGTGCAATGTTTATAGCGAGACAGATGGAGCCCTTGTAATGCTGAGCGGATTAACATGGCACTCCTACGGAACGCCGGAGGTTTGTCATTCCGTGATTTATAAACATGTCACCCCTGCGGGTGAGAACCACTTGCGCTGTGGTCCACCAGTTTGGCAAATAAGGGACATCAAGCAACTACTTGCGTTTCCAACGCACGCCATCTTTGGTGTCCTCGAGAATGATTCCCCGGCGGGCGAGTTCGATGCGAATCTCGTCTGCGCGTCCAAAGTCCCTCCGCCTTCTAGCTTCCTGTCGTTCGTCAATCAACGCTTGCACTTCGTTGTCGAGCATTTCGCTTTGGTGATCGCCCAGAACATTCAGCACAGTATCAAAACGAGCGAGCAGTTCGAGTAGTTCCCGCTTGTTGTCTTCCTTCACCTGTTTTCTAGCGAGCGCGGTGTTTACCTCACGCGAAAGATTATGAACGGCGGCAAGTGCAATGGACGTATTGAAATCGTCGTCCATTCCTTCTTCAAACTCTCGCAACGCACGCGTTGCAACCTCGTGTAGGGCATCGTTCCTGCCTGCTTCGGTTTTTGCCTCACTCAAACGCGCACGAAAGTCGCGCAAGTTGGCAACAGTTCGTTCGGCGCCAGCCAGTGCATCAAACGTGAAATTCAATTGCTTGTTGTAAGGAACACTCAAAAGAAAATAGCGAATGCCGGCTGGTGAGTATCCTTTGGCGATGACATCACGAAACGTATAGTAGTTGCCCTTCGACTTCGACATCGTCTCGCCATCAACCTTCAAATGTTCGAAGTGAATCCAGTACCGAACAAACTGCTGACCCGTCGCACCTTCGCTCTGCGCAATCTCGTTTTCATGGTGGGGAAAAACGAGATCGATTCCGCCGGCGTGAATGTCAAACGTCTCACCTAAATACTTCATCGACATTGCCGAACATTCGATATGCCAGCCGGGACGTCCGCGCCCAATCGATGCATCCCACGCGGGCTCCGCGTCAGACTCCGGCTCTTTCCAAAGAGCGAAGTCGCGAGCGTCTTCCTTCTCGTACTTGTCTGTATCGATGCGCTCGCTGGCACCCGCAATGTTTCCCGCAAAATTGATCTTGGACAGTTTGCCGTAATTAGGAAACGAGGCAATGCGGTAATAGATCGAACCATCGGATTTGTACGCGTGATTGTTAGCCAGGAGCTTTTCGATCAGCGTGACCATCTCCGGAATGTGCCGGGTTGCCCGCGGCACTATTTCGGGCCGCTCACAGCCGAGTGCATCAAAATCTTCCCACAACGCATCGATGTACTTGGCGGTGTAATCATCAATGCTGACCTCAGCTTTTTGTGACTCTGCAATAATCCGATCCTCAACGTCGGTAATGTTCATCACGTGAGTTACCTTAAAGCCCTTGAACTTGAGATAGCGACGAAGAATGTCAGCGGCCACCGCGGATCGGAAGTTCCCGATATGTCCGTAGTTCCAAACGGTTGGGCCGCAGTAGTAGAAGTTGACTTCGCCCTCTTTCAGTGGACGAAATTCTTCGACGCGGCCGGAGAGTGTATTGCGGAATCTAAGCATGACGGTTTTTCGAAAGGACTGAGGATAAGACAGTCATTGCCGATTGCCAATTGCCGATTGCCGATTTGAGCCGCAGATTCACGCAGATGAACACGGATCAGAAGAAGAAAACGAAGCCGTTGACATTGGTCAATCTTTCTTCTGATCAGCGATTATCCGCGTGAATTTGCGGCTCAAATCGGCAATTGGCAATCGGCAATCGGCAATCTCAGAAGTGCCTCCACCCACCCGGCAACAGATCCCAGACTCTTGAGCCTTCCGAGATCTTAACTCCCTCCGACTGATCCAGAATTTCACCAATATGAGTTATGCCAACTCCATCAACTCGTTTTGGTAACTTGGCCACTGAGTCTGGTCGGATGGTAAACAACAACTCGAAATCTTCACCGCCGTGAAGCGCGAGCTGCAAAGGGTCCAAAGCACGTCGGCCGCAAAGATCCGCAACTTGCGGATCCATGGGAAGCAGCGAAGATTGAATCAACGCGCCAACTTTGCCTTCGTTACAAAGATGATTCAAATCGGAGGAAAGGCCATCGCTAATGTCGATCATTGCGGTAGCCAGTTTTTCCTGGCCCAGCACAATGCCCCAGCCAACCCGGGCTTCGGGTTTTAAGTGTCGCAACAATAGTTGATCGAGTACCTGCATTTCGTTCGCACCAAAGTTCTGTTCCGCCAGATGTGCCCCGCGCTCAATCAATCTGAGGCCGGCGGCCGAACCACCAAGAGTGCCGGTTACAAAGACTTGATCGCCGGGGGCAGCCCCACAGCGTTTTACGACCAGATCTGTCGAGCACTCTCCAACAACGATTGAATCGACAACGATCTGTTCGGGTGTGCGTGAAGTATCTCCACCGACGAGTTGGACATCGTAGTGTCCCGCCAACTCCAAGAGCCCATCGTAAAACTTGTCGGCAAACTCGGATTGCCAAATGTCTTCGGGAAGGCCCAGGGAAACAAGTGACCAGCGCGGCCGAGCACCCATGGCGGCAATGTCGGAAAGGGAAACCGCGAGCGCTTTGTGACCCAGCAGATGCGGCGGAGTAGTGGTTCTCCGAAAGTCGATGCCTTCGACAAGGAGATCGGCAGTCACAACGGTGTCTTTGCCAGTGGAACAGCGAAGCACGGCGGCATCGTCGCCGATACCAACGGTCATTGCCTGGTGACTTTGTGAGGACGACGATTTCAGGTCCGCGCGTTGGCGAAGCCTGTCTATAAACTCAAACTCGCTTGGAGACTTTCCGCCTGAAACTGCCTGGGAAGAATCGCGCCCGAGTGCCTGTCCTTCGCTATCTTTCATCCAGCAGTGTTTGTCCTTTACAAGTTGCGACGCAGCGAATCAAGTCCTGCTTCGATCGTTTCCACCGCAGTGGAAAACGAGAAGCGCAAATGACCTTCGCCATGAGAACCAAAGACGATACCTGGAACTGCAGCTACCTGTGCCGTGTTTAAGAGTATCTCCGCAGCCTCTCTACTATTCGCACTGATCCGACTGACATCAGGAAATGCATAAAAGGCGCCGGCAGGATTGTCGCATGTCAAACCAAGTTCATTGAGGCCTGACAACAGCAGATCGCGTCGACGACGATATTCATTTCTGTTGTGCTCGAGGATTGACGGGTCAAGTTGCATTGCCGCGAGACCAGCCCATTGCGTTGGTGTGGATACACCGTTTGAAGAATATAGCGTGGTCTTTTTCAAACCCGTCATCCAGGGTTCTGACGCTACTGCGTAGCCAAGTCGCCAACCAGTCATTGCGTACGACTTTGAAAAGGTGAATAGAGTGATGGTTCGTTCAAACATTCCTTCGATTGAAGCGATCGAGAAATGATTGTCGTCGTACACCAGGTCTTCGTAAGCTTCATCCGCTATCACGATGAGGTCACGTTGTTGAGCAAACTGCGCAACGCTCTTTGCTTCATCTGCAGTAAAAACAACGCCGGACGGATTCTGAGGTGTGTTGTAGTAAATCGCTTTGGTCCGGTCGCTTGTATAGCGATCGAGTGTTTGGTTGAAGCCGGCCGCACGAGCTTCATCAGTTGGTACGAGAACAATCTTGGCCTGGCAATGGGCGACGAGGTCTTTGATTGGCGTCCAGTAAGGGGAGAAGAGCAGAACTTCATCGCCGGGGTTAACCGTCGACTGAAACGCTCCAAACAATCCTTGCATGCCACCGTTGAGAACGATCACATCCGCGTCGTGAGCAGGAATCCGATTCTTCGTGCGTAGCTTCTCCGCGATGACCGTGCGCAGTTCTGCGATACCGGAGGACGGAGCGTAACGAGTTTTGTTCTCCTCCAAGGCCCGCTTCATAGCATCTTTGATGGGCTCAGGCGTGGACATGAAAGGCTCACCACCCTCGAACTGGTACACAGTCGCGCCTTGTGAGCGCAGTTCCATGATTCGATTGCGAATTTTGACGATATCAGAAAAGCCGACTTCATCGAGTCGCGAGGCCAGGCGGAGAACCGTTGGCGAGGTTGTCACAGTGTAGAAAAATCCTCCCGAATGTTTAGCGTGGGAAGGCGGATTATGGCATTGCAGATTGCCGATTGCCAACCAAGCTCATTGCCGATTGCCAATTGCCGATTGTCGATTAGGTCTTAGGTCTTGGGTCTTCGGTCTTGAGCGTTGTCATGATTTGGTCCTTATGAGTAAACGGCAGAGCAACTACCAAAGACCTCAAGTCCAAAGACCATTCCAAATCGGCAATGGCAATCGGCAATCGGCAATGTTCTTCATCCTATACTTTTAAGAATCCATTTTAACTGACCCGAGCTAAGTGTAAGTATTGACACGTCAAAGTCCGCCCGAGTAACATGACCACCGTCTTAGCGTTGCTGGCAAAGTTCTCCGACAGTCTTCCAAAACTTCCCAGAGATTAGAGAGCCAGCTCAATACTTCCCGGCGAGTCCTTAATACAATGAGCCGTCCAGCTGTGGCCATTCCCGAAAAGCTCTTCTTTAAGATCGGTGAGGTATGCGAACTCGCTGGTGTGCAGGCTCACGTGCTGCGCTACTGGGAATCAGAGTTTTCGATGCTGGCGCCACAGAAGAATCGCGCGGGCCAACGGGTTTATCGCAAACGGGATGTTGAAATGGCGCTGAGAATCAAAGAGTTACTCTACGAAGATCAGTACACGATCGCTGGCGCAAAGAAGCGACTGGCAAATGATCTTCGTGGCGGCGGGAAGCTAAAGGTTGTCGGTCCTGACGAGGAAGGTGCGGAGACCAACAAGAGCGTTGCTTCTTCTGATGGCGATGCATTTCCGCAGACACCAGCGTTTGCCCGTTCACCATTACCACCCCGAACGGCTGAGGAGCGACAGGGCCTGAAGCAATTGGCATCTGAGCTACGCGAATTATTGAGTCTGCTGGAAAAAGAAAACCAGAACAAATCGAAGTAGATTTAGTCTGGCGTTTGACAATTGCTGTTTGGCAGGATAGTAAGTCAGGAAGACGGGACGTGGCGCAGCCTGGTAGCGCGCACGCTTGGGGTGCGTGAGGTCGCGAGTTCGAATCTCGCCGTCCCGACCAGATCATTGGTCATATATCATTTGACATTTGTCATTTTTCATTTGGGATTGGAATCAAGTCTCGCTTCTAAAAATGACGAATGAGAAATGTCAAATGATATATGACCAATGATTTTTAGGCGTCCTCATTCTACTAAGTCAGCAATCACAATTTCAGATGTAAGCGTTTTGTGAACCGGACACTTGTGCGAGATCTCTTTCAAACGCGCGCGTTGCTCCTCTGTCAGATCACCGACGAAACTCACTGACCGCTCGATTCGGTGAACATGTCCTTCGGCATCTTGAGCGCACTCCTGACAATCTTTTGCGTGTATTCGATTCTGTCGTAGTCTCACTGTCACTTGTTCGAGTGGCCATTGTTTGCGGCGTGCATAGAGAGTCACGGTCATCGAGATACAACTGCCGAGTGCTGCAAGCAACAATGTGTACGGATCGGGACCGGCATCGTCACCACCGGCCGACGAGGGTTCATCGGTTGTGAGTGTGTGAACCGCGCCGTAGCGAACTTCGTTCTGCAAGTTCCTTTGTGATGTAACTACTACCTCGCTCATGTAGTACCTCCATTAGTGATAAGGGTTTATTGATTGCAGATTGAAGACTTCAAATTGCTAAGTAGGTTTTGGAAACTTAACGCACATCTTCAATCTGCAATCTGAAATCTTCGATCTGCAATCACTTATCACCTATGCTTGCAGTCATTCAAGTGCGCCGCTACACTCAACGCGCGGTGCAGTAGCCCGACTGTTAAGGGCTCGGTCGGGGATCATTTACCTGATGTTCTCGGCGGGCCCTCCTTAACAGTCGGGCTACTGCACCGTCGTTCCATCCAACAAGCTGCGGATCGTCTGAGGCAATTGCATGAAGATTCATGAGTATCAGGGAAAAGAACTGTTGAAAAAGTTTGGCGTTGCAGTGCCACGCGGTGCGGTTGCTCGTACTCCTGATGAGGCTGAACGAGCTGCAAAGGAATTGGGAACCGACGTTGTAGTAGTCAAGGCTCAAATCCATGCCGGCGGACGTGGCAAAGGCGGTGGCGTGAAGCTGGCGAGAAGTGCTGAAGAAGCGAGATGGATTGCGAAAGAAATGTTGGGAATGAAACTCATCACTCACCAGACTGGTCCGGAAGGCCGAGAAGTCCACGTGTTGTTGATAGAAGAAGGCTTACCTATCGATAGGGAAGTCTATCTTGGAATCGTTTTGGATCGAGCGTCAGGTCGTCCGGTTTTCATGGCCTCATCGGCGGGTGGCATGGACATCGAAGAAGTCGCCGCCAAAACGCCTGAAAAGATCATGAAAGAGACAATTGATCCAGCAGTCGGCTTCAGATCCTTTCAAGCACGGAAGCTGGCCTTTGGTTTGGGGCTACCCGGTGAGTTGATTGGGCAAGCAGTCAAATTCATGCAAGCCTTGTATGGGGCGTACGAACAGATGGACGCATCGTTAGTTGAGATTAATCCATTCCTGTTAACTAAAGACAATCGGCTGATCGCTCTGGATGCCAAGATCAATTTCGACGACAACGCGTTGTTTCGTCATAAGGACTTCATGGAACTTCGCGACCTCAACGAGGAAGAACCGCTCGAAATTGAAGCATCGAAATTTGACCTTAACTACATCAAGCTCGACGGCAACATCGCTTGCATGGTCAACGGTGCCGGCTTGGCGATGGCCACCATGGACATAATCAAACTCGCTGGCGGCGAACCGGCAAACTTCCTCGACGTCGGTGGTGGGGCTTCACAGGAACGGGTCCAGGCCGCCTTTCGGATCTTGCTCGCGGACGAAAATGTAAACGCGGTTCTGATCAATATCTTTGGTGGCATTGTTCGCTGCGACATGGTGGCACGCGGCGTTGTCGAAGCAGCCAGGAACCTTGGCATTAAGGTTCCCGTGGTTGTGCGGTTGGAAGGCACGAACGTTGAGGAAGGTCAGCGGGTGATTCGCGATTCCGGACTCAACTTCACGGTGGCGGACGGTATGCAGGACGCTGCGGAGAAGGTTGTGGGGTTGGCCGCCTGAGACGGACGGGGAGACGGGGAGACGGGGTGACGGGGAGACACGGAGACGAAGATTTGAGAACTGCAGAACCCATCACCCCGTCGCCCACTCTCCCCGTCGCCCCGTCGCCCACTCTCCCCCTCACCCCGTCTTTCTTCACCTGGCTCACGTGTATCAGTCGCTTCTTTCTAGCGGCGCTGTTTCTGTTTACCGCAGGAGCGAAGCTTGCCATCATTCCTGCATTCGTCGAAAACGTCGGCCAACTTCTTACAGCCTCTGGTTTTAACTATGAGCTTTGGTCGTGGCCTGTCACCATAGGTGTCATTACACTCGAGATTGTTACCGCAATCCTTTTATTGTTGTCACGCACCGTCCGTTTGGGTGCGATCTCAGCCGGTCTGTTGTTGTTGTCGTTTGCTGCATACGCTCTCTACTACGTCTATGTGCTGCACGGTGAGCCACTCGAGTGCGGCTGCTTTGGGGGAATCATCGGGAGTCAGCTCGGAGTGAAAACGGCACTGCGCAATCTCGTGCTTTTGATTCCGGTATTGCTGGTCTGGTTCGGCTATCGAAAACAGATCCCAATCCGCAATCCCGACTCGTCGGGATCGGCAATTTAAGAGGAGGAGCTGATTGGCAACAATCTCTTTTTGGGGCGGAGTCGGAACGGTTACCGGCTCGAAGTATTTGGTTGAGACAAACAAAGCGAGGGTTCTAGTTGACTGCGGCATGTTCCAAGGTCTGAAGGAGCTCCGAGAACGAAATTGGCAAGAACCACCATTCAACCCGCACTCCGTTGACGCCGTCCTGATTACCCATGCTCACATTGATCACACGGGCTACCTACCACGTCTGGTCAGGCAGGGATTTCGCGGTCCAGTGTATTGCTCGCGGGGCACGGCTGATTTGTTGAAGATCCTGTTACCCGACGCGGGTCGATTGCAGGAAGAGGATGCCGACTATAAGAACCGCCACAAGTTGAGCAAGCACTCACCTGCTTTGCCGCTGTACACAGAGAAGGACGCCGATGCTTCATTGGAATTGATCGAGGGTGTCTCAAACGTTGGCGAATCATTTCAAGCCGCCTCGGGGATCTTTGCCAGCTTCCAAATCTCTGGTCACATACTTGGTTCTAGTCTGGTGCTACTCGAAATGGCGGGCGCAGGAAGTGATGGAACTGGCCGTCGCGTTCTCTTTTCAGGAGACCTGGGACATTACGACCAACCGATCATTAAGGATCCGACTCCACCACCATCTTGCGACTATCTATTGGTGGAATCTACTTATGGGGATCGTTTACACGATCCGGAAGATCCCAAAGTAGCGTTGGCGCGAATAATCAATGATGCGGCAAAGCGTAATGCGCCCGTTCTCATTCCAGCTTTTGCGGTCGGCCGTACCCAGGAGATCCTGTATCTAATCCGTGAACTCGAAGATGAGAAAGCGATTCCCGTGCTACCAGTAACAGTTGATTCCCCGATGGCGGCGGCCGCTACTACGGCATACGCAAATCGTAAAGAGGAGCACGATGAAGAATACGTCAGCATCCTAAGGACGCAGCGACATCCGTTACGAACCCATTCCATGAGTACTGCATCTTCGAGAGAAGAGTCGAAGAAGTTGAACAACGCGAAAGGCGCGAGGGTAATCATCAGCGCTTCCGGCATGATGACGGGCGGCCGAGTGTTGCATCACGCTTTACGACTAGTGCCTGATCCAGAAACGACACTCGTGTTTGTTGGTTATCAGGCCGCAGGAACAACAGGGCGCCGAATTCAGAACCATGAACCTGAAGTGAAGATTCTGGGTCAATGGATTCCCGTGCGCTGCCGCATAGCGAAAATTGGAGGTTTCTCGGCACACGCCGATTGGCAGGAAATCCTTCATTGGTTGGAAGGGATGCAGCCGAGCGGTCCGCGGCGAACGTTCTTAACCCACGGTGAGCCCGAAGCTGCCAACGCGATGGCTGGACATATTAAGGAAAGGTTTGGTTGGGAAGTTGCGGTGCCGCAGTTTGGAGAGAGGTTTGAACTTAACTGACGCGCCGATCTGTTGAGTGACTTACCTGTTCGTCGGGTTGAATTTCCTCCCACTCAACATTCTCGCGATCCTGCATTCGATCGATATATGCGTACTTCTCCTCCTGACGCCAAAACTCATCAACACGAGCCTAGAAAACACGAGCCTTTCTGTTTATTTGACCCGGCACACTTTTTTACAGAAGCGAAATAAACTCTTCAACGCTTAAGCCTACTTGGCGGAGGATTGATCGTAAGGTTCCACGATCCAGTTCTTTGTGATTTGGGATCGTCGCTTGAGCCGGTGGTTGCTCGCGAACTATCGTTATGTGGCTGCCTCGCTGACGATAGACAACGAAACCGACTTTGATAAGCGCTTTAATACACTAGCTCCGGACACGACCGGTAGCTTACTCACGCAGCAACCTCGACTAGTTCAACCTGATCATCCGGAATCGGTTCACCCCTTTCGCGCAAGATTTCTTCGTGAAGAGTGATTGCCTCACGAACATTCTCGAGCGCTTCTTCGCGGGTCTTACCCTGACTGATACACCCGGGCAAACTCGGTACTTCGGCGATTACGTAACCGTCCTCGCCAGGTCTCAACAAGACACGTCTCGTCATAGCTTCACCTCATTGCTCATGTTTCAGGGTGCCTCCACCTCGAAATATAGATTTATGGCTTCCCAAATGTTTTCAATGGTTTGTTCCAACGTCTTGCCTTGGGACCAGCAACTCTTTAGTTCGGGTACGTGCGCCACGAAGTAACCATCGCAACCCGCCTCGATAATGATTTGAATTCTCTCCATTAACGTCGATCTAAGAACAAGAAGAAATGCGAGGCGTGACTCACTATAACAAAACCAGAGGAGGGGTGCGTCAATAGTTAAATGCGTTCGGCGGCATCCACTTTGTCCATTCCATTGCCATTGCTATACTGCCGATTCTTCAATCTAACCCGATGATCCCAAGGAGAATTCATCTTTGAGCGTCCTGGTAGACAAATCTACTCGCCTTGTCGTGCAAGGCATCACTGGAAAAGAAGGGACCTTCCATACGAAACAGATGGTGGAGTATGGAACCAATGTGGTCGGCGGTGTGACCCCAGGTAAAGGCGGCACCACACACGAGAATATTCCCGTCTTCAATACTGTGGCCGATGCGGTCCGGGATGCTGGTGCTAATGCGTCGGTAATTTATGTGCCTCCGCCTTTCGCTGCTGACGCGATTATGGAAGCTGCCGACGCCGGGATTCCAGTTGTGGTTTGTATAACTGAAGGAATTCCCACGCTCGACATGGTGAAAGTGAAAGAGTATTTGAGTGATAAGTCCACTCGATTAATTGGCCCCAACTGTCCGGGCATCATTTCACCAGGGCGTTGCAAAATCGGCATCATGCCTGGTCACATTCACAAGGAGGGAAGCATTGGTGTTGTGTCGCGATCAGGAACGTTAACGTATGAGGCCGTTGGTCAGTTGACCGCGCTTGGACTCGGCCAATCATCGGCTATCGGTATCGGTGGCGATCCGATTGTTGGCACTACGCATGTTGACGCGCTGCGTTTGTTTCAAGCCGACAATGAAACTCAAGGGATCGTGATGATTGGTGAGATTGGCGGCACGGCAGAAGAAGAGGCAGCAGCGTTCGCAAAAAACAATGTGACGAAACCAATCGTAGCGTTCATTGCCGGGCAGACTGCGCCGCAGGGAAGACGCATGGGACACGCGGGGGCGATCATTGCTGGCGGGAAGGGAACTGCGGCGGAGAAGATGAAGGCATTGGAAGACGCTGGTATTCATGTCGTGAAGTCGCCCGCTGATATCGGATTCGCGATGAGACAAGCACTTTCTGCCTGAGACGAAGAGTTTAGTGTGATCCGGTTGTTCTCGTTTTCCTTTTTTACTTTAGGAGGCTGAACATGAAAACTTGCCCGGTTTGCCAACGACCTTACGTAGACGAGACGATGATCTTTTGTCTGGCTGATGGGGCCCAACTAATTAACGTCAGTCGCAAGCTCGACCTTGATGCAACCTGGCGATTATCACCTTCCGTGGTTGATCCTCCGCCTACTCAAATTGCTCCTACGGTCGCTGCTCATCAAACTGATCAATCAAAGCCGCAATCGACGATTCAATATCTACCTGAGCTTCAGATGGCTGCTCCACCGTCAGCTAGTGTGGCTGCGCGTCCAACCCGAAGCGTGCTTCCGTGGGTTTTCGCTATGGTCGTCGTGTTGGCAGCATCGGGGATCTTGATTGCCTGGATCGTAACTCGCGACCGGGCTGCGAAAGGGCTATCGACACAGCTTCCCCCGGCAACTCAGCAAAGCACTCCGCCCCCTAGCACTGCGACGACGCCATCGGGAACTGCAGAAAAAGTGCAGAGTCCTAACGCTAATTCCAGCAACGTTACAAACCCGACCTCAACGAAAACGCAGCCGATAACTGCGAAAGCTCTAATTGCGCCAACACCTGTGCGAAAGACGCCGTCAACAAATGACCGCGCAAAGAGAGAAGCCGTCGATGTACGTCGGGAAAATAAGAAAGTTGAGCAACCAAAACCAACGGGCGAGAGCTTTATCCCGGTGAAACCGCAGTAAAGGTCACGTTCAGAATATGAATAACTTAACATTTGGAATAGTAAAACCTGACGCAGTGCGCGCCGGGAATACGGGATCGATCATTCAAAGAATTCTTGATAACGGTTTTAGAATCCGCGGCTTGAAACTGATCCACATGACGCGAACTGAGGCGGAGGGCTTCTACGCAGTTCACCGTGAGCGTCCATTCTTTGCTGGACTCACTGAATTCATGTCGAGCGCGCCGTGCGTCGTGATGGCTCTCGAAAAAGAAGGGGCGGTGAAAGCCTGGCGAGATCTCATGGGCGCAACTGATCCGGCAAAAGCTGACGAAGGTACTTTGAGAAAAAAATTCGGAGGATCCGTCGGAGAGAATGCCGTGCATGGTTCAGATTCTGATGAGAACGCGGCGATCGAAATTGCTTACTTTTTTAGTCAACTAGAGCTTGTCTGACAACTAATCTGACAACTAAAAGGCGACCTGCGCCGTATAGACAACTGATGAAATACTGCCCTCAGTGTCACAAACAGTATACGGAGACCTGGATTACTTTCTGTTCCGACGACGGCACGATCCTAGTAGATACGGGTTACACGCCAGGTCAATATCAGTCTCCTTCGAGTAGTCAGCGACCAACGTACGCGCCTCCAAGATCTGAACAACCAACATGGCGATCCCCCGATCCGAATGCGCCAGGTGCCTGGGTCGCGCCCGATGAACGACAACCGATTCAATCACCCGTTTGGCAGCCACCGCCTGCGCCCGGTGGGTATACAAGACAACAACCGACTCAAGGGTTGGCTCTTGCGTCAATGGTGGTTGGAGTTCTCAGCCTGTTTTTTGGGATGTTTTGCCTGGGGCCGATACCGGGAATCGCGGCGTTAATACTTGGGTTGGTGGCGCTTTCGCAAATCAAGAAGGCCCCAGATCGAAATACCGGGAAACCCCTTGCACTCGTTGGGGTGGTAACCGGATCGCTCAGTGTGTTGATTTTTGTCGGGTGGTTACTCTTCATGATTATTGCCGGCATTCTGAATTAAAGACGTAATGAAACGCTGTCCAACTTGCAATAAGACGTTTACGGATCAAAACCTAAGCTACTGTGTTGACGATGGTACGCCGCTGGTTTCGGTTTATGACGACGATGATGAGCTGACTGAGGTTGGTGGAGGTAGTTGGACGCCGCCGGCATATCAACCACCGTCCTATTCCCCGGCGGGAAGCGAGCCGCGACGAAGAACATGGCCCTGGGTTGTTGGCATCATCGGATTGCTGGTCCTTGCAATGGCCGGCTTCACGATTGCAGCCGTGCTCTTGATACCGCGAATCGTGAAGAAGTCAGCGCCTATTATCGTCTCAAACAGTAATTCCAACACTGGAAGCAACTCCAACCGAGGTATAAACCACAACTCCAACTCCGAGAGCGAGAACAGTGCTGAATCAAACGCAAATAGTGAGTCAAACTTAAGTAGCCCGCCGCCGACCGACAAAGAAGTCGTCCTGGCTCAATTGAAAGATCTCGAACACGAGTGGACGGTAGCCAACCTAAACGCCGACAAGAAGAAACTCGGTCAAATTCTGGCAGACGACTATGTTGGCGCAGGTGGCGAGGGCAAGATGCAAGGCAAGGCCGAGTACATCAATACTATTGAGCGTGACACTCGTGTTAAGCGTTGGGAATTCGAGGATTTAAGATTAACACTGCGCGGAGATCGAGCCACACTACTTGGTAAGGTGCATTTTGAGTTTGAGGATCGGGAGGACGTTTATGATTTTGTCGACAGATTTGTTTGGCGCGACAGTCGATGGCAGGCAACCGGTTCTGAAGTTACACTAAACCGATAAATTACATTAGATTCCCCCTGGAGGTAGGCATGTCGATCATTACAGACGTTATTGAATCAACCAAAGCCATCATTCAGGGCATGGGCGTGACGTTGTCTTACATTCCCAAACGAAAGTGGACCGTCCAATATCCGGATGAACCAGTGACTGTTCAGCCGCGTTATCGCGGGCAGCACTTGTTGCATGTTGACGAGAACGGTCGAGAGAAGTGCGTTGCCTGTTATTTATGCGCAGCGGCGTGTCCCTCCGAATGTATCTATATCGTTGCTCGAGACGATCCGAGACCTCCTGATGAGCGAGTTGGTGTCGATGAACGATATGCAGAGGTTTACAACATCGATTACGGTCGCTGCATCTTCTGCGGTTACTGTGTGGAAGCTTGTCCGAAAGATGCGATCACTCACGGCTACAACTTTGAGCTTTCCGTTTACAGCCGTGCTGATCTATTGAAGACGAAAGACGACCTGCTGATCACCAAACAAGTTCAGTCGCGGAACTATCGGGTGGCTTCCTCCCACGAAGACGTCGATTCCGAGTATAAGGAAGTTTGATGGTAGGGGTGGCGCTCCGTGGCCAAGAAGAATCATTGGTCATTGGTCATTTGTCCTTTGACATTTTTCATTTGGAAGAGTGGTCTTTGGCTTTTGGTCTTTGGTCTTCGGAAATTCGCGAACTGCAGAATCTCTTATGAGCCAAGCCCTAAGGCCCAAGTCCAAAGACCACTCTTCCAAATGACAAATGACCAATGATTCTTCTTGGCCACGGCGTGCCACCCCTACAACTTAAAGACACCCGCCGCCAAAATCGTTTCTGAGTGTATGGCCTTCCGTGAACTCCACTATCGTTGGGTCTTTAATCTCCAATCGACTCCCGAGAGTCTTTGGCCCTTTGTTGCCGACACAAATCGATTCAATCGTGATACCGGCGTACCTCGGCTCGACTTCGATACGGGTAAAAAGCCATTGCGCAACGCTCGGCGCAAGGTGCGTCTGTCGATTTATGGAATGAATGTCGAATGGGAGGAGCAGCCTTTTGAATGGGTGCGACCCGTTCGTTTTGGGATAGAACGTGTTTACAGCCAGGGGCCAATGGCTCGTATGCGTGCGCGTGCGGAGTTAACTCCAGGAGACAATGGCGGCACGCGCGTCACCTATGAAGTCCACGCAACACCCAGAAACTTGATCGGAGTGGTTGCTATCCCATTACAACTCAAGCTGAATAGTGCGCCAAAGTTTCGGGCTGCATTTCAGAAATACGACAAACTGGCCTCAACAGGCGGCGATGCTGCTTTGGGTGCGTTGGCTGCGTCGTTACCGGCAGTTGATCATTCCAGAATCAAAGCGCTTGGCGAACGGCTTTTGAATGAGAGTGATCAGGAACAGCTGACCGAAGTTAAAACGATAGTCGATCGTTTACTTGAGTTCCTCACGACCGCCGACGATTTTGCCGTCGCCCGAATTCGTCCCTATCAGCTCGCCGACAACTGGAAAGTCTCTCGCCGGTTAGTGCTTGAGACATGTTTGCGGGCGACGCGAGTTGGATTGCTTGATTTGCGATGGGATTTGCTTTGTCCAATGTGCCGCGGTGCCAAGGACATCGGGTCGTCACTGAAGAACCTACCTACCAACGTTCACTGTCCGACTTGCAAGATCGATTTCAATGCCAACTTCGATCGATTCGTTGAGGTAACGTTCAAGCCAAGCGCGGGAGTTCGAGTAGTTGAACTTCAGGACTTTTGCATCGGCAGCCCGCAACGAACGCCGCACGTGGTTGTGCAGCAGCTATTGATTGCAGGAGGCGAACGGGTGCTCGACTTGCCACTTGGTTCAGGAAACTATCGCCTTCGTGTTCTCGAGTTGCCGGGTTCGCAGGCCGTGAATGTTTCTTCCGAAGGCGCGAGTTCAGCGTCGATAACCGTTTCTGAAAATGGCTGGAGTAACGACGTCCTTCAGCTCAACAAACGGTCGTCCTTAACGTTGTACAACAACACCAACGCCGAGCAGTTGCTGATTCTTGAGCGAATCGCCTGGAGTGATCAGGCCGCGACTGCTGCTGAAGTAACAGCGCTGCAGATTTTCCGAGATCTATTTTCAACCGAGGCGTTGCGGCCGGGCGAGCAGATTTCCGTGGGCACCCTGACAGTCTTGTTCACGGACCTGCGGCATTCGACTCGTCTTTATCGCGAGATTGGCGACGCGACTGCGTTTGGGCGAGTGATGAATCATTTCGATGTGCTGAAAAAAGTAATCGCGGATCGCGAAGGCGCAATTGTAAAGACGATTGGCGACGCCGTCATGGCTGTGTTCCGCGATCCTGCAAATGCTCTTGTGGCGATGCTGGATGCTCAGGAAGTCCTGGCGAATCCAGCGGAGGGAATCATGCCATTGCAATTGAAAGCAGGAATTCATTCCGGTCCTTGTATAGCGGTAACCTTGAACGACCGTCTCGATTATTTCGGGTCGACAGTAAACATGGCAGCGCGACTCGAAGGATTATCTTCGGGGAGTGACGTGATAATCTCCGGCGCAGTCTTTGGCGACGCAAAAGTAAACGACCTATTGAGATCTGGAGAGTTTGACGTGTCGTCATTCGAGATGGCGTTGAAAGGTTTTGAGGAAGAACAGTCGCGGTTGTGGCGTGTGAGTCGCGTATCGAAGTCCTAGTTGAACCTCCAAAGGGAATTTACGAGTAAGCGATGACACCACTCCTTTCGGCCAAAGACGTCTCAAAGGTCTACCAGATGGGGACCAATAGTGTGACAGCTTTGGACAACGTTTCGATCGAGGTTAAGGAGGGTGAGTTTGTTGCGATCCAGGGAACGTCCGGCTCAGGCAAATCAACCTTGCTTAACATGCTCGGCGGGCTCGATCATCCTTCGACGGGCGAAGTCTTTTTTGCGTCGAAACCGCTCGGACCCTTCAGCAAACGTGAGATGGCCCATTACCGGCGTTTCTCCGTCGGTATGATATTTCAAAACTTTAATCTGATACCGACGATGAGCGCAGAAGAAAACGTTTCGCTGGCGCTCGCGTTTGCTGGCCTTCGTGGGCAACAGCGACGCGACCGGGCGACGAAGCTGTTGGGAAGAGTGGGGCTATCAGATCGAACGTCGCATCGACCGTCCGAGTTATCCGGTGGTGAGCAGCAACGAGTCGCGATTGCTCGCGCGCTCGCCAATAATCCGAAGGTGCTGCTGGCCGATGAACCCACCGGAAATCTCGATTCAATACGCGCGCACGAACTATTAGGGTTGTTGCGAGAGATGGTCAACCAGGATTCGCTGACGATCTTAATGGTCACACACGATCACGAGTTGGCTGACAGTTTTGCCGATCGAATTGTCTTTATGAAGGACGGAAGGATTTCAGATTGAAAATTGCAGATTGGGATGTCCGATATGCTTTAGCTTGTCGTTGTCACCATCACCAAATACCTGAGGTACTCGAATGGCCAACACCGACAAGCTAAAGCATATCGGACATCCCAATCTGCAATCTGCAATCTGCAATCTGAAATCCTTAGGAGGGGCCCCTATGTCCAACCCGGCTAGTCAGATGACACTCGATGCGCTTCGCTCAGTGCCGCTATTTGCCTCACTTGATGACGATTCGGCGACTGATCTTCGCAACCTGCTGACCGAGCAGTATGTCACTCGCAATACCCGGTTGTTTCGACATGGAGACGTGGGCGATGCGATGTATTTGATCGAGAGTGGTCGCGTGCGCATAAGTTTGCAGGATGAAGACAAGAATGACGTCACCCTCGCCGAGCTGGCTCAGGGCGACTTCTTTGGAGAGATGTCCCTAATAGATGGGAGACAAAGATCGGCTGATGCTCGAGTGATTGAAGACGGGCGTTTGGCCATCTTGTCGCGGGATGCGTTTCTTTCGTTTGTGCGAAGTAATCCGGACGTCGCACTGGAGATGCTTAGCGCGTTGACGGATCGGCTGCGCCGAACGGACGACCTCCTCCGATCGCGAGTCTCGAAAAACGCGAATGAAGAAGAAAAGGCGCGCTTAACTCTTGCTGACCGAGCGGCCGACTTGATCGCCGAGTTTGGCGGCAGTTGGAAGTTTATCGGTGTCTCAATCGGCCTCATCATCTTTTGGATCGTGTTCAACTCTTACATCCTGGTCACCGGTTTCGATCGGGTTCCTTACCAGATGCTGAATCTTGTGCTGGCTGTCATTGCCGGCATGCAGGCACCCATCATCATGATGTCGCAGAACCGGCAGGGTGAAAAAGATCGATTGCGAGCCGATCTCGACTACCAGGTCAATCTGAAAAATGAGTTATCGCTGACAGAAGTGCTCCGCCGCTTAGATGTCCTGGAGAGCGAGCGGCTGCCGAAGTTATTCGAGGAACAGAACAGGCGGTTGGAGGGTTAAAACTGGCGACTAAGACCCAAGACCCCAAAACCAAAGTCCATGATTCAATCCATCTTCTTCGATTTTAATGGCGTCATCATTGACGACGAGTTGATTCAGATGAACGCGTACAAACATGTGCTGAAAGAACACAGCATCGACCTGACCGAGGAGTGGTACTTCGATGCCCTTGGTATGGACGATAAAACATTCGTTAGAGCGATGTTTGAGCGCGCGAACAAAGCGACGTCAGCATCAGTGCTGGAAGCTGTGCTGACTGCCAAAACCGAACTGCATCGAAAAATGATCGAAGCTGAGTTGCCATTGTTTCCAGGCGTTCTCAGTTTTCTTAAAGGCGCCTCGCGCCAGTTTTCACTAGGGCTCGTGAGTATGGCGAATTCAGCAGAGATTGGTTACGTATTTGAACGAGCGAAACTCGCCCCGTTGTTTACGGTGTTGGTAATGGCGGAGAACGTTTCGTTGTGTAAACCTGCACCTGATTGCTATCGCCGCGGCCTCGAGAAGCTGAATGAAAAACGCCAAGGCGAACGCTTGTTACCGCTGTTACCACATGAGTGTTTGGCGATTGAAGACTCGCCGCCTGGAATTCAATCGGCGCGAGTAGCGGGAATGCACACGCTCGGCATTACCAATACTGTGAGCGCTGATGCTTTACGCTCGGCCGGCGCCGAGGTTGTGACCCAAAGCCTCGCTGACTGGACAACTGACGCAGTCAAACTTGTTTTCGATGATAATCACTAACGATGCCCTTTAGTAGCTACTTAACAAGAAAGGGCGGCATGATGCTGGGACCGCAGGTGTCCTCGCCTGCCAACGGTTGAATCCAGGTACTGTTGATTGCCAGTGAGACGCGAGGTGTTGACGGTCAGCAGGCGAGACGCCTGCGGTCCCAGCACTACGATGCGTGTGGAAGCGCAGAGTACTACTAAAGGGAAACTTTTTACGACATGAGTTTTATCGACATCCTTATGCTCGCGCTCAGAAATCTGCGGCAGGCAAAGCTGCGCGCTACGCTCACCACAATGGGCGTCATTGTCGGCGTCGCAGTGATCGTAACAATGATGTCGTTTGGACTTGGTTTGCAACGGAACATGCTCGCTCGGTTTGGTGCGCTGGATCTCTTCAATGAGATTCAGGTTTTCGGACAGGGCCTGAGCAACCTCGCCGGTGTTGCTCGTGATGCAGGTCGCCGAGACGAAGGTGACGGACGCCGTCAGCGAACTGATAAGACTCCCTCACGAATTCTCGACGACGCCGGCGTGCAGGAAATCTCTTCCATTCCTGGCGTTGCTTATGTCGAGCCAAACGTGAATTTTGGCGGTTATGTGCGTTCGAATGGAAAGGTGCTTAGCCAGAATGTTGGCGGTGCAAACATCCCGAACGCTTCGTCACGATTTCAGAAGTTTGCGGCTGGCATGATGATCTCTTCACCCTCAGCGGATGAAGCCGTTGTCACCGAACGGTTCGCGCGAGACTTTGGTTACGACAAACCTGCCGACGCAATTGGGAAGAAGGTCGAATTGTTAGCCGCTCCCGATGAGAAGAAGGAGGAACCGGGTGATGAGGAAGCGGAGAAACCGAACTTCTTCGGAATTCCATTGGATGACGAAGGGCTCGACGAATCAAGCTCTTCTCTACAAACTCATGCGTTCACAATTGTTGGCGTTCTAAATACAGAAATTAAAGAAGGCGCTGGCCAGGGCGGTTTGCGCGGACTCCTGCCGGGCGCGGGTGTTTACCTTCCGTTACAAATAGCGCATGACTGGAGTAAACAACATCGTGGGCCGATGAGTCGCGTGGCTTTAGCTCTGGCTCGTCAAGGGGGGAACCTTAGTGAAGGTCAAACTGAGGGATACGATTCGGCCGTCGTTCGTGTGTCTGATCCGGTAGCTCTGACAGAAGTACGCAAACAGATCACGGACAAGGGATTCGCTAGTTTTTCAATAGTTGACCAACTCGATCAGATTCGAACTGTGTTCTTAATCGTTGATTCGGTGCTTGGCTTGCTTGGAGGCATTTCACTCCTCGTGGCATCCTTTGGCATCGCCAATACGATGATCATGTCGATACTGGAGCGGACCCGCGAGATTGGAATCATGAAAGCAATCGGCGCAGAGGATCGCGAGATCAAGTTGATCTTTTTTGTTGAAGCTGCAGTGATCGGGGTGTTTGGAGGAATAGTTGGAGTTTTAGTGGCGTGGGGAATTGATGGAATCGCAAACCGTCTCGCTTATCGATTTATTCTGAAGCCTCAGGGAGCGTCGTTC
Source organism: Pyrinomonadaceae bacterium (assembly GCA_036004125.1). Taxonomy (GTDB): domain Bacteria; phylum Acidobacteriota; class Blastocatellia; order Pyrinomonadales; family Pyrinomonadaceae; genus PSRF01. The sequence goes on along the minus strand of DASYRR010000048.1, from coordinate 11,690 downwards.
ATCGACTTCTTTTCGCTGCCGATTTATCTATCTCTCGGCGCGATACTCTTTGCCCTTGCGGTATCCATTGTGGCGGCCCTGTATCCCGCCGCACGCGCCGCGCGAATTGATCCGGTAAGAGCTCTGCGGCACGACTGATCTTGCTTTTATAGGGCCTACAGGTCGTATAAGTCGAGTACGTCCTAGTTCTTCTCACCCCGTCAACGGTTTTCCGCAACGATTACAGAACCTCGCTCCCGGGTCGCGCTGCACCGCGCCACACGATGAACAAGTGTGACCAATCTTTAGATTCGCACCGCACGACGAGCAGAAATCCGAACCTGCCACATTGGCTGCGCCACAAGTGCCACAACGACCTGGCAAGGGGGGAACATAGCCACCGGCTTTGCTTGCAATGTGATCTTCGATTATCTTCCAAGCGTCTTCAGTAAGTTTGTATTGCCAGTAAGCGCCAAGCGCAGCGAGCGCCAACAATGGAGCAAATACAATAGCGCCGACTGCAGCTACCGCGGCCTTGTCGAACCACTTCTGCATTCCAATCTCGACGCGCGTTCCACCAGCTTCTGGGGTGACCTTGATCGTCAACGCGGAAGAAAGTCCCGTAAGGTCGCGCAACGTGTTTGACTTGCGAGCTTGCACAATACTGGTAGTAGAGACCTGAAAGTTCTGCACTTCATACTCGCTGTCAAATAGAGTGCGCAGTTCCGAATTCAACTTGGGAACGTCGGCTTCGACATTAGGGTAGTATCTGCTGTCCATGTAGCTGCCTTTGGTTTATGTAGTGTCTAATGTTTACCGGGATGGTCATTGTACGGCATGAAGCGAGTTAATGTTCAGTGAGCCTTTACGCTGACGCCTCCTTCAGGCTAAGAAACGTTATAACTGACATTCAACAAACACTTCGGGATTTCACATGCCAGCTAAACTAATTCGGAGCAGCGCGACTTTTCTTCTCATCGTCCTACTATTTTCATCAATCACTTCGCGATTCGTGTTTTCGCAAGGGCCGGCTGTGTCGCACCTCGACGGCTTTTTCGGAAATAACAGTGAGGTTCAGCAACGTTGGGAAGAAAAGTTTCGCGCCGTACCAGCCCCAAAGTCTGCCCGCGAACATTTACGCCGCTTAACCATCGAACCTCACATTGCGGGCACAAAAGAAGACTATGCGACCGCCATCTATGTTCGCGATCAACTACGGAGCTACGGATTGAATGCGGAATTGAAGGAGTATGACGTTTGGCTTCCGTATCCAAATACAGCAAGCATCGTAGAGCTGATTACGAAACGCCGGCAAAGACTTTCGGTCACCGAAGCAGTTGTGCCAGGTGATCCCACTTCTTCAAATCCGAAGATTAGCCCGCTTTTTAATGGCTACAGTGCCAGTGGTGATGTCACAGCTCCGCTTGTTTATGCCAACTATGGTTTACCAGGCGACTACGACGACCTGAAGAAAGTAAGCGTGGACGTTAAAGGCAAGATCGTAATAGTTCGTTACGGTAATTCCTTTCGTGGTGTAAAAGCAAAAGTTGCCCAGGACCAGGGAGCAATTGGCTGCATCATCTATTCGGATCCGGCGGACGACGGGTATATGCAGGGTGACGTCTATCCGAAAGGTCCCTGGCGTCCCGTGGCCTCGGGTCAACGAGGATCTGTTCAGTATCTGTTTGATTATCCCGGCGATCCGCTAACGCCAGGAAAACCTGCCATTGCAGGGGTCCCTCGTTTGAAACCGGAAGAGGCGACGGATCTTACGCGCATACCAGTGCAACCAATCGCTTATGACGTGGCGAAGACACTGATGGCGCCACTGCAAGGTCCAGTCAGACCTAAAGGTTTTCAAGGTGGGTTTCCGTTCGCGTATCACGTTGGGGGGACGCCGGAGGTGAAAGTTCGTTTAAAGACGGACATGGACTATAAGCTGCGGCCGATTTGGGATGTTGTCGCACGCATTGAAGGAAGTCAGGAAAACGATCGTTGGGTGGTGATGGGAAATCACCGTGATGCATGGGTGTTTGGAGCAGTCGATCCAAACAGTGGCACGTCAGCCATGCTCGAAGTTGCGCGCGGCTATGGTGAACTATTGAAGCAAGGCTGGACTCCCAGGCGCACAATCATTTTGTGCAGTTGGGATGGGGAGGAATATGGTCTCATTGGATCGACTGAATGGGCGGAGGAAAACGCGAACGACCTTCGTGAGAAAGCGGTTGCCTACCTTAACGTTGACGTTGCCGTCTCGGGGGGAAACTTTGGTGCTTCGTCTGTGCCTTCTTTGTGGAAAGTCCTACGTGCAGTGACGCGCGACGTAAAGGATCCGAAAACAGGAAAGAGTATTTATCAGCAATGGCAGGATCATGCCCATGAGGGTGGTGAAGGGCGTGACAGTGATGAACCAGGCGAAGCTCGAATTCAGTCGCTCGGATCTGGTTCCGACTACACTCCTTTTCTTCAGCACCTCGGTGTTCCTTCGACGGACATGGGTTTCAGTGGCGACTACGGCGTTTACCATTCCGCTTACGACTCATTCTATTGGATGGATCACTTTGGCGATCCCGGCTTCGTATACCACACCGCGGCTGCTCAGCTCTGGGGAACTCTGGGGATGCGTTTAGCCGACTCAGATGTTTTGCCGTTTGACTACTCTGACTACGCAACTCAGATTCGTGACTTCTTTAATGAGGCCTTAAAGTTGGCAAAGCGACGCGGTCTCGACTCTGCGCTTGATGACCGGTCGATATCGAGTGTCCTGGACGAATTTTCCAAAGAAGCAGCGCGAATTGAGAAGGCCAGGCAAGGTGCGATTTCCCAAAAGGTCAGTGCAGCAAAACTCAAGCTGATCAACGATACGCTGATCGCGGTTGAGCGCGATTTCATAGATGAGCGGGGATTGAGAGGCAGGTCCTGGTATAGACACCAGATCTACGCTCCAGGTATCTACACCGGGTATGCAGCACAGCCACTAACTGATTTTCGCCAGGCATTGGATGATCGAAATAAGGTAAACGCCAAAGAATCGCTCGAGCGAATTGTGGAAGCCATCAAGAGAGCGACAAATAGGTTGCGGCAAATCCGCGATTGAGGATCAGATACGTATAAGGGAGGAGCACTTCGTGAGAAACAAGTCTTCCGTGTCGAGTATTGTCCTGGTTTCGTTATTTGTCTTAGCGTCAGTATCGGTGTTTATTGCTCAAACTCGACCCCCAGCGCGGGCGAACGACTTCAGAGTCAAGTACCGGGTTACTTTTGGAGGTGCGAGCGGACAGGGCCAAACCTCTGAATCCGTAACAATGATCAAAGGTGCGCGTGAGCGAAGCGAGCAACACTCAGGTTATGGTTACGACAGCGTAAACATCACCCAGTGTGACTTAAAGCGTACGATTCAGATTAGCGACCGCGCCAAAAAGTACATCATCACACCAATGGAAACTGGAGAGCCAAGCGCCCCACGAGCTCCAGGCAGTCCCGCTCCGGCTTCAACAACACCGACTCGTCAGGGTGGCACCGTCGAATACGTCACCAGTGCAATCGATACTGGTGAGCGCAGACAAATGTTTGGCTTCACGGCACGGCACGTAAAGAGCTCGATAGCAATTAATGCAGCGCCGGATTCATGTAACCCGGGAAATAGGCGCAACGAATTGGACGGTTGGTACATTGATCTAAGCGTTGAATTTAATTGCGAATTGAATCGCCAGCCAACCATACCAACGAGCCGGATGCCCAGTGGCGGTTGTAAGGATCAAGTGAAGTTCAGACGCGAAGGAAACGCAAAGACTGGGTATCCTTTGATTGAGACGGTCAAGGTTTATGGCGACAACGGACAACTGATGTTTAGCCAGACTAAGGAAGTGGTGGAGTTGTCGCGAGAATCTTTGGACATTGCGCTGTTTGACATCCCTGCGGGCTACACAGAAGCCGCGAGCACTTCCGAGCTTTATGGCGCACCTTCAATCGCCTCGATCATGTCTGGTATGACTCAAGGACAAACGAACACCGCGATGCCCGGTGCGCCTACTTCGCCGTCGAACAGCGCGTCTCAGAAGAAACCGGGGTCGCTGTTGATTGGAGTCGTGCAGTTCAATAACAAAGCCAACCGCCCGATTTCACTGGATGCGTTACGTCAGCGACTGGTGGGTCAAATTGCTAATGCGGGGTTTGACGCAATTCCACTTAACGCCACCTCTCAAATGGAGGCTGAAGCTGAAGCAAAAGTAAAGGAGTGCGACTTTATTCTCTACACCGATATCGCTACTTTGAAAATGAACAAGCTAGGCGGCATGTTGGGCAGCATTACTGGCGTTCAAGGCGCAGGCAAGACCGAAGCAAAATTGGAATTCAAACTGTTTGCCGTAGGAGAATCGACTCCCCGACTACAATCAAACGCTTCGGCGAAAGAGGAAGGTGACGAGAACAGCGCCGGTACTGCTGTCGACGCGGAAGCAAGGTTGGTCGTTGCTGAAGTGAGGAAAAGGGGGAGAGGATAGTCGGTCCGGCAGATCTCAGATCCCAGATTTCAGATATTTCAGATCTCAAACCGGCCTCAGGTTTCTTATTGATTCATGGCATAAAGTCGGCTACTTGAATCTGAGATCTGAGATCTGAGATCTGAGATTTGAGATCTGAGATTTGAGATTATTTGAGATCTGAGATCACTTCAGTTCTTATTCTTTGCTTTCTTCTCAACCTCAGCTGGTAGTTTCTTTGCTGCTTCTAAGATCTGCTGAGCGTCCTCATGTAGCAGTTCCAGGCTTGCCACTTCCGAGTCAGATTTCGCTTTCTCGCGAAACGGTGCCACTTGAGTCATGATGTTGTTTACCGCTTGAGCCAGTCGCCGAAGTGCCTTGGGAATTAGTGGGTTCCTCTCGTCGCGTGAACTAACGTCGTCGATATTGGTTATTGCCTCATCAAGTATTCGGGCAATGTCGCCAATCAGGTCAGCATGGGAACCCGTCGGCAGGTCACCCCACAGTTCTGAGTCTTTCTTCAATTGCTTCGCATTGGCAGCCTGGGTTCCGTTCAGAACTATCAGCCTGCGCTCAGCTGCCTTAACAAATACCTCGATGCGTTTGTCTAGGATCTGTGCTTCCTTCACCCGATCCACTTCTTGAGGTGTTAAGTGATCACGCTGCAGGGCTGTTGCTTTCGCGAAAGACATGGAAAACAGGATCAGAAGGAGCAGGAGGCTGAATGCGGTTTGGCTTCTCATGGCTGTAGGGTCTTCGGTGTTGGGGTTCCTTTTGGCTTGTCGTTTGGCTTTCCCTCGACTTTATCGGGCTCGCGTACCACCGTGTGTCCGTAAAATGAATTCAGTGCCTGTGTTCGACCCTCGCGAGCAAAATCTTCCGCCTGTTTAATCCAGACAGCAAAATCAAGCGGTGTTGTGCGACGCATGGAGGTCAGCCGTGGACCGTCGGCTCGGAGTGCAAGTTCGAGTCGCTTGTAGAGGTCTCGTGTCTTATTACTGTCGCGTTTTAAGGTTCCGATGAAGGTTAGCAGGTTCTCAATCAGCGCGTGATATGTACCCACTTCATGCGATGCCTCTGCAAAATTTGACTGCGAGGTGTAGCGTTCAGCCGCTGTTAAGTGAAGGTTGGCGAGCTCGATTGTGATCTTTACACGTTGTTTCTGGTCACTCGCTGCTCCGATCTGTGTACGTTCATCCTTGGAGATTGTGTGGAGTGGTGGCGGCGCCGTAAGTGGTGTTGGCTGTGGTGTCGCAACTGGCTCCTGCGCGGAGACTATGAATGCACAACAAAACAATAGCAGGGAAAGGAGCATTAATTTGCCTGGGCCTTCAGCAAGCATTTGGAACCGATGTCAGGGCTTCTTCTTTACGCCCTCTCCAAGTTGGATTTGCCGTTGAAGAATAGGGAGACGGAGTTTGACTTTCTCGATTTCGAGTTGATTCGTTTTTGCATCCGCACTCGCGAGAAACTTCTGATAGGCCGTGAGTGCTTCCGGATATTCTCCAAGATAATCGTGTGACGATGCAATGAAATAGTGAGCCACAGTCACTTCGGGTTTTGTGGCAACCACCCATTCAAATTCGGTTACAGCTGCCGCATACTGCTTCGCTTCATAAAGCGCCGTTGCAAGATTTGCGTGCGCGGCATAGTTGTTTGGATTAGCCCTGACCACTTGACGGAGAATACCTGTCGCTTCAACGAACCGACGAGTTTGCACGAGCGCAGCCGCATAACCAACGGCAAATTCGGGTGCAGTTGGTTGCAGCTCTGACGCCCGGCGAAACAGTTCGAGTGACCGCGACGGATCGTCGATTCGATACGAAGAACCGAGCCGGGCAAGAAGCATTGCACTGCGAGGATTCTTTTCAATTAACTTTTCAATAGCCTTCCGGGAGGTCATTTTATCGTCGCTGTTAGCCGCTTCAATCTCTTCGGGTGTCCCGATCACTCGGATCTTGTCGTCGTTGGAGCTTTGCTGAATTTCTAAACCAGCAGCCTTGGCCACCGCTGTTGCTTCGTCTGACCTACCCGCTTGCTGATACACAAAAGCCAATCGCGAAAGTACCACTTTGTCATTTGGCCGCAACTTCACCGCCGTTTTTAGGTCGGTGATCGCGAGATCATAGTCCTTGTCGTCCGTCAGGAGGTCTGATCGCTCTAAGAGCGCCGCCACATTGTTGGGCTCATCCGAAAGGACTCGGTCCAATGTTTTGCGCGCTGACTCCTTGCTACCATTTGCTCGTTCTGCTATTGCGAGACCAACCCAGGCTGAGATCGGCGCTTCCTGACTTTCTGTTGCCCGCTTTGCTAGATCCAGCGCCTCTTTTGGATCACCGGCCCGCAGACGAATTTCCGAGAGTAGACGAAGGGCTACATTGTCTTGCGGATCGACAGTAAGCGCTTGCCGAAAAGCACCAGTGGCATCCACATCTCGCTCGCGTCTCATGAGTAGTGCGCCGAGAGCAGAATACGGAAGGGACCAATTCTTTTTGAGAAGAATCGCCCGTCTAAACGCGGTTTCCGCCTCGTCAAAACGGGCCAGGGACGCCAGTGCATTTCCGCGTTGGAACTCCGCTTCTGGAAATTCAGGCCGGACTTTGATTGCCTGTTCATAAAACTCCAGAGCCTTTTCCAGTTCACCTCGTGCATGCGCGCTCTGACCGCGTTCGAAAAGTTTTACCGGATCCGCCGCAGCGTCACCAAACTCATCAGTTTGAGCGGCGGTCGGAGAACACTGGAGCGCGGCGAAGAGCAATAACGGCGCAATCTGCAACAGTGATTTCGTGAAGGACGCCAACCAAGATTTAGTCACGATGCCTAAAAACGTGAACCACTTAACGTGGGAAAGAAAAGTATCCGGGGATTGCTTGAATGTTAGCACGGTGTAAGTTGGCGCGTCCAAAATCAGCGACGAATCTTGTGGGAAACGCTAACTGAGATGCTGGTTGCACCTGCCTTGATGCATGAGCTACCATGCCCGCAATCAAAGACAATCTCAACGGCGAAAGCGACACCCAATGTGTCGATCTGCACACAAACTGGTAATGGCGTGAAGAAATCGGTTGCTGAAATCCAACAGTTGTCTGACGAATCTTCGACAAGCGCGACCGTAAAAGAAGATCGCTTGCGCGATCTGTTCCGCGAGCTCGGCTCGGTTATCGTCGCCTATTCCGGTGGCGTTGATAGTAGCTATGTTGCTTATGTTGCCACCTCTGAACTCGGCGTGAAGGCACTTTGCCTCACTGGGGAATCTGCAAGTTTGCCTGCTTATCAACGCGCTGAGATCGATCGCGTTGTCAAGGAGTTTGGATTTCATCACGAGAGGATTCAGACAGAAGAGTTGGAGAACCCGGCCTATCGAGCCAACAACGGCAATCGTTGCTATTTTTGCAAGGATGAGTTGTACACCAAGCTCGAGTCTCTTGCGGTGAGTCGCGGTGTTACCTCGATTGTTGACGGATCTACTGTGGATGATCTCGACGACTATCGACCTGGACGACAAGCTGCAAAAGAACACGCGGTGAGAAGCCCATTGATCGAGGTGGGTCTAACTAAAGCGGAAGTTCGTGAGCTGAGCAAGAGAGTTAATTTGCCAACCTGGGACAAGCCCGCCAGCCCGTGTCTGTCGTCGCGTATTGCGTACGGCACTACAGTTACGATTGAACGACTGGCGAAAGTTGATCGTGGTGAAGAGATCTTACGTGAGTTTGGATTCACAGAGTTCAGAGTCCGTCACCACGACGCGCTGGTGCGTCTGGAGATCGCTGCGGCGGAAATGGATCGCGTATTAAGAAGAGACGTAATTGACCAATTGGCGGCACGCTTCCGCGAGCTGGGCTTTAAATATGTAACCCTCGATCTTCAGGGGTATCGCTCCGGCTCTATGAATGAGGCGTTGCCACCATCAAACACTAAATAGCACTTCAGTATTACACGCCTTAGTTTGCCTTAGCGCGAATTGTTGTCTGCGGAGTCACTCAACTCCGCTACTTGGAGAGATTCAAATGACCAGCATGTACAGCACGATCTATGTCGACGACATTAGAGAGATCAAGGAACAGAATCCTTTCGAATCGATGATGTCGCGTTTCGACCGCGCGGCCCAGCTGCTCGAACTCGATCCTGATCTATACGCGGTGCTAAGGGTGCCTAATCGCGAACTAAAAGTTTACATTCCCACTCGCATGGACTCCGGACGGATTCAAGTCTTTGAGGGGTTTCGTGTCCAACACAATTTCGCAAGAGGCCCGGCAAAGGGTGGAATTCGATACGCGCCAGACGTGAACATTGATGAAGTTCGAGCCCTGGCAGCATGGATGACGTGGAAATGTGCAGTCGTCAATGTTCCTTTTGGCGGTGCGAAGGGTGGAATTATTTGTGACCCGCAGCAAATGTCGATGGGTGAACTTGAGAGAATGACGCGCAGGTACGCTGCAGAGTTGCTGGATTTCATCGGTCCTGAAAAGGACGTGCCCGCCCCAGACATGAACACAAATGAACAGACCATGGCCTGGATAATGGACACATATTCCATGCACGCCCGGCATACAGTGACCGCCGTCGTCACGGGTAAACCGATTGATCTTGGAGGATCTTCAGGTCGCCGAGAAGCAACTGGTCGTGGAATTCTGTTCGTAATCAACGAGGCCATCAAGCGCTTCAAGATGAGTCCCTCCGAGACTCGCGTTGTAGTTCAAGGGTCTGGAAATGTAGGTGGAATCGGTGCCCGACTGCTACATGAGGCGGGCTACAAGGTTGTCGCGATATCGGACATTCACGGCGGAATTTACAATCCTGCCGGTATCAATATCCCCGACGCGCTGGATTATTTGGCGGCTACGCGCTCATTTGAAGGTTACAAGAGTGTGGAATTTGTCGCTAATCATGAACTGCTTGAGCTGGAATGTGATGTTTTGGTACCCGCGGCCACGGAAAATCAGATCACCTCTCAAAATGCTGACCAAATTAAGTGTAAGGTTCTAGCAGAGGGAGCGAATGGTCCGACAACCGCCGCTGCCGATGAAATCCTGCATCAGAAGGGCATATTCGTAATTCCCGATATTTTGGCAAATGCAGGTGGTGTAACTGTGTCCTATTTTGAGTGGGTCCAGGACCGGATGGGTTACTTCTGGCGTGAGGACGTTGTCAACGAACGTCTCCAGGACAAGATGGTGGCGAGCTTCAATGATCTTTGCCGTTATGCGGACGCTCACTCAGTGGATACAAGGACCGCGGCGTACATGCTGGCCATAGACCGCGTGGCCTATGATACACGCATGCGGGGCATCTATGCGTGACCGAAAAAACATAAACAAAATGGGCGCTAAGTCGTGAAAAGGGCTTGATTTCCGTTTTAAGGTAGAGTATGGTCTGGCATGATTTAGCACTCGGACCAGTGTCATATTTTTTTCGTTTTGCGAGACTGTTTTGAGTGATGAATGATTGACACGGGAGGCTCGCTTCCTTATAAGTGACCTCAAGCTTCGAACAAACTCGGGAATAGCACACGGATGAAAATAGGGTACTGAATGTAAGGCCGAAGTATTCTGTTTCATCGCAATCCGAGCGCCGCCGCTGGATCTCACGGTCCAAGCGGTTCGAATCATTTGACAATTGTAGCAGGGGCCTCCGCATACAAGGTTGAGTCATCGACGTTGACAACCTAGTTTGATACGGCGGCGCTATTGAACAGAATTCTTACTCATTTCGCAGGAGGAATGCGATGAGACTCGCAACTAGGGCGCTTATAGCTGCGCTCGCTTCGTTGGTGCTGTGTGCCGCAGTATCAGCACAGACTCTGAGATCTCCAAACGATCCGCGCAACCAGTCCCCGTCAGTGGGCACTGGCGGTCCCGAAGGTGGACCAACCGGACTCTTCACAATCTACGATGGTTCAACCCTCCGCAAGGGGGAATTCACTTTCAGCATTGCTTACAGCAACTTCGACCGTGATCCAGGCAATGTGGATATTGTGGATGTCCCGCTTAGCTTTAATGTGGGATTGAACGATCACGTGGAACTCTTTTTCAAGGCGAATGGCTACCGGGGGATTAAGGTAAACAACCCGCAGAATCTCTCCTCGTTTTACTTGCCGAATTCGCAGTTGTTCTGTGGCACTGTTCTGTGCAGTCCACCTGCGGTCGTCTTGTCGCCCAGTGGGCCGAACGTGGGAACCTTGGCAGGGACTGCCGTATTTAGGCCGTTGAACAACCAGCCGTTTGTGCAGTTTCCATTTGTCGGTGGTTCAGCCGGAACTTTTGGCTTAACTGCCGGTCAGATTGGACAGCAGTTTGGTTTCCCGGGATTCAATGCACTGCTGGGGCCACCAGTCGTTCAACCTAATAGTGGAACATTTGGATCGGCCGACAATTTCCCAGGCATTGGCTCACCAGCTGGAAGTATCTTGCCGGGTATTGTTCTGGCAACTACCGTACTTCCCGCTACTGCGTTGACGCTACCCATTACCATCCCGTTGACGTTTACGGTATCGCCGACCTACCTGCCTGATGCTCCTTTCGTCAATCGGTTGTATGGCGAGAGCAGCTTTACCAACATGGTTTTTGGAGCAAAGATTCGCTTTACTGGTCCAAACAACCCACTCGGTGTTGGCATCATTCCGTTTTACCGATGGCATCTGGATAAGGCGGATGATTTCTCCGGATTCAACCAACTCCAGCGGGGTGCTGGCGGCGGTGGAGATATTGGCGACTTTGGTCTCATCGGTTTCGTCGATGGTCGACTCGGTAAGCACGTCAATGTGTCAGCGAACGGTGGATACATTCTGAACAGCAATCCAAAGGGCCTTGGCGGCGACTTTGTATTACTGGATCGTCCAGACGAACTCCTCGCTGGCGTCGGTTTTGATTTTCCAGTGAATGAACATTTCCAGCCGATTGTCGAAGTTAGATCGACTACGTACGTTGGTGGTAAGACGCCGAACGCCTTTAATAACAATCCCGTTGACGCAATCGGCGGCATAAAGATCTATCCGCGACGATGGTTTGGGTTCGGTTTAGCCTATCGAAGGCATCTGAATCAGCAGGACATGGACCACTTCAATCCGGCTGACTTCAATATTCCGATCCAGCAAGTTACCAACGTCAATGTTATTGGCCGAGGTCTCGTGGTTGTGCCGGGAACCAGCCGTTCGGTGACGTCCCAAGGTTTTCCGATTGGGTTCCTGTGGTCAGAGGAGCCAAACGGTTACATTGGACAGTTCTGGATTGG
>DASYRR010000047.1:0-42785 GCA_036004125.1 Pyrinomonadaceae bacterium | reverse complement strand
CGTGCTTTTGCGGATTTGTTTTCGTTGAGCAGGTTCTGAAGTTCCTCAGGCAGGTCTTCTGAGGCTAACCAGATTTGTAGTTCTACACTATCTCCGGTATCGATCTTTGCCTTTTTACAAAGTGGATCGGGCAGATCGATCCACCAACAGTTTCGATCATCCCAACGCTTCATGCTTCGCCGACCAGCCTCGACGCCATTGATTGTTCCTTCAACATCTGTCGTCTGGTCGAGTTTCCATGAAGCAACCTTTTCGAGTGGGATTGTGGCCAACCGTGAAAACTGCGGCATGTGTCGGATGACTTTAGAGGCAACTGTGAGTGTTTTCTTCTTAGGCATGATTGAGTTAACTCACCGTTGAAAGGAAAAACGTTTTATCCTTAGTCTTTGTTCCCGGCTCCTAACCTTCGCCGCTCTCAGTGCCGCGGTCTCTTCTCGCAACGCTAGTGGCATAAGCTGCGGCTTCAACTTCTTTCGCCACTGCTTCAGCAACGCGTTTATCGAAGACTGAGGGCACAATGTATTCAGGATGCAGTTCAGCATCTGTGATGATACCGGCGATAGCATTCGCCGCCGCCAGTTTCATCTCCTCGTTGATACGTGAAGCACGACAAGCGAGCGCACCGCGAAAGATTCCCGGAAAACAAAGAACGTTGTTGATCTGGTTTGGATAGTCGGATCTGCCGGTCGCCATCACCGCGACGTACGGAGCGGCATCCTCTGGCATGATTTCAGGTACGGGGTTAGCCATTGCGAAGGCGATTGGCTTGGCAGCCATGTTCTGAATGTCTTGCTCGTTAATTACTCCAGGCACAGACAACCCGAGAAAGACGTCTGCTCCTTTTATGACCTCGTGTACCGTTCCTTGTTCGTCATTGGGATTTGTGTTTTGTGCGTACCAATCCTTCACCCAGTTCATGTTACCTTTGCGACCTCGATAAAGTGCCCCGGCCTGATCGCAACCGATGATATTCCGCACGCCCGCGGCCATGATGATCTTCGAACACGCCACACCCGCAGCGCCGACACCACTGACCACGACTTTGAGATCGGCCATCTGCTTGCCAACGATTTTCAGCGCGTTAATGAGCGCGGCAAGAACCACCACTGCAGTGCCATGTTGATCGTCGTGAAATACCGGGATATCAAGTTCTTCTTTTAGTCGCTCTTCGATCTCAAAACAGCGCGGGGCTGAAATGTCCTCGAGGTTGATACCTCCAAAAGCGGTTGAGATCGCTTTGACTGTCCGCACAATTTCGTCCGGATCTTTTGTGTTCAGACAAATTGGAAATGCATCAACGCCGGCAAACTCCTTGAACAGCATCGCCTTGCCTTCCATCACCGGCATCGCGGCTGCGGGTCCGATGTCACCAAGACCAAGTACGGCCGTTCCGTCCGTCACAATAGCAACCGTGTTCTTCTTGATTGTCAGCGTGAACGCCTTCTCCGGATCTTTGTGAATAGCGTCACAGATGCGAGCTACTCCGGGCGTGTAGGCCATCGATAAGTCGGCGCGTGTTTTTAGTGGCACCTTTGAGACAACTTCAATCTTCCCGCCCAGGTGCATCAGAAACGTCGGATCAGAAACGTTGACGAGTTCTACGCCGTCGACATCTTTAACTGCCTGAACTATCTGTTCGCCATGTTTACTCGACGCTGAGCTGACAGTGATATCGCGGATGATGTAGTCGTTACCGACACTAACGATGTCAATTGCCCCAATGTCTCCACCGGCGCGCCCAATTGCCATTGTCAGCTCACCGAGTGATCCGGCACGGGATGAAAGTCTGACGCGTAAAGTCAAACTGTAGCTGGCAGTGGGAGTGGGTTGCATAGGCCGGCCTCTATTGTTACAGGCGAAAAATCTAGCGGCAAATCAAAGCTTACGCAAGCTCATCAAATGTGGAATGAGACTCTTACTCCTCGAGCTTATTTACAATTCGCATGGCAACTCTTCGGTCGAGACCATTCTCTTCAGCCAACTCCAAAGCTTTGTGACCAAGCAAACGATATAAGGCGCGTGCATCTGCTAAGCCTTGGGTGGAGAGTGCAGCAAGGTGTCGGTCCACAGTTGCTATGTCACCTCTTGTAAAAGTACCAGTTATCGCTTTGGCAGGGGGTCGCGTTTTCAGATTCTCCAAGGTGCTCTCCAGCAATGGCAACAACACCAGCCGAGCCTCTGCGCGTTTCAGACCACACTTATCCAACATGTCGATAGCCACATCAAACAACGCTACTACACCCCCGGAACTCATCAGGGCCGCAGCATGGTAAAGCGCTTTTGCATCTCGGCTAATTGAGAAGCTGCGACCTCCCAGATCGCGAACAAGCTCACGGCCAACCTGTTTGGCCTTTCGGTCACCCTCGACGCACCAGAAAGCTCCGTCAAATGCCTTCGCTCCAATTGCCGGATCACTGACAGACACCAGCGGATGGATCGAACCCGTACGCCAACCTCGATTCTTCAACTGCGTTAACACGACCGACGACAATGCTCCGCTAGTGTGGAGTACTGTAGGCGAGGACCGACGATCTAATGGAAACGTGGAAAGCGAGTCGGCAACAGAAACGATCTGATCGTCCGGAGTCGCGATGATGGTTAAGTCAGATGGATGGAATTGTTTGATTTCTTTTGAGACCACAAGCTGCACGTCAGCGTCTAAAAGAGCTGCTGCCCTTTTTAACTTCGAGAGTCGCCGGCCAACCAGTGTCTCGACTCGATACTTGCGGCGCGTAAGTGCGATCGCTAGCGCCGTTCCGAGTCTGCCGGGGCCGATAATATTGACGGTTGGCTTTCTTATGCTTTTATGGTTTGGCATTGGGAAGAACTGGCATGATCTGCAAGGTGTTTGGAGCTGATTTCGGGTTTACTAGGCCTTTGATTGCAAGTATATTGAATACCGCACGCTCCAGTCGGTCGCGCTAGTCTAATTCTCTCCCAGGGAAGTTGCGAAGTTGATAGCGAAGTTTCTGAAGCCGCGCAACCTTGCCGCCAAGCCCGTGCATCATAGACTGCGCGCGGACTAAGCGAAACGACATCTGACCCCACCCCTAAGAAGTTGTGCCTGAAGAGTTTTCGCTGAGCGTTGCAAAGAAGTCTTTGGTTAAACGAAGGCTTCGGGTTTCTGTCGGTCCGGACCATCCTTGAGTATTTGGAGGTGTTCAAAATGAATAGTTTCTCCCGTGCCATGACCGCCTTGGTATTGGCCTCTTCACTTTTGGCAGGTTCAGTGGCCACGGTCGCCCAATCAACCAAATCTACCGAGCAGAAACAAACTACAGCCACCACGCAGTCGGACCCAAAGACAACTCAAACAACTGTTCCTGCGGTGCCCGCGAAGACAAACAACAAACCTTTGTCGACCAATGAAAACCCGGACATGATCGGCAAGCGGAATATCAATGGCGGAATAATTATTCCCAAATTAGCTGGGTCAACAGAAAAAGAAGTCCGGCAGGGACGAGAAGCGGCAGCCGAGGTCGATCGACAGGCCAAGTTCATCGAAGATCCGATGATCACTGAATACGTAAACCGTGTTGGTCAGAACATCGTGCTGCACTCGGATGCCAAGGTTCCGTTTACCATCAAGGTCATAGATTCAGATGAAGTGAATGCGTTTGCCCTACCGGGTGGTTTCTTCTACGTCAACAAAGGATTGCTGCTCGCGGCTGACAATGAAGCCGAACTCGCGGGCGTGATGGCTCACGAAATTGCACACGTAGCGGCTCGTCACGCCGTTGAAAACCAAGCCAAAGCGAGTCTCCTCGAATATGCGGCTTTGGGCGCGTCAATATTCCTGGGCGGGATTCCTGGAATGATTTACCAAAATACCGCAGGAATTGGCCTGCTGGGGATTTTCCTGAAATTCAGCCGCAGCGCCGAGGAAGAAGCGGACAAGCTAGGCGTTCAGTACATGTACGCTGCCGGTTATGACCCCGGCGCAATGGCCACGATGTTTGAAAAGCTCGAGGCGAAAAACAAGAAGAAGCCAGGCTTTATCTCGCGGGCCTTCTCTACGCATCCAGCACCTCCCGACCGGCGGGCGGCTGCTTTGGCGCTTGCTGCCAGATTCCCCGAACATGAGGAATACGTTATCAGCAGTTCAGAATTCCAGCGTGTGAGGGCCCGCTTGCTGCGGCTTTCGAACGCGAGGGCCTCCTCCTCAGGAGCAATCCAAGCAGGAGATGATAGTGGTGCTCCAGGACGGCCCACACTCAAGCGACGGCAGCCGACCCCCGAAGACCCAACAACCACGACGGATGGTGAGCAGAAACCAGCCGATCAGCAGGCGCCGCCGAAACTGAAGAAGAACGAAGGCTCAACCACAAAAGCTCCTGACAAACCATAAGACCAACCAAACTTAGACAACGCTAAGGCTCTTTGGCGTCACTGCCGAAGAGCCTTTTGCATGAACGGTCTCGTCCGGGCTTACGAGCGCGACTCGAAATGCGAATGAACTGAGCCCAGCTTGACATCTTTTTCCACCGTTCTGTATTCTAGCCGTTCGCGTTTTACTCGCTGAAAATAGAGATAGTTAACTATGTCGACATACTTCCCCAGCGGAAAAGAACTCGCTGGAAGACGAAAATGGTACGTGGTAGACGCAGCTGGCCAGACGGTCGGGCATCTGGCGTCTGAGGTTGCATCAATACTGACGGGCAAGCGTAGTCCTCAATGGACCCCCTTTTTGGATACAGGCGATCATGTAGTCGTGATCAACGCTCGCAAGGCGGTATTGAAGGGTAATAAAGCTGAGGATAAGGTTTATCGTCACCACACGCGTTATCCAGGTGGTTTGCGCGAGACTACTGCCCGCGAAATGATTGCTAAGCGCCCGGAGCGCGTTATCGAGCTAGCTGTCAAGGGTATGCTGCCAAAGAACAAACTCGGCAAGGCAATGGCCAAGAAACTTAAGATTTATGCCGATGCCGAGCACCCGCACTCAGCCCAACGGCCGCAAGTCTACACTCTCAATCAAAGAGCTTCATAAACGCTCTAAGAAATAAGGAAAATTACTGTGGCTGAAATTCAGTATTACGGAACCGGGCGGCGCAAAACGTCAACCGCCCGAGTTTACTTGCGACCGGGCTCCGGCGAAGTTCAAGTTAATCGCAAACCCTTTGACCGGTATTTCCCGAATGAAACATTGCGGATGATTATTCGGCAACCGTTACAGTTGACTGAAACGGCTAGCAGATTTGATCTGGTGATAAATGTAAAGGGGGGTGGTCCGGCCGGACAGGCGGGAGCAATCAGACATGGCATTACCCGCGCTTTGATCGAGTTTAACGCAGACCTTCGACCTGCTTTGAAGCATGCAGGACTAGTGACCCGCGATCCCAGAATCAAGGAACGCAAGAAGTACGGACAAAAGGGTGCTCGGAAACGCTTCCAGTTTTCGAAACGATAAGAAAGGGGATTTCTGATGTCCGATATGCTTTAGCTTGTCGGATAGTCCAGCTGGAAGCTAATTCCTGACTCCGACAAGCTAAAGCATATCGGACATTTCAAGTTTTTCTTTGAATCCATTGTCGCAGCACGATTGGTTGCTTACGCTAAGAGAAGTCGAGAGGCTGCGGCGAGTACATTAAACCAATTAGCAGAAGGAGAATGTAGTGGTTTCGGTTACCATGAAAGAGCTGCTGGAGGCCGGTGTTCACTTCGGTCACCAGGTGAGACGTTGGAACCCAAAGATGAAGGAATACATCTTTGGCGAGCGGAATGGTATTTACATCATTGACCTGCAGAAGACCCAG
Organism: Pyrinomonadaceae bacterium; assembly: GCA_036004125.1. Classification (GTDB taxonomy): domain Bacteria; phylum Acidobacteriota; class Blastocatellia; order Pyrinomonadales; family Pyrinomonadaceae; genus PSRF01. The sequence goes on along the minus strand of DASYRR010000047.1, from coordinate 37,029 downwards.
CGCATGTTTCGCGAGGCTATTGCCTTCGTTACGAATCTGATCGCCGAAGACAAAGGCAGGACTGTCCTGTTCGTTGGCACGAAGCGTCAGGCTCAAGAGGCAATTCGAGAAGAGTCTGTGAAGTGCGGTCAATACTACGTCAATCAACGATGGCTGGGAGGTTTGCTCACAAACTTCCAAACCGTGCAAAAGTCTATCAAACGTCTTAAAGATCTCGAGGCGATGGAAACAGATGGTCGCTACGAGAAACTTACCAAGAAGGAACGTATCAAGCTCGATCGCGAACGAGAAAGTTTGAACAAAAATCTTTCAGGGATTAAGGCGATGACTCGGCTTCCTGATGCAATCTTTATTATCGACGTCAAAAAAGAAGAGATTGCGGTTGCCGAAGCAAACCGACTGGGAATTCCAATCGTGGCCGTCGTGGACACCAATTGCTCGCCGGAAGGAATCGACTACGTCATACCCGGAAACGACGATGCTCTTCGAGCTGTGCGCCTGTTTGCTTCTAGAATTTCCGACGCTATCGTCGAAGGTAACCAGATTGCAACCGAGGGCGGCGTTGTCGCACAGGAAGGTGAAACTTCTGAGGAAGCCAGTTTGGAGACGACGACTGGAGCTGCGGAAGTCGCCACTGGCGCGCTAGGCGACACGATAGATAGCGAGGGCGCGCAACCTGAGTCGACTTCTGAGATTGTGGAAAGCACCGAAACGGGAGCGGCGCCCGATGAGAGCACTGAGTCAGTCGTGGCGGCCAGCTAAGCGATATTCTTACTCATCGGCGAGCGCAGCCTTTTGCGGAACATCCGCCGGGCTGCGTTTTTCATTGAAATCTAAAATCAGGCAGCATTGATAAGTGCCTGAAGTACGCAACAAATCGAAACATTCGGAGAGATTCGGAATCATGGCGGAAATTACTGCAGCTGCGGTAAAGCAGCTTAGAGAAAAAACCGGTGCCGGTATGATGGAGTGCAAAAATGCGCTCGTGGAGGCAGCCGGAAACGAAGACAAGGCGATCGATATTCTGCGTGAACGAGGACTGGCCTCCGCCAAAAAACGAGAGGGTCGAATCGCGGCCGAGGGAATAGTCGGCTCTTACATTCACATGGGGGGAAAAGTCGGTGTACTGGTTGAAATGAATTGCGAAACCGACTTCGTAGCCCGCGGTGATGAGTTTCAGCAACTCGTCAAGGACATTGCCATGCACATCGCCGCCGCCGAGCCACGCTTTGTTTCGCGTGCTGAGGTTCCGGCAAGCGTGCTCGATAAAGAGCGAGAGATTGCGAAAGCTCAGGCGAAGAATGACCCTAAAAATGCCAACAAGCCTGACCAGGTGATCGACAAGATCGTTGAGGGTCGGATAAACAAGTTTTTCGAAGAAACCGTCCTAGTCGACCAACCATTCGTAAAAGATCCAGCTAAAACGGTAGGTGAACTGGTAACAGAAAAAACGGCCAAGACCGGCGAACGTATCGCGGTGCGCAGGTTCACCCGCTACAAGATGGGTGAAGGTCTCGAGCGTCGTGGCGATGATTTCGGTAATGAGGTTGCGTCGCTGCTGAGTTAATTCTCCCAATGAGCGCAATACACTCTGAAACTGGCAAAACATCACTAGCCTACACGCGAGTTCTTTTGAAGATCTCGGGTGAGGCTTTGATGGGTGAACAGAATTACGGGATCGATGTAGATGTCGCACGCAGTGTAGCCGAAGAACTCAAGGCTGTTCATGAACTGGGCGTACAGGTTGCCGTCGTTGTAGGAGGAGGCAACATCTTCCGCGGTGTTTCGAAGAGCGCAGGTAACATGGACCGCTCTTCTGCCGACTACATTGGGATGCTCGCGACGGTGATGAATGCGGTGGTACTTCAGGACGCATTGGAGAAGATCGAAGTCGATACGCGCGTACTTTCTGCAATTGATATCCCGCAACTCGCGGAGTCTTTTATTCGACGACGTGCAGTTCGACACCTCGAAAAGGGCCGCGTAGTTATCTTTGCGGCAGGCACCGGCAATCCATATTTCACCACCGACTCCGCTGCAGCGCTGCGAGCTTTGGAAATCAAAGCTGACATAATTCTCAAGGCCACCAAGGTGGATGGTGTTTACTCCGCAGATCCGCTGGCCGATTCCACTGCAGAACGATTCAACGAAATTACTTACCAGAAGGTTCTTGAAAGACAGTTGAAGGTGATGGATGCGTCGGCGATCTCTTTGTGCATGGACAACAACTTACCCATAATAGTTTTCAACATGCGCCAGGCTGGGAATATCAAGCGCGTTGTTCTTGGTGAACCCGACGTCGGCACACGGGTCTGGCTCGGTAGATAGTTGTCCGATAAACTTTAGTTTGTCGATGTTTGGTCCTGTCGCGCGCAAAGGGACCATGAGACCATTAATCACCGCGACGACAAACTAAAAGTTTATCGAACGTTATAGAAACTGGCGGAGTCGAAGACGATGAGCGAGAAAGACGTCTTAAAAGAAACGCGACCGAGAATGGAGACAGTCATTGAGGACTTCAGGCGAAAGCTTGCGACAGTGCGCACCGGTCGAGCTGCAGTCAGCCTGTTGGACACCGTATTGGTTGACTACTACGGAACGATGACTCCCCTCAGCCAGATGGCCTCCGTACACGCGCCTGAACCCCAAATGCTAACTGTGCAACCCTGGGATCAGTCGCAAATTGGCGCTGTTGAGAAGGCGATCCGCAGCGCGGATCTTGGCCTCAATCCATCAAATGATGGCAAGCTCGTTCGCATTCCGATACCGCCGCTTACTGAAGAGCGTCGTAAACAACTCGCCAAGCAAGTGCATGACATTGCCGAAGACCACCGCACCGCTGTTCGCAATGTGCGCCGCGACAGTAATGAGCGTCTGAAGAAAATGCTCAAAGATAAACTGATTTCGGAAGATGCTGAGCGGGATGGACTGGATGAGATTCAAAAGCTCACGAATAGTTACATCGGCAAGATCGATGAGCTGTCAAAGACAAAGGAAATCGAAATCACAAGCGTCTAACAAGTCATCAGGAAATGTAGAAGAAGAGGCTGCCAATGACTGGCAGCCTCTTTATTTTACGCTGACACTGTTTCTAATTTGGAATCTCAAACGCGTCAACCGCTAAGCTTTGATTCAACTTGGCTTCTTTCACACTGTACTCCGCAAAAAATGCGCCTTGGGGCATTTCGAATCGCTGCGAGAAACTGAAAGGCACAAGTACACCTTCAATCTCTTTGAACTTGTTATTCTCAGTTCCAAACGTGAAACCCTGATAGTAGATCAGGAAGCTCATCAGTCTGCCGTTCGTTGCATCTATGTAGAAATCGGTCGTGAAGCCTTCAGGATCTTCGATTCGGAAGCCGCGTTGCTTCTTCTTATCAGCTATGGTGGTGACTTTGTAACCGGGCTGGTCATAGCGTGACAGTGCGCCGAGTCCAAACTTAGTAAGCGGTGGAAGTTGTACGTTGGGCATTGAGCTATAAGAATTCTGCCCATCGAAAATCTGTTTGAAGACGATCGCGGGACGAGCATCTATTTCCATACGAAGTTTGTCGCCTGAGGTGACGATTGAGAACGATCCTGGGATTGATTGAACGCTATTCGGCGGATATAGCTGAACCGAACCACGCAAGATCATATTTTGCACACTCCGAAACTTGTCACCACCCTGGGCCAGAAACGCAGCGCGCGCCAGGTCGGTTGGTGTACTAGTTGGACTGATAACAACTGCGGGTGCCGCTGAGGGAGCCGCCGCCGGAGTAGCGCTCTTGGTGGCGTTCTCCTGCGCGTTGCTCGTGAACACCATCCCAGAAATCATTAGGGCTGCCAGAACAAAACTATTTCTCATTTACTCAACTACCTCTTTCTTTGACCTTCGAAGTGCAGGTACCACTACTAAAAATTTAATCGGGCCTGGGCGTAAATGCGACGATTGCCTGCTCCGCTGCTGCCACCACCGCCAAACCCGCCGAAACTACTCAGACCCAGTGACTGACCAAAGCTTGGTGACAACAAATTGCCTACGGGACTTGAGAGATTCACCTTGTTGAGTATGTTTTGGAAGCTTAGGGAGACATTTAGCGTAAACCTCTTCTCGGTTGGTGCGGCACCTCCACCGCCTTGCGCGCCGCCGCCACCCTTGATGGCAACCTTTGCGTCTTTCGCACCACCGCCTCCTCCAAGCATAGGCCCGCCGACAGCCCGTTTGTCTCCACCGCCACCCATAGCTGGACCCGCTGCGCCGGGCGCCGCAGCTGATTGTCCTGGGGGCTTGGCTGCAGCCGGGTTGTTTCTATGAATCTCACCAAACTGGAACGTCCGGCTGACACGGAGGTTTACGACCAACGATCCCGGACTATTACCGTAGTTTCGCGGAATGATGGTCTCACCCGGCAACGGCTTCAAATTGAAGTTGCCAAAGCGTGTGCACCTAATTGTGGATGAAGGCACGGAACAATCTGCGTTTAAAGCGAAGCTGGGTCTTTCAGTGGCCTGTCGATCAAGATTCGAATCCTGGCCAGTGGTTATATTGAACGGCTGGCCGGTGTTGGCAATTATGAAAGGACTCAGGACGATCTTGTACCACGGTAGGCTTATTGTCCCGAAGACCGTTAATCGATGGCGGACATCAAATATTGCCCTACCAAATTCTCCACTGGTGTTGTATGAGTTCATCGGCAGGCTACTCGAACCTTGTCCGTCAGCGTCGTTCGTCGTTTTGCTGAGGCTGTAGTTTCCTTGTATCTGCACAGATCTGCTAAGCCGACTATTAAATCCGAGGAAGAACTGACGCTGATTGAACTGTGCGCTGGCTTCATACTGGTAGACATCCCCGAGCGTCGGGTCTGGACGCAAACCATTCGGTGTCAAGGTAGTGATGGTTGCAGGTATTGGAGCGTTAATGTCGCGTAGGCGAATGACGTGGGTGATGCGAATGTTGTAGAACCCTGAAAACATCGTAATGTTTCGCGGCAGTTGCCGTTCAACTTGAGTGCCAACAACAAAAACTGTCGGGATTTGAAGGTTTGGATCTACCTTCCAGATTGTCTGCTGAGTCGCGGGAACACCTGCAACAGACGGAACAGTAGTCGGACTAAACTGGTTCAGGATCGAATAGATGGGCGCGACATTTGGTAATTGCTGTTGAGCAAGCGTTGGTGCTACAGGTTGTCGTGTTACAGGATCCGTAAAAATCGGTTCAGTGATGGATGTCTGCAGGAGGTTAACGCCATTAAAGCGATTCGCAGTAAGCGTTTGACCTTCGCCAAATCGGTTGTAAAAGATTCCCGTGCCGAACCGAATCACCATTTTAGGTGGCTTAGCGCTATTGGCTGCACCTGGTGACCACGCGACCGCAAGTCTCGGTGCAAAGTCGTACTTGCTGTGTGCATTAGTCTGCGTCTCGTAGCGCAGACCGTAGCTGAACGTAAGATTCGGTTTGACTCGCCAATCATCCTGCAAGAAAAGACCGTAGTCGGTCTGACTAACGTCCGCAAATGGGTTTCCAGCATTTCTGCTAAACGCAGCTGCCCCGCCACCTGCGGCACGAATCTCAGCAGGCGTTTTGCCCTGTTGTTGTAACTGCAAGGTAAGTTGGTAGCGCTGAATACTCGTCAGACCAAAACCGCCTGTGAACGACCACGAACCGCCAAAGTTATTGGGATTCGTATCTTCGACTTTTATGTGTCTGATTCGCCCGCCCCACTTGATTGCATGGGTCCCTCTCTGCTTCGCCGTAAAGTTGTTTAGCTCCCAGCTGTCACGAGTATTAATTGAGTGACCGACCTGTGAACCACCCGAGTTAAACGAACTACTCACGTTCAGCGAGGGTACGGAATTGTTGCCGATATTTTCGTTACGGCTATGCGAATACTGAAAGCGGATTTCATTGATGGTCGTGGCATTCAAAACGGCAGTTTCTGTGAGCTGAACATTCTGAAACGTCGACACGGTATCAAATCCGCGCTCGGGCAAAGTGAAACTACCGACACCGGCGTTGTCCGTCCGAGAACGATTGTAGTTGTACCGCCCAATTAATGTGTTGTTAGTATTTATCGCGTAGTCCAGTCGAGGACTGAAGTTCATGTTTCGGCGCGGCACCAAAAAGCCCTGACCGATCTGAACCGGATTGAATGATGAATCCAAAACTGTCGCTCGAATCAATTCGTTGTCATCAGTTTCGTTTCTATTAAAATCAACGAAGTACGACGCCTTCCTTTTGACCAGCGGTCCGCTAAGATTGAAGTTATATTGACGAAATTGAAACGGCGTTCGCTTGCTGGAACTGATCGCAAATGGATTTCGAGAATTGAAACTCTCGTCGTTGAAGTTAAACCCTGCACCACCGCGAAGCTTGTCAGTGCCGGGTCGTGTCAGAACGTCGATTCGTCCTGATGGCTGGTCGTTCTCCGCTGCAAATGGATTTTGATTGATGCGAATCTCACGAATCGAATCCTTGGATGGCAAACTACCTCCAGTGAATCCATCGATGAAGATCTGTCCGCCATTAGGGCCAACCGATGGACCAGCGAGAGCCTGTAGAGCGGCTGCTAATTCATCTGGATCGTCCGGCAGCGCGTCGAGATCTTTTCCCGAGATAACCGTCTGGTTTGCATTGTTAGTAGCGTCTGTACTAACCGCAGTATCCGGAGCGACTGTTACCTTCTCCTCTATTGTGACCTTCAAAGTGATGTCGAGCGATTGCCGCTGACTGCCAACAGTGACTTCTTTGTTATCAGAGATAGCAAATCCCTGAGCCGTCGCGGAAACCGTGTACTTTCCAGGTGTCAGACCGGAGAAGACGTAGATACCTTCGCCATTTGTTGTCGTCTTTTTCTGTGCGCCAGTGGCATCCGTCAAGGTGACGTTTGCCCCAACGATCGCTGCTCCAAGCTCGTCGGTGATCAGACCGCGAAGGGAGCCTCGCGCCTGGCCGTAAACCAACATTGAAGCCAAGACAACGGTTAGACCGATGCCAAGAACACGGTGGAGAGTCGTTCGAGTAGAGTTCATGTAGAAAACCTTCCGGGAAGAAAAGGCCTAACACCTATGGAAACTTAAAAACCAGAACGCTAAATTACCGGCAATGCCCTGGTACTTTGACGTTGTCTACGGCAAACCAATTCCAAATGAGATTCCGCTACCCAAACCGGCTGCCGGATTAGGAGCGGACTGGCCTGGCTGTGGTCTCGGCGCAAGCATCGTTAAGAGCGTGTCAGCGCCGGACACGAGGGCTATTGCAGTTAGCCGTGTCGGATCGACTCCCTGCGTACTAGAGACGATGATTGTGTCTCCGACCTTAACATCGGCGACTGAAATTATCGGGAGCCGTTCAAGCATGTCGTTGATATTGGGGCCTCCACCACCACCCCGAGGACCGTTGGGTCCACCGGGTCCCCCCTGTTTTGGAGGATTACCCTGCGGTTGTCCACCTTGAGGTGCTGGCCCTCCTGGTCCGCCGGCTGGACGGCTGCCTCCTCCCATCATGGCCCCCAACTCCGATGCTGGAGGAAACTTTCGCAGGACCGCGTCATTCTTGATGATAATAGTGAGCGCTTGTTTCTTCTCAAGATCCTTGATCTTAATCTCACGTGTTGCTGGATCGACCGCAGTAACGGTTCCCGCGACAGTTCTGAAACTTCCGGTCACAACCTTTTGCGGTGTGAAATGAGTTCCGTCGGCTGCTCGGTCACCGAGCGCACGCAGTTGGTCGCCAACCTTTAGTTCCCCAAACGAGCTGGCCTTGGCATCGCTAAACTTGATGGAGTCGGGTGCATACCGTCGCATTTCTGTCTTGTCACTTACGGGAATGATTACGGATTGAGTTCCGACCATGGTTCGACTGGTGATCGTGATTTCTTTGCTCTCAGCCTTGAGAGTGGAGATGACTCCAAGAATTCCGCGTCGTCGCCACTCCAATCTTTCGGCCTCTTGTTTCTTAGCTATGTCCCCTTTGGACATAACCACGATCTGCTGCGCCGAAACTGATTTCCGATCTTCGGCAACGGTTCCGCGCGCCCAGATCCGATCACCCTCCGCCACCTCGGCAAACGTGATGTCAGTCGCACTAGTAAGTGACTGTTCCCCGGGTGCGAGTTTCTTATAAGTTGTTCTGTCCGTGTAAAGAACCATTACGACGGAACCAGCATCAGTTTTGATGGTTACCAGCTTTGAGGCTGCATCGATAGACTTAACCTCACCAATTGCGCCTTTGGCCTGGATTCCGGGATCTGAAGTCTGTTGTAATGTGGCTGCTCGAGATATGGAGTCTGAACTGCTGGAAATAAAACCGGCCAACCCTATCGCGGCCGCAAAAAGAAGCGCCCTCATCTACTCGTCCTTTCTGTCCTTCTGATGTGTGAACACCGCAAACTGCGGCTTTATGACCCACAAAATCGTAAAGAGAAACACTCGCCGACGGAACCAAAGGTTTGGTACGCACTAGAAGCGCAGAATGTTCTGTGTAAGCGATCGCTCTCTACGACTAAGACGATAGGAACCCTATACTTCTTAACGTCCCGACCAACACAAAGTTGCACAAGATTCCCGCCAAACGCCTGTTCAGCAGGGCTATGATGCCTCAAACGCAACGTGGATTGTATCTCTAGAAGGTTGGGCTGGTTTCAGGAGGACGCCAGCCGACACGATACCGAGCGGTCAGCGCCAGTCCCAGACTGATAACTATCATCATGGTAACCACAACGGGCCAAACGTAAGGCAACGAAGTGAGAACCACCCAGAAGGTGGTTCCTAGTAATAAGGCCACAGACTCAGAGTGTTTGGCTATTGGAATGTACTTTCGCTGTAACCACTTTCCGGTGGCCACGGCCAACACCACCCTGCCAAACAGCCACGCAACTAGCATCAAGATTAACGCCATAGCACCAACCAGCACACTGATCGTTTGGGGCAGCACCCAAAGACATCCCATCACCAAACCAAAAATCACCACCCCACCAGTGACGCCAATCAAAGCAACGCGTAAGCTCGTCAACTGAAGCCTGGCGGCCCCCCGACTAACCGTACGGGGCATCGCGGCAGTCAGCGCCAGCGACACGATGAACCAGAAAAGAATCGCCAGCAGTCTTATCCCCAGATAGCCTGGCGACCAACTCGGTCGTAGAAGTCCAGTAGGGCTGCGCATAAGGTTGCGTAGCTCCTGCTGGTAGCCGGCGTACATGATGGTCGTGGGATTAGAGCTTCGTTGAGGAACGCTATCAATGTGTGTGTAGGTTCCTCCTATGACGATCACGTCGCCACCGATCTTTGCGCCGGCTAGTTGAACTACGGAACCACCTATTGTCGCAACATCACCCTCGACAGTTCCGGCCACCACTACATCGCCACCAAAGGCCATCGCGCCTTTTTTGACGGTTCCGGTGATTCGGATGGTATTCCCCATTCCGAAAACGTCGCCGTCATTGACGCCGCTGAACACAACTTCCCGTTCGCCTGGGTTCTCGCTAGCATTCGACTGTGCATGAACAGCCCCCACCAGCACAAGAAACCACACGAGTAGTGTGGTTATTCGACCGAGGTTAATAACATTTAATCGTTTGTATACGGTGGCGGGTAAGTAAGACTCTATTGTTTGTAAAGACGAGGTAATCATGCCACGCGGCGCCCCTTACTCGATTGCGCCCGTGCGATGGTAGCTGAAGATTAAACGCGAAAGCAGAAGGACTGCGAGAGCAAGAAGAGTTAGAGCTATTCCCAGACTTCCCGTTTCCACGATGAACTTCCTGCTGAGAACTCTGCAAATAACAGCAAAACTCGCGACTAAATCGTACACCGCATTCCAAGTAACATCGATCAATCCAAAGGCTTTTCCGGCTACTCTCCATACCAAACTAACTGCCAGCTGACGGGCAGTCACGCCAACCAACGCAAATCCGGAAATTGCGAGGACAAGACAGAAAACGAGCGCCTTTCTGTTTTCCGCAGCAGAGCGAACACCGCTCATATCGCTGGTTGCCCGGGCTGCAATGAGTTTGGAAAAATTCGCGGGAACGTCAACCTCAACTCTACTACCAAGCGCCGCATCAAGCGCACAAATAAACTGTTGATGGATACGCAACTCAGATCGGCAAGCCGGGCAATCGTGCAAATGATCGTCGAAAAACTGTTGGGTAGCTTTGTCTAACTCGCCATCGATGTAAGCGGGAATTAGATGTTGCTCGCAGGTCTTTTCGGAGGTCGCTGACATGTTAAGAATCAAATACCCGTGATTCCTTTTTCAACAAATTGTTGGCGCATCATCTCCCGAGCTCTAAAGAGACGATTCTTTACTGTCCCCAGCGGCAAGCCAGTAACTTCCACGATCTCTTCATACGTTAGATCTTGAGAGTGGCGGAGGATTACGAGTTCGCGATAATTGCTGGGTAGCGAACGCACAACGCTTTCGATTTCGCTGCGGCGTTCCTTCTGTTCACTCTCTTGTTCAGGGGTTAGCAGGCCGCTTTCGATTGGGAGTTCGAAGTGGTCGCCTTCGGATCCGCTAATAAGCGATTGCTCGCGAGTCGCGGACCGGCGAAGGTGATCCACTGCTGAGTTGTGCGCGATTTTGTATATCCAGGTTGAAAATTTGAACTCGGAACGATAACGTCGGAGCGAGTTGTAAACCTTAATAAAAATCTCCTGGGTGAGGTCGAGTGCTGATTCGTAGTTGCCCACCATGCGATAAACGTAGGCTGAGATTGGACGCTGGTATCGCCGTACTAGCTCTTCGAAGCTGCCTTCGACGCCGACAACCGCGCCGGCCACCAAATCAGTATCGTTCGCGGACGCCAAATTCTGGGTAATGGCTGGAGCTGAAGGAGATACAACAATATTCATGATTCATGAGTGTTACGTCTAGAAAAACGGAATTGTTTCACTCAGCCGATGGTCAAGAGTGACTAAAAGGATAAGGTTGCCAGACCGGCAGGGGCTGCAATGGTGTCGAAACTAAGTTCCCGGCCAGGAAGCTGCAAACCAAAGTCCTCGGCATCCAATGCCCGCAAATCTCCGCCTGTGGTCTCGTTGACGATTTCACCGGCGCGCTGCCTGGTAAGACCGTCACCCACAACCATCAAGCGAGTTAGGGCTGAGTGCGCTTCGTCGCCATCCGCCGTCCGCCGATCTCGGTAAAACAACAAGAGCCGATAGAACTCATCTTCACACTCCTGCTCAGCACAGGTCACGGTGCGAACGATTAGCGGGTACTTGTCACGCAAGATTACTGCGGTAAAACCTTCTCCGGACCCGCTCAACAACAACGAGTCTCCAATGGACCCATTACGTACTAACCACTGCGACTCGCCCAGATGTCGAGGCAGAATCAAGCCTGCTCGCCAGCCGAGAGACTCGAGCACTCGTTCATATTCAGCAAGGACCTCGCTTCGCGTCGCCACGGCCAAGTAACGATCTCGGCCTTGAGAATCCTTCTGCAATTTCTCTTTCGAAACGGAGAGCTCCTCCAGGGGAGCCCCGAATCCACGCTCCATCTTCCACCTCAATACGTCCTGCAACTCCGAAGCGGACTGTGGCTGACTTTCCATAGTCAGTACCAGAGTGCGAGTGGTGGCTTCGGGAAGACTCATCGACCAGCGTTTCTGTCTCAACAAACCGGCAGTCGCGGCGAGTTCTCTGAGTACACTGGCTAGTTGGGAAGGGTTATCAATATTCCGCTCCTCGAAACTGGGACGGACAATCGACTCCGCTATATTGAAAATCGCGGCCCGCTTTACGGTGCAACTGCGACCTCGAGTTTTTTCGAGATGAACGACGGAGGCGATCCCCTTTTCCAACCCAATCGCGGTTGACGGATACCAGGGGTCGATTATTTTGGAGATGAGATTGGGCACGAAATTATTTCAGATTGTAGATTCAGATTGCAGATTTAGTACTTAGTTGCGAGCCATCAGGTCCTGGAAAACCAATTGATCAGTCCTGTCTACCGTTTACACGCCAATCTTCACTCTGCAATCTTCAATCTTAAATAATTACCATTCACTATATGGCGTGCCTTCACTGGAAACATCACTTGAGGCGCTGTGCACATCAGTCATACCTGACTGTCCATCGGTTGAATTGGGATCCTCGCCCGAGGTTATCGTCCAATCTTTCTGAGAGGTAAAAGGATCGACTGGAACTTCGCGCATGTATCCTTCCGAAACCAAGTCATCGAGTGATTGCGGTAGGCGACCCTTATCAGCCGCAAACTGATCGATCAGTTCTCTCATTCTGTGAAGGTCATCCTTCAGCACTGCTTCCCTGGTAGCCAAAATAGTCCGCTGGTACTGCGGCAGCGTGATGGCGGCGAGGATAATGATGATCGAAATCACGATCATCAGCTCGAGCAGTGTAAAGCCGCGCGCAACTAATAGTCGGACCACATTGCCCTCGCCGTGACTCCCTATTTCCCTGTCTCCGCGTCTCAGTTTTAGGTTACCAATCACTGTACTGCTCCCCATTTAATGCTTTGGCTTTCGACTTCGAGCGCACGTCAAAAACGTTCTCTCCGCCCCACGAAGTCGAGTCTACCGCGTCGTAACAGGATTTGAAGTCCCAGTCAGCCTTACCCGTTATTGGATCGATCGGAAGTTCTCGTAAGTACACTTTTTTCTTTGTTGACAGTTGAGAATCCAGAACTGACTGGCTACTTGACGAACTGGTGCCGGTGCTTTGCAGGCCTCGTCCGCCGACTCCCGTTGTAATACGAGGCATAACATTGACACCTTCCACAAGTGTCTCGAGTGTTGGCGGGTAGTGATCAGGATTATCGACTCCAAAGATTGTGCAGTCGCTAATCATTACCTTGCTCCGCGGGTCAACGTAGGGATTCCCTTGTTGACCACCCTGTTGTGACTGGTTTCCAATGCCGGTTCCGGTGCAAATCATTCCGATAGTGTCGCGATGAAACTCATCAATTGCAGTTCGCATCTGTCGCAGCACGTCATGAAGTTGCTGTTCCTTCCTGCGCCTCACCGACACCTTTACCAGCGGTATAACACCGAGCGTCAGAATCGTAAGCACGGTGATTGTAATCACCAGCTCTATCAGCGAAAAACCCGGCTGGCTAGTTAGACCTGACAAAGAAACGCGGCGACCAGTCGATTTAAGTCTGCTCATCAAGTCGCCGCGTTTTTGCAAGGCCGCGTTATGCCTTTTTTCCTTTATGAACATCTACTGCTTGACGGTTGCTGTTCCCTGCGTCACCTCAGTCACAACATCGCGTGCGTCAGTGGCCACGAGGTGCAATGTCTCCTTGTCGAAAACAAGTGAAGCATTTCCGGGACCAACGGCTTCAACGTCGATAAAGATCAATGCGCCTGATCCTTTGATCGATGCCTTAGCGTTGAGTGCAGAAATTGAGATAAGGCAAACACCGTTTGCGTCAACTGATTGGGCGAATGTCGCGCCCAGACCATCAGCTTGATTGCCTAGTAGCGATCCAGCAGTCACGGCGTTGACCCTGACAACTTTTGGATCAAAGCGCAAAGCCAATAATGCGAGGCTCAGCGTCATGTCGGAGTTGAGCTGAACCGCATAACGTCGCTTCTCACCAACCTTCAACACGTCGTCGGTAGGCAGCAAACTAAGTTGCGCTACTCGAGTCGTGCCGGATTTCGTGTTAAGTGAAGTCTCAGTAGCTTTCGGCAAATTGGACAACACTGCGTTCTGCGTACCGGCCGCGCTTGAGTTGACTGTCGCAACCTCGGCTGCAGCGCGATCGCTTACCAACGACTTAGGTGCTGGCACAAACGTCGGCAACTCCTCAACGGGTTCAGTTGCCCTATTGTCTTTGGGCGTTGCTGCAACCTGTTTAGGTGCAAGTGCTGCCGCTGTCGAAGCTGGAACCACTGCCGCGTTCGTCGCTTGAGCGGTTTCAGTCGACTTCGGAGCGATCTCAAGCGGAGCGTCTGGCAGCTGCACTGTCACATTTCGAGGGATCGCTCTTGCGGCGGCGATTTGATCATCGCGATCTGCGTCGCGCACCATCTCGGCTAGCGAGCCCGTTGTTGGTGATTGCAGAGTTCCACTAGGACGCATTTCTTCGTCACGCGGAGTCACGGTCGGTGCACGAAGAACTCGCGGCGTCACCGAAATGACAATGTCTACTTGTCGATTGTTGCGCGTAGGAGAGGTAAACAGACGTCCCAGGATTGGTAAGCCGCCAAGAATCGGTAGCCCCGCTCGTCCTCGCGTTTGCACATCCTGTGAAACACTTGCCAGCATCATCGTTCGATTATTCTGAACGCGCGCGGTGCCCGTGATCGTTCGTTCAGTAAAGGTGGGAGTCAAGCTGCCCGCCCCAAGAACGTCCTTTGATTCAATGTTCATCTTGACCTGGACGTCGAGATTGGGAAACACCTGAGGCGTAAACTTAAGCGTCAAACCCGTCGGCTCGTAGTTGATTACGGGGAACCCGCCGGTAGGAAAGTTAGTACCTGTTGACGGCTGCCCAGTCTGGACACCGAATGGATACGCTTGCGCAGTTTGCACCGGGACGCGTTGTCCTATGCGGGCCATAGATTCCTCGCCGTTGAATGCATGGACTTGAGTCGAAGCAATCAACTTTGTGTTGTCTCGGCTCTGGAATGCCGTAAGAGTGGACTGCGGGAGTACCAAAGCCGCGGCCAGAGCGGTGGGCACGGAACCCACTAATGCGCCCAGGTTGACGCCACGGCCACCACCACCGTTAATGACACCGTTATCCGTCAACAATGAAAATCCGGGTGAACCGCCAATACTGAAGGGAGCCCCTGCTGCTCCGATTTGATTCCCAAACTGCAGCAGGTCGTTTTTGGACACCTCATAGATACTGACATCCATTACAACCTCGGCGCGGTCCTTGTCGATGCTCTGTAACAAGTCGCCGATGAGGCGCACATTTTCAGCAGTATCGCGTACTGTCAAACTGTTGGTGGCATCATCCGGTACAACGATGGTTTGTGGCCTGCCCACTGACGGCGGAATCGCCTGCTGGACTAAAGTGCGGGCATCCGTCGGCTTCATGTTAGACAGGAAGAAGGTCCGCAACACTAACTGTTGGTACTGTGGTCGACGGCTCTGATCGGCTACCAGGATTGTCCGGCGGCTGAGCTTCTGAAAGAACAAGCCTTCCTGCAGAAAGACGTAATCGAGCGCCTGGGCAGTGGTCACATCGCGCAGGTTGATATCAAGAGGCCGCGACTGAGCGAACGACTGGCGATCAAAGATCACGTTCAAATTTAGTTGTTCCGCGTAAAGGCGAATGAACGATTTGAGATCGCCTTGATACTGGACCACACGCATCTGTGTTTCGCGCGGCGTTATCAAATCCTGAGCTTGAGCGCTCGATGGGGTGAAGGTGCCATCCTGAGGCTCGCCAGTCTTAACGCCAGTTGGCGTATTCCGGCCCTCCTTCACGCCCTGCATTCGTAGCATGCGTTCCATCTCAGAGACAGCCAGCTCATTCACCGGATCGTAGCCATAAGCCTGGCGGAATGCGTTGTATGCGCCAACGAAATCCCCCTGCTCTGCGAGTGATCGCCCTTGCTGCATGTACGTTTGCGACGCGTTAAAACTGGCCCTACGGAAATGCAGTTGGTACTCCATGTTTGCCGGGTCCGCCGCAACGGCCAGGGTGAACTCTTGAGCTGCCTTGTCCCACTGTTGGGCATTCTCCAGCTCCATGCCACGCTTAAAATTCTTTTCGCCTTTTTTGGCGAAAGCCGTGATTGGCAGCGACAGCAAACTGATCGTAAGGATTAGGGAGATAATTGTTCGAGTTCGCATAGTGTCTCTCTTTGTCATTCTAGGTCGTTCTAGTCGGGAGGTGGATAGATTCAGCGGTGTAATAATGCCGCTGCGGCGTCTAAGATGCAAGATCCACGCACCTGATTTCCTTACACGCGGCAAAGAAAATTAGGTTCCTAAAAACAGCCCGATTCAGGTCCTTTTCAAAGCAGCGCTGGGCGTCGAGGATTCCTACTTAATGGCGCTCAACTCTTCTACGAAAGTTACCCGGTTAATCTCGTGCAAAGTTGACGTGCCGGCGAAGACCTTCTGCAAAGCCGACTCGCGTAGGCTGGTTAATCCTTCAGCCTCCGCTGCCCGCCGAACTTCCGAACCGGGTCGTCGTTCAACGATCATCTCGCGAATATTGTCTGATAGGTCTAATAGTTCATGGATTGCCGTTCGGCCTCGGTAGCCCGTGTGATTACAGGCATCGCAGCCTACGTTTGCATAGAAGGTCCGATGTTTCTGTTGTTCTGGTAAGAGACCGGATTCGGTCAGCTCAACGTCAGTCGGGTGATACAGTCGTTTGCAGTAAGGGCATAACATCCGGATAAGCCGCTGAGCCAGCACACAGTTCAATGACGAAACAAAGTTGTAGGGTTCAACTCCCATGTTGAGAAATCGCCCAATAACGTCGATTACATTGTTCGCGTGAACTGTGGTGAAAACGAGGTGGCCAGTCAGGGCTGATTGGATGGCTATCTGGGCGGTCTCAGTGTCGCGAATCTCACCGACCATTATCTTGTCCGGATCGTGTCGGAGGATCGACCGAAGTCCCCTATCAAACGTTAGACCCTTCTTTTCGTTTACAGGGATCTGAGTGATGCCGTGAAGTTGATACTCAACCGGATCTTCGATTGTGACTATCTTGTCCTCTTCGTTTCTGATCTCGTTAAGCGCCGCGTAAAGAGTGGTGGTTTTGCCAGAGCCTGTCGGGCCAGTTACCAGGACCATCCCGTATGGCTCGGCGATGTAGCGACGAAACTTTCTAAGATCTTCTTCGGCAAAGCCGACGACATTCAGATTCAGGTTTTTGAACTCTTCATTGATCTGTTCCTTATCGAGGATTCGAATGACCGCATCTTCTCCATGAATTGTCGGCATGATCGAAACGCGGAAATCCACATTCCGTCCTTTATATCGAACTCTGAACCGACCATCCTGCGGTACGCGGCGCTCGGCGATATCCAGTTCAGACATCACCTTTATGCGCGAGATCAAAGTTTGATGGTATGCGAGGTCGATCGGATCAACCTTCGCGTACAAAGCGCCATCGATCCTGTATTTGACCTGCACTTCCGTATCGCGTGTTTCGATGTGGATATCAGACGCTCGCGACTCCATTGCGTTGTAAATTATCGTATCCACGAGTTTGATGATTGGCGACATTTCTGAATCCGTTGCCAATCGATCAAGATCCAACACCTCTTCACCATGTTCGGTTTCCCTGACAAGTGAGATTCGAAAACCTGAGGCCGCCTCCTGCAACACACGCTGAGTCGTGTCGCCTTTGCGTAACACAACTTCGACTGCTCCAGCTGTAGCCACGTTTGGGATGATCCGAGTTCGTAGTGTGCTTGACAGCTCATCGAGACGTTCCAGATCAGTCGGGTCGGCCATTGCGATGTGCAGGCCTTTTTCGTCCCGTCTCAATGGGACAAATTGATGACGGACCATCAGGTCGACAGGCACTTCAGTAAAGAGCGTGTAGTCGATGGGCGACTCTCGATCGGGCGGCAGTAAGTCAACGAAAGGAAGTCGATATCGACGCGCCAGCTCTTTGGCAGCCTTCATTTCCGGTGGCTGATGTTCGTCAAAGTCTTCACCCAGCGCCGGTAGCTCACGCGTGATAGTTTCGTTTTCGGATATTTGCTTCATAAGACGAAATTAATGGCGACCTGTAATTCCAGCACCGCTCGAAATCGATTGAATGATCGGGAGGTAAATGGCCAGTAGGATGGTCACTACGATGCCCCCCATGACGACAAGGATCGCAGGCTCAAGTGTGGTCGTCAACTGCTCAAGTCGCACTTCAGATTCGGCGTCATAAAACACCGCTACTTCATCAAGCATTTCACGCAAACTTCCCGATCTTTCACCGATCCCAATCATGTCAATGGCCAGGGGCGGCATCCAGCCCGCGACTTCCAAACTCTCCGTAAATGACCGCCCTTCCAGGATCATCGGAAGAATTGACGAGCTACGCCGTCGCAACTCGAGATTCGTTATCGATTCGGAAGCAATCTCCCATGACTCAACTAAAGTAATACCGCCCGCGAGGAGTGTTGCCAACGACCGGGTCGCCTGAGCTACCGACAATTGAACAGCCAAACTGCCGGCTAGTGGGATCTTAAGAATCAGTGAGCTGAGCTGCAATTTTCCACGCGGTGTTCGTGACCAGAGAAACACTAAGACCGACCCGCCAATGATCAGTGGGCCAAACCATATGACGTTGGAGGAGAGCCAACGTGACAAACCAACCACGATTTGGGTAACCGTAGGTAGCTCATTGCCGAAACCCGAAAACAAGTCCGCCATCCTCGGCACCACATAGACGGTGAGAAACGTGACCATACAAGCGGACGCAAACAACAAAAACACCGGGTAAGCCAACGCACCACGAATTTTTCTTCGCAACGCAACATTGCGGCGCATATAGATAACGTACCGGCTAAGCACGTCGTCGAGCGCGCCTGAACGCTCACCCGCCAAAATCGAGGCCGTATAAATCCGAGGGAATATTCCGCCCTGCGAAGCGAAGGCTTGGGAGAGTGCGGCACCACCGCGAATCTGTTCTTCTACATCTCCGAGCACGGTACGAAGACGTGCCGATGCTGCTCGTTTGCGCAACATCGAAATCGCCTGGAGTATGGGAATACCTGCCCTAACCAGAGCGGCTAGTTGTTGGTTAAAGAGAAGAAAATCATTTGCCTTTACTCGCGCGTGAGCACCGGAGCGGCCGAATTGTGTAAGCGCCGTGACGCCTGAAGTTTTTGGCGGCGCGACGTTAAAAACACGGAAGCCCTCACGTTCGAGTCGCGCTCGTGCCTCTTTAACACCTGGGGCGTCAATCGTTCGTGTCACGACTTCGCCCGCAGGTGTTCCTAATCGACAGACAAACTCAGCCATAGACTTGATTTTGCGAAAATGAAAATGACTTGCGAGTATAACATGCGCAACCGCAATATTGTCGGACGGGCCCATGCGCCCCAACTAGTGCCGTTGTTGGGCTAGGCGATCACGCTTCACGGTGTCAGAAGTTGCAAAGGAAGTGGCTGCAGGTGAAAAATCGTACGTGGCCAGTGCACATTGGGCGGTTGACTGACGGACCGCTAAGATGAGGCAATTGAGTCCAGGTGAACCAAACATGCTGAAGCTTGCGCGTTAACTAGACGAAGTTCAATTCATTCCAAGGAGAATCAATGACAGCCGCAACACAACAACAACAACCTCACCTGGCTATGCTGCAAATTATCGGCGGGTTTTGGATTTCCAGGGCCGTTTATGTAATAGCAAAACTCGGAATTCCGGATCTATTAAAGACAGGTCCCAAAACGGCAGCAGAGTTAGCCTCAGCCACCGAGACACATGCAGCATCACTGTTCCGCGTATTGCGCGCTTTGGTGAGCGTTGGAGTCTTATCAGGTGAGAGCGACAGTCGCTTTGGACTTACGCCACTGTCTGAAACGCTGATGACGGACGCCCCAGGTTCGCTCCGCTGGTTCACTGTTTCGGAGCTGGGTCAGGAACACTATCCGGCCTGGGGAAATCTCATGCATTCGGTAAGAACCGGCGAGATAGCATTTGACAATTTCTACGGAACGGACGTTTGGACCTACTTTCAAAACAACCCGGAAGAAGCGAAGGTTTTTAATAATTCAATGAGTGGAATGACTGCAGCGGTCAATGAATCACTGCGCTCTCTCTTTGATTTTTCGAAGTTCAATACCGTAGTAGATGTGGGCGGCGGTCACGGAGGCCTGATTACCGAAATCTTAAAATCAAATCCAAAAACGACAGGCATCTTGTTTGACGCGCCAGAAGTAATAAACGGGGCGCGAGAACGCCTTGAAACCGCAGGACTCCTCGAACGCTGCGACGCCGTGTCCGGAAACTTTTTCACATCAGTTCCAGCTGGTGGCGATGCTTATGTAATGAAATGGATCCTTCATGATTGGGATGACGAGCGAGCGCTGCAGATCCTCAAAAACTGTCACGCTCAAATGCGACCCGATGCAAGACTGATCATTGTCGATTGCGTTGTCCCAGAGACTAATGAACCTGATTTCTCCAAATTCATCGATCTGAACATGTTAGTCATGACCGGCGGCAAGGAACGGACAGCCAGAGAGTTTGAGGATCTTCTGGCGGCAGCCGGATTCAAACTGCTTCAGGTGATTCCGACCGATCAGCCAACGAGCATAATCGAAGCACAGCCAGTTTAGGGAAATAGCAAGTAAGGCTTACCCCGAGTCATTGCAGATTGCAGATTTCAGATTGAAGATTGCAGATTTATTGAGCACCTTTTCAAATAGGGTCAATCTTCAATCTGCAATCTTCAATCACTGGGTCTCCTCCCACTCTGATCTTGCACGTCTGATAAACACTGTCCTAGAATGACCGTGCAAACACAGCTAATTTGAAACAGCGCGGTCGTCTCCCTGCAGCCATTTCACGCTCCAACTGAAATGTCGGGCATCACTCGTACTCCTGCGAGCATCTGTGTTAGCAAGTTCCTTTCGAGCCTGACCGGTAAGTTAAAGCTGAAACCAAGAGAATCGCCGGGGGGTGAGATGTATTTACCGACACGCAAGGCCAACAAATTGTCGTTTGCTTCATTAATGCTACTTGCAATATTGGCACTCGCACTCGTAGCTAGAAGCCAGGAGACAACCCAGAAAACCACCGCGCCAAACAAGCCTGCCTCGGGTCCGCTAGCACAAACGCCCGAGACAAGCACGGCAGGCCAAACACCCGCCACCGGCGCCGCTGTGCAAACGCCAACTCCTCCTCCCCAGAAACAGAAACTCGGAATTGAGCTCGACGATACATATCTTAAAACCAACACGGATCTAATCACGCTAACGGTAACCGTTACGGATTCTTATGGCCGGTATGTTTCCGGCCTCAGCAAGGGGGCGTTCTCCGTTTTAGACAACAAGCAGCCGCAGGAGATTACCTTCTTTAGCGATGACGATTCGCCAGTTTCAGTCGGTGTCATTTTTGATGTGTCGGGGTCAATGAGCGGCGACAAGGTAAGGCGCGCACGCGACGCTCTGAGCAAGTTCATTCAAACGAGCCACGACTCGGACGAGTATTTCCTAATCGCGTTCAACTCACGCGCCCAACTTCTGCTGGATAAGACGCGCGATGGCGACGCGGTTCTCAACAAACTGACCTTTGTTGAGACTAAAAGCCAAACAGCACTCTACGATGCTTGCTATCTTGGCGTTGAAAAGGTTCAACGGGGGGCACATCCAAAGCGGGCTCTGCTCTTGATTAGCGACGGTCAGGATAACGACTCTCGCTATACGTTCAATGAGCTGCGTAAGTTGTTGAAAGAGTCGGATGTCGTGCTGTATGCGATTGGAATTCTTAGCGGCAGTGACGCAGGAAGCTCATTAGGTATGGAGGGCCAGGGCGTTCTTGACGAGCTTTCTGGAGTTTCGGGTGGCAAAGCATTTTTCCCTCATTCAGCCGCCGAGATGGACGACATCTTCGAACAAATAGCTTTGGAGCTGCGGCACCAGTATTCGATTGGTTACAAACCTGAAGCGTTTGAGAATAATGGCAAGTGGCACCGGGTCAAAGTCTCGGTGAAGCCACCCCGCGGCCTTCCTCGCCTGTGGGTGCGCTCGAAGGAAGGGTACTACGCTACGGCTGGAGCGCGATAGTTTCTGGCAGTTAGGTCCAGAGAGTTTTCGGCAACGCAGAATTACCTCTATAGCATCTGTTAAGTGTGCGCTTGATCGCCGCATTGGTTGCGACGCTGTTTGCCCCAGCCCCACGTGCGGCAGTCGGTTGGTACGGAAACCCCCCAAAAGCGCTCCGGTCCCGATTGATGGGTTCACGGAGCGTTTCGTATGATTAGGTCCGGAGGCAGGCACTGACTTTTCGAGGTAAGAGTTTGATGAAGGTGTTTGATTTAAACAACAAAGGTGCACTTAGACGATCCCTGGCGATGATTGTGGCCGCGCTGGCGTTTTGTCTTCTATTGAGTTCAACGTTCGCTGCGGTGCAGAATCGGCCGCGAACGGCGCAAACAACCCCTGCCAAACCGACTCCTACGCCAGTTCCCGTGACCAGCGCTCCGGTAACTGCACCACAAAGCTCGCCAGCTCCAACTCAGACACCCCAACCAAGCGGGAAACCCACGTTGGGTGAGGCGCCGCCACCGCCGCGACTAAAACCTACTCCAACTCCGGAACCCCCTCGAGAGCTTAGTCCCGACGACATCGTTAAGATAAACACCGATCTCGTGCCGCTCCACGTGCGGGTGATTGATCGCAACAACAGGCCCATCGACAATGTTGCGCAAGCTGAGTTTCACGTTTTTGAGGATGGTGTGCCTCAACCAATCGAAAGCTTCACTCGAGAAGAAGTACCAATTAGTTACGGACTCGCTGTTGACACGTCAGGTTCACTACGCTCTCAGCTCCAGAGCGTAGTCGATGCGGGAAAGACCATCATTAACAGCAACAAGAAGGGCGATGAAACTTTCCTGGTGCGCTTTATCAGCAGTGACAAGATCGAGACGGTCGTAGACTTTACTGACAATAGAGATCTGCTGATGGATGGTCTCGACAGTTTTTACGTCGAAGGCGGGCAAACTGCGATCATCGACGCTGTCTATCTCACGGCGGAACACGTCTCGGAGTACAGAAGAGGCGACGAAGGAGATCGACGACGCCGTGCTTTGATTGTGATTACCGACGGAGAAGATCGAAACAGCTTCTACAAGCAGGAGCAACTCTTTGCTCGTCTGCGAGAGGAGGACGTACAAATCTTTGTCATCGGCTTCATAAATGAGCTCGACAAGGAAGCAGGTCTCATTCGGAAGAGCCCGAGGGACAAGGCTACGTCATTAATTAATAAGTTAGCTACCGAAACTGGGGGCCGTGCTTTCTTCCCCGAATCGCTCGTTGACCTCCCTCAGATTGCCGCCGAGATTGTGAGAGACCTTCGTACCCAGTATGTGCTTTCCTACAGTCCAACCAACAAGTCACCTGACGGCACCTACCGCGCGATCAAAGTAACTGTGGATCAACCGAACTCTTCTGAGAAAAGAATCGCTCTGACAAGGACAGGAAGATTAGCGAGACGTGAGAATCCAAACTCACCAAAAGCACCACCGGTACGATTACCAAACGCCTCAACGGTAACGCCAACGAAGAAACCGTGAGGATATTGCAGATTTCAGATTGCAGATTTCAGATTGTCTGAGGTTCACGGCGCTTAAACGCTGTGAGAATGAAAACCTTTTTGGAAATGACGTCTGGTGACTACTTCCCTCTCACCGACCCACTGATTTTTTTCCTGGTCGTCTCGCCCGTGTGAAGCACCGGCAAACCAAGATCGACATCCGAATGTGGTTGGGGAATAACGTGAGACGCTACAACTTCCCCAACCTTCTTTCCCGCCGCCGCTCCGGCATCCACAGCACTTCGGACAGCTGCAACGTCGCCACGAACAATCGCAGTTACTAAACCAGCATCTATCTTCTCCCAGCCAACGAGGCGAACGTTTGCGGACTTGACCATCGCGTCGGCGGCTTCAATCATTGCTACCAACCCGCGACATTCAACCATTCCCAGTGCTTCAGGCATAACGTCTCCTTTGTACGATATGCTTCAGCTTGTCGTCAGTCCAAGAATGTACCTTCCAACGTCAGCGACAAGCTGAAGCATATCGTACATTTCATTCAATTCCTCAACGAGTGAATCGGCGCCGGAATTCTTCCGCCACGCCGAATGAAGTCGCGGGATGAAAATGCATTCACCGCCATAATCGGCGCACTTCCAAGTAAACCACCAAACTCTACCATCTCGCCAACGTTTCGTCCCGGTACTGGAATGATACGTACGGCGGTCGTCTTGTTGTTCATCACACCCACCGCAAGTTCATCAGCAATAATCGCCGCGATGGTTTCGGCGGAGGTTGAACCCGGGATAGCAACCATATCAATCCCGACGGAGCACACACTGGTCCAGGCTTCCAACTTGTCGAGCGAGAGTGCGCCAACGACGGCGGCTTCGATCATACCGGCGTCTTCAGACACAGGAATAAATGCACCGCTCATTCCACCGACCGCGCCGCTGGCCATGGCGCCTCCCTTCTTGACCGCGTCGGTCAGTAACGCTAGCGCTGCGGTGGTGCCGTGCGTACCGGCACGTTCGAATCCCATGGCCTCGATGATGTTCGCAACTGAATCGCCCGGCACCGGCGTTGGCGCCAGCGAAAGATCTATAATCCCGAACGGCAGCCCCAGCCGTCGCGCAGCTTCTCGTCCAACAAGTTCACCTGCTCGAGCCAACTTGAACGAAAGCTTCTTAATCGTTTCCGCTAGTTCCTGCAGCGGCAAATCTTTGTCAGCCTCCCGAACTGCGTGATGGACTACACCCGGACCCGACACGCCCACGTTAATGACAGCTTCAGGTTCACCTACGCCGTGGAACGCACCGGCCATGAAAGGATTGTCTTCAACAGCATTGGCAAAACAAACAAACTTTGCGCAGGCCAGGCCACCTTGATCGCGAGTTCGTTCCGCAGCTTCCTTAATGATTCTTCCGACCTGGGCAACCGCATCCATATTGATTCCAGCTCTCGTGGTGGCGGCATTGACCGAGGAACAAAGTCTCTGCGTTGTAGCCAACGCTTCGGGGATCGAATTCAAGAATTCAGTTTCGGATCTCGTTGCGCCTTTTTGGACCAAAGCTGAGTATCCCCCGATGAAATCTACGCCCACCGCTCCCGCCGCCTCGTCGATTGCCCGAGCCAGTTGAACGGGGTCACCCTTCGCTCCCTCAGTAATCATCGAAATTGGAGTGACCGCTATACGTTTGTTGGCGACGCGAATACCAAACTCTTCGCCGATTTGGTCGACAGTTTCAACCAGCCGGGAAGCAATTGAGCCGATCTTGTTGCTGGCTCGTTCAGCGACCGTACTCATGGTGTCGCCGCAGCAGTCACGCAGACTTAATCCCAACGTTACGGTGCGCACGTCGAGATGCTCCATCTCGGTCATTGCCACAGTTTGCAGAATTTCGGCTTGACTGTATTCCATCAGGAGTCGGCTTAACTAATCACCTTACTCAGAATCAAGAGAAACAAGAAAAGTAGGAAAAAGCCTGCGGCTACCAGTAAGAACCTGACACTCGGATCATATGCAGCTTGATCGATCACCACACTGGACACTTTGCGAATCTTTTCTACCCGGCCCAATACATTTTCCTCAAGACCCCGGGCCACCGCTGTTGCTCTCTGCAAATTGGGGAGTCTGGTAGTTGCCATTTCCTCTGCGACAGAATGAGCGGTCGTTAATGGCTGGGTCTGTGATAGATCGGGCACAGCGATCAACGGTTGCGTTTCCGAAAGATCGGATACAGCTATCAAAGGCTGTGTCTCGGGAAGTTCTGGTACGGTTCTTTGGGCGGTACCAACTGTGTCGCTGTTTTCTGAGAGGTCTTCTGCCGGATCTTGATCAGATTGCGAAGTTTCAGTTTCCTTCGGTTGATTTGCGATCGGCTGCCCGCATTGTGGACAAAACATAGCGCGCGGGCGAACTGAGGCGCCACAGATGCTACAGCGACGATCTATCTCGGGATCTGGCATGGGAAAGATGAACCTTGTACTTTGTGCTTTGTACTTTGTTCTTTGTACCTTTTGCTTTGCGATCTTGGAAAGAAGCACTTATCACTCTTCACAAAGTACAAAGCTCAAAGTTCAAAGAACGCTTTACACCCGGTGCATCGCATTGAATAGATCTTCACGCTGTGCGTAGATCCGAACTCCCAGGGTCTCTCCTTCGCGTTTTAGTCTATCCTTGAGTTCTGCGGTGCTCTCTCTAGCGCGCGCCGTATCGGCAATGATCACCATCGCAAATTTGCCCTGAACAACTGTTTGGTTGATATCAATGATACTGCAGCTTGCCTCGGCGAGTATTTGCGCCACTCCAGCGACGATGCCCGGGTGATCCAAACCAAACACTGATATAACCATTCGGTCTGAGGATCCCTCGCGTGTCGCAGACGCGCCGGTTTGCATGGTGGTTCCGGTAGACCACTGGCTGGAGACCGACCGAGAATCCTGGACCTCACGATAAATATCGGTCACCAGCTGCTCTATCGTTTGCTCGTCGGCAGCAGATCCTACGCGATCGTAAACTGCCCGAGTGATCCGATAAATCAAATCTTCGTTAGCCATGAAAATATATTGCAGATTGAAGATTTGATGTCCGATACGCTTAATTAGCTTGTCGTAGTCTCCAGCCAAGACGCCTCAACAATTCACAGCGACAAGCTAAAGCATATCGGACATCAAATCTTCAATCTGCAATCTTCAATCGGCGATAACTTCACCTTCTTCCGTTGTCTTGCGCAAGCTTTTTCGCTGCCTCGATCATCTCTTGCGATGTCGAGTCGTTGATGTCAACGCGATCAACGATGCCAACCACTGCGGCTTCAATCGACATGTCCTGATTTCCAATTGCCGACCGGGCTGCTTTGCCAAATGCGCACATAACCATCTCACCAGTTCCCGCACCTAGTCGATCAGCCACTACAACTATATTGCGCGTCGGCTCTTTGTCCAGGTCATACGGATGGACAATCAGGAACCTGACGCCCTCTAGATCAGGCGTCTTCTTTGTTGACCAAACTGTGCCGACTACTTTGGCTAGGAACATGTCAGTGGTCAGTTGTCAGTGGCTAAAGGGGTATAGGTCGTATAGGTCATATGGGTCATATAGGTGCTATTTGCAGTAACAACTGACCACTGACTAAACCTTCGCAAACACTTCCGCCGGCTCCCCAATGTCTCGAGCAGCCGGGGTAATGATTGTCTTCGGTGTAATGTAAATCTTCTCGCCCTTTTGAATCGCGCGCCGAACATCGTCCTCACTCACAAAATCAACCGGCTTGTTTCCGTTGGCCGGTGGAGAAGACTTCGGCGGTGTCGGCGCTGTTCGTTCGCGTCCATTGCCGGCTGATGATGTACTCTCGGACGAACCAACGGGTCCGCTATACATACTGCCAGCCTCATTCACTATGGGTGGCTGCGGGAGCGGTGTTGACGAAGGAACATTCTCAACCCCCTTCCCTGCCAAAAACCTATCGACAATCGCGGCAATCTCTTGCCGATTTATCTTTCCTCCGGCAATTGCCGGTTCACCTACCGGGTCGCGTGTCGGTGAAGTTGCTGTAGCTGCGGTTGGCTGAGCGCCCAGCGCCGGACGAGCGCTCTGCACTGGTCTGGTTTCAAAAGCAACTCGCTTGATGTCCATCAAATGCAGCGGACCCACGTTGTCTGATGTGACGTTACCTCCCCAAGATCCACAGCCCAGAGTCATCGATGGCGGCAGAGCTGTTGAAAAACCAATCGCACCGTGCGTAGTCGGTGTGTTTACCGTTATGCGTGACGCAGGCATATCTGCACCGAACTGCACCGCAGCTTCCCGAGATCGCGTGTGGATACCTGCTGTGTGACCCATCCCGCCATAAGAAAGAATCTGTTGACTGAGTTTGACGCACGCCGCGAGTCCATCGCCGACGTAGAAAGCCAGAATCGGCGACAACTTTTCCATCGACAGAGGATGTTCACGTCCAACTCCAGCAACATCTGCCAATAAACAACGAGTGCCTGTCGGAACATTCAAGCCAGCCATCTTTGCAATAACGTCAACCGACTTACCGACAATCCCGGGATTAAGCGAACGTTGTGGTGTCGCTACTACCCTGGCCAACTGATCGGCCTCGGTTGCCGAAAGAAAATGTGCGCCCTGTGCTTTGAAGTGCTCTCGCACCGCTTGTTCGATCGGAGCATCACAAACAACTGCTTGTTCTGAAGCGCAAATAGTTCCATTGTCAAAACACTTACCTGTCAAAATGTCCTGCACTGCCTTAGGCACATCGGCTGTCCGTTCGATGCACACAGGAACATTTCCTGGTCCTACGCCGAACGCCGGCTTACCCGAAGAGTAAGCAGCGCGTACGAGGCCGATGCCACCCGTTGCCAGAATCACAGCCGTCTGCTTGTGCTTCATTAACGCTTCGGTACCCTCGATTGTCGCTGAAGTCATACAAGCGATCGCATCAGCAGGTAAGCCTTCTTTGACTCCCGCTTCTTTCATCACTCGGGCTGTTTCGTTAATACACCGAGCAGCTGATGGATGTGGTGAAAGGACAACCGCGTTACGTGATTTGATGGCAATAAGAATCTTGAAGATCGCGGTCGATGTTGGATTCGTAGAAGGAATAATTCCGGCAACAACGCCGCGCGGGCTGGCAATCTCTACTACATCTTTCGACTCAGAAACGACACCCTTAGTACGCAAACCTCGGAAGTAGTTCCAGACGTCTTCGGCGGCAAAACGGTTCTTTTCACGTTTGTCATCAGGAATCCCGTAGCCAGTTTCTTCCACCGCCAGCGCACCCAGTCTCGCCGCTTCGCGGAGAGCTGCTGAAGCCATTGCCTCGCAAATGCGATCAATCTTTGACTGCTCAAACAGCGCCACTTCCGTTTGCGCGCGATGAGCTGCCTCAACCAAGTCGCGCGCCTGTTGAACTGAAACAAGATCCTTATCGACTGACATAACGCCTCACTTTATTCCCGATTTCATGTCCGATATGCTTTAGCTTGTCGTTACCTTCAGCGAGCGCTTCTTCAACCTCATCGACAAGCTAAAGCATATCGGACATTCAAATCACCAATCACCTTGCTCTTTCCTTACTTCCCTCGCGTGCTCCCAACGCTCGTCCTTGTTCGCCCTCGCCCAACTGGCCGCGAGCTCCGCCCTGAATAGAACGTTCATCAGGACTAAGTCCGGTTCGGCCATTTACAGGCAGAACACGTTCTACTTCCGCATGAGGCCTCGGAATGACATGGACACTAATTAATTCGCCAACTCGTCGAGCTGCTGCGGCACCCGCATCAGTCGCCGCTTTCACGGCCCCAACATCGCCACGAACAAAGATGGTTACGTAACCAGCTCCAATATATTCCTTACCAAGAAGTTGCACATTCGCTGCTTTGACCATCGCATCTGCGGCTTCCACGGCGCCGACGAATCCTTTGGTCTCAACCATTCCGAGTGCTTCTAAGGGCATCTCTTTATCCTCACTTTGTAAAATTGTAGAGATTGAAAGTGCTAAACCGGGTCACTGTTGGGGTCAACGTACCACCCTGCGCGTGAAGAAGCAAGAGACGCATCTCTTTTAAGAAGCAAAAGTTTGACAGCGTTTAGCACCGCAAGCTATAGTGCGGAAATAGTGGGAGTTGTGGGCATTATTAGGACCTAGCGCGACAATAGAAAACGGTTCACTCAGGGTCACCATAATTCGTGCTTTCAGACAACTGCGAGCACGATAGTCCAATCCTAAACCAACGCCAGGAATCGAGCGATTGGAAATGGCAGCGAGTATCGGCGAACAATTGCGACTCGCACGCGAGGAGCGAGGCATTCCTCTACGCGAAATCTGCGATCAAACAAGAATCTCAGTTCATTATCTCGAGGCAATCGAGGCCAACGATTACAAACGGTTGCCGGGAGGAGTTTTTAATCGCAGCTTCATAAAGGCCTATGCGCGTTGCGTGGGATACGACGAACGGGAAGCAATCGAAGGCTATACTCGTTATCTACGCGAACACGGTGATTCGTCTGACGACGTGAACACAACACCGATTCATTCAAAGGTCTACACGGAGACACCTGCGACACGCTCTCCTTTATTAACTGTGGTTTTAGCCGTTTTGATTCTGGCGTTACTCACTGCCGCAGCGTTGGCAGCATTACACTGGTTTCAGAAACGCGCCTATTCATTACCGACAAAGGATGAGCCGTCTTTCGCAATGTACCTAGGCCGCGCGTATAATGCGGACAATAAGGATTTAGGGTTACAGGAAACTGATTACGAAGCAGTCTTACAATAAAGTTTTTCCCTTAGCTGTTTATCTGTGCTTTCCGGCGCAACACTCGAAAGTGTGCGCCGACTGAAACAGTGAACTGCCCGCTCAAAAGGCGGGCAGTTCTGCTTTTGGCTAAAGATTATTCTCAATTGATTGGTTAAGGAGCCATAACCACCGACATGATTACATCAGATATTCTTGAAGGCTTGACCTTCGACGACGTTCTTTTGATTCCAGATCGATCGGACGTTTTACCTTACGAGACCGATACTTCAACACAGTTCACTCGAAACATTCGACTGCAAATCCCTCTTTGCTCGGCCGCAATGGATACTGTAACTGAAGCCGCGCTGGCGATTGCCCTGGCTCAACAGGGTGGCATTGGTGTCGTTCACAAAAACATGAGCATCGAAAGGCAGGCCGAAGAAGTCGATAAAGTTAAGCGTTCTGAGTCGGGAATGATTGTCGACCCGGTTACGATTCGACCCGATCGACCTGTGCGCGAGGCGCTCCAGGTAATGCAACGCTTTCACATCAGTGGTGTGCCCGTGGTTGATGAAGCCGGTCACCTGGTCGGCATTATCACCAATCGCGACCTGCGATTCGAAACCCGTTTCGACATCCCCGTTTCCGAGGTAATGACCAAACAACCGTTGGTCACAGTTCCGGTTGGTACGACTCTCGAGCAAGCAAAGGCAGTACTTCAGAAACACCGCATTGAAAAACTTCTGGTGGTTGATACGGACAAACACATCAAAGGACTGATCACAGTTAAGGACATCCAGAAAGCAATCAAGTATCCGACTGCTGCAAAAGACAATCTTGGTAGATTGAGAGTGGCTGCGGCGATTGGTGCAACTGGCGATTATCGGGAGCGCGCGGACGAGTTAGTCAATGCGCGTGTTGATTGTCTTGTCGTCGACACAGCTCATGGTCATTCATCGAGAGTCATCGAGGCTGTGAAGGAAACAAAGAAACGGTATCCGGATACTGACTTGATCGCGGGCAACGTGGGCACTGGTGAAGGGGCGAAGGAATTGATCGATGCCGGCGTGGATGCAATCAAAGTTGGTATTGGACCGGGGTCTATTTGCACGACGCGAGTAGTTACAGGCGCCGGCGTACCTCAAATTACTGCGATCGCTTCCTGTGTTAAGGCGGCACGCGGAACGGGTGTTCCGGTTATCTCTGATGGTGGTGTCAAGTTTTCAGGCGACGTCGCCAAGGCTATCGCGGCCGGTGCAGACGTGGTCATGATAGGTTCGTTGTTCGCAGGCACCGAAGAAGCGCCCGGTGAAGTGATTCTATTTCAGGGTCGATCCTTCAAAACGTATCGCGGTATGGGATCCATCGGGGCAATGCGCGAAGGCTCGCGCGATCGGTACGCGCAGGACCCCGAGCAAACAGAGTCGAAGTTAGTACCAGAAGGAATCGAAGGCCGCGTCCCATATAAAGGAACACTCGCTGACATGGTTACTCAACTCGTCGGCGGTCTTCGCTCTGGAATGGGTTATACGGGCTGCCACACCATCAACGAGTTTCAGGAGAAGACAAGGTTCTTGAGAGTTACCTCGGCAGGGCTGAAAGAATCGCACGTGCACGATGTGATCATTACCAAGGAAGCGCCGAATTATCGGCTCGAGTAAACAGCGACTTAAGTGTGATTGGTTCTTTTGAATCATTGGTCATATCATTTGCCATTTCTCATTTGTCATTTTTGAAGAAGTGGTCTTGGGTCTTTGGACTTGGGCCTTAGACTTATGCGGCGTTCTTAACGTTCCCTCGAAGACCAAAGTCCAAAGTCCAAAGGCCGTTTTTCCAAATGACAAATGAAAAATGTCAAATGATATATGACCAATGATTTTCTATCTTCGACCAAGCTCTCGATCATGTCTACGGCTAAACACCATGATCGTCAAAACGGCACCCGCCAGCGCCAGAAACATATCCCATTGTGTATCCCAAATATCTCCCTGCGTTCCGAGAGATTTATCGCCGAGATTTGGTGTCGCTAACACTGCGACCCACCATTCGATCAACTCATAGAAGGCGCCTATCGCCAGAACGATCGAGCCAGTCAGAAATGCAATCCAACGCCTCGATGCCTGAACAACCTGCATAAGGATTTCGCGAATTGGTATTCCAAGCAGGAATCCCAACATGAAATGAGCCACGCGATCATAGTGATTGCGCTCGAGCTGAAAATAATCACGCACCCAATTAAAAGGAGCCGCCTCGGCGTAGGTGAAGTGTCCGCCCCACGACTGGACAAACAAGTAGAAGAAGATCATGTAGTATGAGAGCCGCGTGAACTTGAAGTATTTATAGGAAATGATGACCGCTGTCAGTTGACCCACTGGAAAGAGGTTTTCCAGCGCCCAGTCACCACGATCATGCGGATTGATCGACAGCAGACCGAAGCTGATTAGGTAAATACCCAGCAACACTAAAAGTTCTCGAGTTGAAGGAGTCTCTTTTGCTGGTGCGAGCGAGGGATCAGCAGACATATTTATCGGACACGTGTATGACTATGATCGAGATATCCAAATGCATGTATCATATTTTCCGGCGAACAGACAGGTAAAAGACGGCACCGCAGTTGCCATTTGACTGCTTTCTACATGCATACAAGAAAAGCAACCCTGATTTCCAACCCCAAAACTGGACGCTACGTATCCAGGCGGAAAACTATTCAGGAGTTAGCTTCAGATCTAAATTCACTCGGCCTCGAAGTCGACTTAAAGTTGACGAGTGGGCCCGGCGATGCAGCGGAGATTGCAGCTCACGCAGCACATAATGGCAGTACGGATGTGATCGTCGCTGGTGGCGACGGAACGATCAATGAGGCAATCCAGGGAATGGTCGGATCAAAAGCGCGCCTGGGGATTCTTCCACGTGGCACCGCGAATGTGCTGGCACGAGAACTTGGCTTGCCGATGAACGTGGACGAAGCGATAACGGTCGCGGCACAGGGAAAATCCAGACGAATTCATTTTGGCGTCGCCATTGATGAAACGACGAACGAACGACGTCACTTTGTCTTGATGGCAGGAATTGGACTCGACGCCTCGGTTGTCAGGCGCGTGCAGCCATCACTCAAAAGACGTATTGGCAAAGGTGCGTTCTGGTTATCGGGATTGAGTCACCTGGCAACGTGGAATCCGCGCCCGTTCAAACTTGAGATTGATGGCCAGAATTACGGCGCTACGTTTGCCGCAATAGGAAAGGCTGCACATTACGGTGGCGATCTAATGATCACTCCGCGAGCTAGACTCGATGAACCCGAGTTCGAGGTTTGCATTATTGAGACGTTCAGTCGCGTTCAATACCTTCACCTCTTATCCTATGCGATGCGGGAAGGGATGCCTGACGATAAGAAGGGTGTTCGGTTTATTAAGACTTCACAAGTAAGAGCCGTGGGTGACGCTGCCGTACAAGTCGATGGCGAGGTCATTGGACACCTACCAATGAGGTTCGAGATCTCACCTCATTCGCTGGAAGTGATAGTGCCTTGACGTCCGATCTGCTTTAGCTTGTCGTGACATCAAAGACCTACCTCCCATTCAACCATGCCGCGCGCATCGCCTTTTGTTCTGCCGTTGCATCAGTGCGCTCCTCGATCTTGAACTCAAATCGCTCTGCCTCCGTCAAAACCAAATTCGCTTTGATCGTGCGACGGTTACGCTTAACTGTGATCGGAATTGACTGGCCAATCTTGTAGCGTGCAAGTGTTGCCCGCCAGCTGCTTTCTTTCAAGGGCTTGCCAGCCAGATCAACAATCTCGTCTCCACCCTGGAGACCAGCATCTTCCGCAGGTGAGTCGTTCCGCACGTACTCGATGACCGGCACACGAGAATCATCAAACTGAAGTACAAGTCCGGCATTAAAAGGCT
Source organism: Pyrinomonadaceae bacterium (assembly GCA_036004125.1). GTDB lineage: Bacteria > Acidobacteriota > Blastocatellia > Pyrinomonadales > Pyrinomonadaceae > PSRF01. The sequence goes on along the minus strand of DASYRR010000047.1, from coordinate 3,253 downwards.
CCTTCAGCGCGGTCTTCGTAACATGCAGTCCGACATAAGCAAACGCTTCGTCATATGGCAACGTTTCTGTGTTGCGAACACAGCGATTAAAGAAGTCTTCAAAATCAACTCCGGCGACCTTTGCTGTCACTCGCAGCAAGTCTTCAGGTTGATACCCTCGTCCGTGAAGATAGTAACTATTGCTGGAGCTCTTCAAATAGAACTCGTCGTACATCTCACGCATGACATCGTCCAACGATCGCTTGCCATTTGATCGACCGCGCACTAATAAGTCCAATACCATCGCGATCAACTCCCCCTTGGGGTAATAACTAATCGCCGTGTTCGCCAGATTTGTTTTTTGCGCGTGCGGGGCGTCATCGAGAAAGGGCGCCGATAACGACGACTCTTCCGCGCTCATCAAATGATTTGCTGGATCGTTTTCAATACCATTGATAGTCCGACTTTCGCGCCGCAGAAACTTCCCATCATCCCAGAGACCGGCACGGCGACTCATCAGGTGACCGTAATAATTCGTAAAGCCTTCGGCCACAAACAAACCACGAGTGCTCACTGGCTTGGTAAAATCCCACGGACCAAGTTCATAAGGCCGCAGCCTCTTCACGTTCCAAACGTGGAAAAACTCGTGGGCCACCGTATCGAGCGTGTCGTCATACACACCTGTCTCACCTAATGCGCCAGGTTCGATAATCTGGGTCGATGTTAGGTGCTCCATTCCGTCGCCTGACTCATCGTCTGCGGCAAAGTGAATCAGGAATGTGTATTCATCAAAGTCAGGTGGGCCCCACATTGCAGTTTCCGCGCGGACAACCTTCTCGATGTCTTTTACAAGCGCCGGGCGCTTACCACCTTCGGCGCCGAATGAGTGAACCATTACGTGATACTTCTTGCCATCCACTTCAAAATCATCCAAAGTCCAATCAGGAGCAATTTCAGTCGGTGTGTCGATCATGATGTCCCAGTTTGGAAACTGCCACTCGGTTTGTCCGGGACGCTCCGTGCGACCATTGATAATCTTCCACCCTGAAGGTGGATCGATAACCAGTTTCACGGAATCGGGCTTGTGGTCGACCAGATACATATAGATCGAACCGCCGTTGTAGTTTGCATGGCGTTCATCGAGCTGCGAAAACGTTCCTGAAAGGTCGTTGCCGAATACTTTGTACGCGAACGTCAACGACGAACTCCCAAGCGTTGCAACACTCCACGTCTGATCATCAACACGCCTTACCGGACGCGGCGCCATTTTGCACTGCGCTTTGGCCGGGCAAATACCCGCCAAAGCCCTCACCTCCTGCACATTCTTGGCAAAATCAAAAACCGCGTAACGTCCAGGCGACCACTTCGGCATTTGAAAGCTGACCGAAGGGTCTTTGAAATCGCCAGGTAGTTCGACCTCAACCGATACTTCGAAGAGATGCGATACAGGCCTCGACATCGATAAGCGATAAGTTATTGAGGGGAACGGTTTCCCCTGGGCCAACGAGATTCCGCTCGTCAGCAACATCAATACGAACGCGCACCAGCATGGAAGAAATCTGCGTGGTTTTACCTTCATCGGCTCTCCGAGATCTATTCGGGTGTGAACATGGGGAACAGTGGTGGATTATCGTGGTTTGCAGAAGTAACTGTCAAAAACCGGCTTGCACTCGTTACCCTTTAGTAGCACCATTCTCATTGTCACGAACCCGGGTGCTGGGAGAGGTACTACTAGAGTCGACACTTTGAAATTCTTTGAAAAGCCCAGTCCAGCCTTAACGATCCCCTTTAGTAGCTAGTCAACTGGAAAGGGCGCGTTAGTACAGGGACCGCAGGCGCCCTCGCCTGCCAACGGTCGAAGTGCGCTACGCTGGAATTCAAATGCGACGCGAGGAGTCAACAGACAGCAGGCGAGACGCCTGCGGTCCCAGCACGAAGTCTCGAGTTCAACTAAAGCACTACTAAAGGTAACCAAGTGGCGGCTACTGAGCGTCTCTACTACAACGACTCTCATCTCATCGAGTTCAACGCTCGCGTTGTTGACGTGACTGAACGCGTCAGTGGCTGGGCCGCAGTTGTGTTAGATCGCACTGCGTTTTATCCAACGGGTGGTGGCCAGCCGAGTGACACTGGAACGCTAAACGGATCAAGGGTGGTCGAGTGTATTGATGACGGTGACAACGGAGTACTTCATGTCGTACAAGGAACAGCGCCAGCAGTCGGAGCAGAAGTTAGTGGCCGTATCGATTGGGCAAGACGACTCGATCACATCCAACAACACACTGGCCAGCACATTCTCTCGCAAGCATTAGTCACGCTCTTCAAGTCACCAACCAAGAGCTTTCGAGTTCTGGAACAATCCTGTGAAATTGATGTGGACTTAAGTAATCCAACGAATGAAGTCATCGAACGCGCAGTTGAACTCGCTAACAACGTCATCTGGGAAGATCGTCAAATCACGATTCGCAATGTCACTTCTGAAGAAGCAGCTGGACTACCACTGCGAAAGGATTCAGCACGTGAAGGCGAATTGCGGCTGATCGAAATTGACGGGTTTGATCTGACACCCTGTGGCGGTACTCATGCGTATCGAACTGGTGAAGTCGGGATAGTTGCAGTGCGTTCGTGGGTGCGAGCCAAAGGTTTGACTCGGATCGAGTTTGTGGCCGGTATTCGCGCTCTCGTTGACTATCGAAAAGCAAACAAGAGTGCTCGAGAGATTGCGGCATTGTTCAGTACCGGCAGAGATGATGCGCCATCGCTGGCTGCTCACATGATTGAAGAGAACAAAGATTTGCATCGACGCGTGCGTTCGTTGGAGGAGCTTGCCGCCGAAGTTGAGGCCAAAGAACTCTTTAATGCAGCAGAGCAAAAGCCAGATGGGACTCGCGTCATTGTTAAAGTCCTGGATGGTAGAGACTCGGAAAGCTTAAAGAAGCTCGCTCATGCTCTTATCGCGAACTCCCGGACAATAGCCTGCCTTTTTTCCCGAGACGACGATACCGTACGTTTGGTGTTCGCGCGGTCACCTGATGCCGAGGGCGACATGAACGAACTAATGCGCATTGCTTGCACATTACTCGAAGGCAAAGGCGGTGGTAGGCCTGACATGGCCCAGGGCGGCGGCAAGAATGGTTCCAAAATTGATGAAGCGATAAAAGCAGTGTTAAGGGCGGTCAACGAATGAAACCGGTGAAGAGGAATACTATCCGAGGCGAGTCATTATCTGATCTCCTTGAAGCCACTTCAGAATCAACTGATCGTCTGCCGAAAT
>DASYRR010000046.1:0-7858 GCA_036004125.1 Pyrinomonadaceae bacterium | reverse complement strand
ACGATCCACGAAGTCACACGAAACAACACGAACCAGAAAACACTTGCTGTGCGCGCTAAGTGCGACTTTTGAGGCAGAGCCAAATCTCCGAAAGAAGCTCAGACCAAGGAAAATCTAACACGGCACCCAATCGGGTGTGATGTTTATTGCCCTACTGGACCTTAGGAACCAAGGAGTCAAACCATGACAAGCCTGCTTCAGGATGTGCGATATGGCTTTCGGATGCTGCGCAAGCATAAAGGCTTCACCGCCGTCGCGGCACTAACCCTGGCGTTGGGAATTGGCGTGAACACCGCGATGTTTAGCGTGCTCAACACTTTTCTTTTTCGCTCGCTTCCATATCCGCAGTCGTCGCAGTTGGTGCGCGTGTTTCGAACTTCACCTCATTCCCAGAGTTGGCCGCATAACCCTGGCAACTTTTTAACTCAGCGCGACAGGAACATGGTGTTTGAGAAGATGGCCGCCTACAACTATGTCAGCCGAAGTCTTGTTGAGCAGGGTCAGACAGCTCAACGTGTGAGTGGTCTGGCGGGAACGGCCGACTTCCTTCCGGCGTTCGGCGTTGCGCCCGCCCTAGGTCGTCTTTTCAACCCGGAGGAATTTGAGCCCGGCGTCGACAACGTCATCGTGCTCAGTGATCGCTTCTGGCAAAGTCGTTTTGGAGGCGACGAGAGTGTTGTGGGTCGCAAGGTGCAACTGGATGGAAAGACAGTCAACGTCGTCGGAGTAATGCCTCCGGGCTTTGATCATCCCATCCTTTGGGGACAAGTTGATTTCTGGCAACCGCTGGCTTTTACCCCTGAGCAAAAGAAAACGACCGCTAACTATCTACAATCGTTCGCCCGGCTTAAACCTGGAGTATCGATCAAGCAGGCCGAGCAAAGTATGGTTACGTTGGTTGCAAATATTAACAAAGAAAAATCACCAAACACCCAAAACCCCGACAGTGTTCGGCTTGAACTGCTTCAGCGCTCAATCTCTGACGACATCGGCAGAAAAGTGATGTGGTTCACCTTTGGGCTCGCAGGTTTTGTCCTGCTAATCGCCTGCGCAAACATTGCCAATCTCCAGTTGGTGCGGACTGCTTCACGTTCACGCGAACTTGCCGTACGTGCTGCATTGGGCGCGGGCCGACTGCGACTCCTGCGCCAGTCGCTAACCGAAAGTATCGTGGTCGCGCTAATTGGTGGGTTGTTGAGTCTGGGTCTGGCGCTGTGGGGTGTGAAGTTCATCAGCAATCAGCTCTTCCCCACCTTGCCCGGTGCTGGAGTCGAACTTGATCTGAAGGTTTTTGCTTTTGCCTTTGCTTGTTCTTTGTTGACTGGAGTGTTGTTTGGAACTATGCCTGCATGGTTCGCGTCACGCGCTGATATCAATCAGGCGGTACGCGAGAACGCACGTGGCACGACGGCGGGACGCTCACAGCATCGCTTGCGACATGTACTAATAATTGGTGAAGTCGCATTCGCGATGATCCTACTTGCTGCTGCAGGTTTATTCCTCCGCGGTCTGCAGAGATTTATAAGCACGGATCCGGGCTGGAGCGTCGATGGACTGGTGACGGCGAATATGAGCCTGCGCGGTGAAAGATATGCTAAGAATGCGCAGCGTGTCGCCTTCTTTTCGGAACTGGAGAATCGAATAAAGTCTTTGCCCGGCGTGCAGCACTTCGCGATCAGTGACTCACAGGCAGTCTATGGTTTCAACAGCAGTGATTCGTTTGTAATTGAGGGTCGACCAGAACAGCCGCCCGATCAATATCCTGAAGTGTTTATCGAGCCAGTGAGCAAGGATTATTTCGCCGCGTACGGAGTTCAATTATTGCGTGGACGCACTTTCAATAACGCAGACATGGGTGAACGACCGAGGGTGGTGATCATAAACGACTCGATGGCCCAACGCTTTTGGCCGAACGAAAATCCTATCGGACAGCGGATCAGTAATCCCCGTGAGAAGGACTGGCAAGAAGTGGTTGGTGTAGTTAGAGACATGAACTCTCCCGGCAGTCTGGGTGAACCTTATACGCGTTACCAAACCTTTGTACCACTGGCCCAGTGGGTTCCAGGTTCTATCACCATTGCGCTGCGCACTGAGCAATCTCCCGAAGCAGTCTCGAATAGTTTACGGAACCTCGTGGCAGGCCTTGATCCCGCTCTGCCGGTTTATAGAGTTCGCACCGCGCGGAGCGCTGTGGATCTAGGCATCGGATCTATTTCGTTGCTTGGTAATTTGTTGGGTGCGTTTGCGACCTTAGGACTCGTGCTCGCTGCGATTGGAATTTATGGAGTTATCTCCTACGTAGTGGTCCAACGCACGGGCGAGTTCGGAATTCGTATGGCACTCGGTGCGCGAGGTCGCGATGTGCAGTGGTTGGTATTGAGGAAAGGTGCAGTAGTGATCCTGATTGGCGCCGTAATTGGTGCCGCCGGATCTTATGCGGTAAGTAAGTTACTGATCTCCTTGATTCCGTCTCTACCGACTCGTGATCCGATCACTCTGGTAATAATGGGCTTTGTTTTGGTCGTTGTTGCGCTAGTGGCTTGTTACCTGCCCGCTCGCCGCGCGACGAAAGTTGATCCACTGGTGGCGCTGCGTTACGAATAGCGAGAGTCGGACGGGTGTCAAAAAACCAAGGGACTTCTAAAACTAAAGCACACTTAAAAGGCACGAAGACACGCGAGGCAATGCCTTCGTGGTTGCCGACGTCGAGATTCAATAAGCCACGTGGTAGGTAAGTGAGCGAAAAACTTAACCGCAGACTGCACAGATTTCCCGCAGATTCACTTTAGATCTCTGTTCTCTGTCGTATAATGACGAAAACTTTTTTGGAAAGGAACATTAGAATGTCATCGAACCTCACTGAAGAAGCCAAGAAACTCCCGGTGGACGAACGAATTGCGCTCGTCGAAGAGATTTGGGACAGCATTGCCGAAGACAATGGTTTCGTTGAATTAACCGAAGTTCAGAAACTAGAACTCGATCGCCGCATTCAAGCTCAACAAGAGAATCCTCACCTTGGAAGAAGCTGGGAAGAGATCAAGTCGGAATTCCTGAACTCGAAGTAGTCCCCTCATGCAAATCCGTTTTGTTCCTGAGGCGGAAGCTGAACTTGCCGAGGCCCGCATCTGGTATCGCTCTCAGCGTCAAGGTTTAGATGTGGCGTTGATGCAGCGAGTGGATGAAGCTGTGAAAAGAATCATAGAAAATCCAAACGCGTTTCCAGTTGTTCATGAGCAATTCAGACGAGCGATTGTTAGGCAGTTTCCTTTTGCGATCTTTTTCGAGGTCCGTGAAAGCGAGATAGTTGTTTTTGCTATCTTCCACTCACGGCGCAATCCCCAGCGAGTTAAGTCACGCTTAAAGTAATTGAACGGAAACGACAAAACTCTTGATCGAAACGTAACAGGGAACCGGATGAAGAAGCTGGTGATCATTATCATCGCCCTGGTGTTGCTGGGTGGGGGCGCACTGTTGTTCAAGTGGCGACGAGACCGGGTTAGAGCGAGCCAGGCGAACGCGGCAAAGGCTACGGGCGGCCCGGTGTTTGAGGTTAATGTCGAGGCACCAATGCTCAGTGGACGGCCACCCTGGGAGGTGCCGGGTGTAATCCTGGGATTGAGCGAACGTGGGCCGAAGTTTGACCAGACAAGTAGTGGAGCCAAGGTTATCAACGTCGGAAAGGATCGCCTTGAACTGAACGCTGACGGCGGCTGGAATATCTTCATCGTGGCCGATGGTGAAGGGCGGATCGCGTCTGGAACACACCTTCAATTTCCGATCAAACTCGGGAACAGGCCTTTAAATTTCGACTGCCGACCCGCTGATCATCCCACCGGTCATCTTATTACCAGCACAAACGCGAACTCTGGAGAGATCAACGGCAGCTTCGTCGTCGACGTCGTGACGTGTATCAATACTAAATCAGGTAAAACTGCCGCCTGGCCATATGACCCGCTTACGATTCGCGGGAGCTTCAGCGGTCTGAAAAACGATCGCCGCTAGATGCGCCTCGGAGTGTTTGTATTGTGAATTCGGGGATGCCGAGAAATCTGTTAATCTCAACCGTTTGTCTTCGTCACTTGGCTTTCGTCGACTGCATTCGGGTGGCAGGGTGGCGCTGCCACTGCCAGCAAACCAGCGAGCACATTTACACCCGCGACCACTCTTACTGAAGCTGAGCGAAAAGCTACTGGTCGAATCAAGCTCGAAACGATTCGCGAAATTACAACCAAACTAAGTTCAAAAGAATTTGAAAGTCTCGGCACGGGCCAACCTGGTGCCGATAAGGCCGCCGTTCGCGAATGCAGCGCCCACTGATACCGTATCTCGCAGATCGTTTTGCGAAGTTTGCTTTGAAGCCCGCCGGCGAGAACGGAACTTTTCCTCCAACAAATCAAATTCCGAAGCTCCGAACTTTTGCCCGAGTCCTCAATTAACGTGTCGATTAACGGAGCGAGTAACGAAGCGAATAACGGGGCGATATCTAAGTGGCTACACTGAAGATGCCAAGACAAAGTCGTCGCTACTTTTGAGGTGATGAGCTCCGTTGGCTTCAATCCCAACTTCACAGGCGGCGAACTCGAGCGATTACGAGAAGTATGTTCAAGCATCAACGACGTTTGAAGAATATTTGAGAGCGCTCAGCACTCTCTTGATGGACTGAACATCATCATCAGAAACTTGCCAAGTATTCAATTATCGCGCGTCCATTAAACGTCCAATAATCGTTCCCGTGAGTCCTCTAAGTGCGGTAGAGTGCTATCCATGCCGCAGAGTTCCGTTGAATTACCATAGGTCGCTTCCCTTTCACGGCGGCGACACGGGTTCGACTCCCGTACGGGACGCCAATATTCTTGCCAGTTAGTGGACACCGAGACTCCGCGAATTTGATTTTCTAGCGCCTACACGTCATTAAAGATAAAATGTGCCGGTTTCGAGAGCGTTTCTCCGCCTGAAAACTCATCTATGAGCATTTCTGCCAACACAAAACTCGGCCGTTACGAAATCCGCTCAAAGATTGGTGAAGGCGGGATGGGCCAGGTGTACCTGGCGCAAGACATCCAACTCGACCGGATGGTGGCGCTGAAGGTCCTCTCGTCGGAGATCGCGCGCGACCAACAACGACTCTATCGCTTCCTGCAAGAAGCGCGCGCGGCGTCAAAGCTAAAGAGCGCGAACGTAGCACACATCTACGAAATCGGCGAGGTAGAAGGACATCACTTCATAGCGATGGAGTACGTTGAAGGCCAGCCCCTCAACAGGAAGATAGCGGCCCAGCCGATGGAGCCCGCGGAGATTGTCAAACTGGGTATTCAAATCGCCAGAGCGTTGGACGAAGCACATTCAAAAGGCATCACACACCGCGACATCAAGCCCCAGAACATCATTGTCACTCCTGATGCGGAAGTAAAAATGCTCGATTTTGGGTTGGCAAAGCTCAGTTCTGGTGAACCTAGTCTTGCAGAACTTGCGGCTGACAGCCAGCTAGCAACAAAAGTGAAGACCAGCCCCGGGATTGTCATGGGCACCGTCAATTACATGTCGCCTGAGCAGGCAATGGGTCGCGACGTGGACCATCGCACCGACATCTTCAGCCTCGGCGTAGTTCTCTATGAAATGGCGACTGGGCGCGTGCCGTTCAATGGCGCTAGCCTTACGGAAACGATTGATCGCATCGCGCACGCGCAACCGGAAGCGATCGCTCGCTTCAATTACAAGGTGCCTGCCGAGCTGGAAGTGATTATCAAAAAGGCGCTGCGAAAAAACCGCGATGAGCGTTATCAAGCCGCGCGCGACTTGCTGGTTGATTTGCGAGACTTAGAGCGGGAGCTCGAATTTGCAACTCGCATGGAACATTCGGTTGCGCCGTCGACAAGCGTCTCGACGCCGCCCGCAAACAGCGAAGCAGTAACCGAAATTGTGACGTCTGGCCAACCGTCGTTAATTACTTCAGAGACGGTAGCTACACCCACCAATGTTTCAAGCGCCGAATATCTGACTCGGGAGATTAAGCGTCACAAGAAAGGCGTGGCCATTGTGCTGGCCGTGCTCTTAATCAGCGGCATTGGTCTTACTTTCGGGCTGTCCAAATTTCTCAGCAGCAAACGCGCACAGAATAAATCAATGAAGATGACCCGGCTGACCAATAACGGCAGGGTCGGCTGGGCCTCGATTTCGCCCGATGGCAAATACGTTGCCTATTCGGTGCGGGACGAGGCGGGACTATCCAGTCTCTGGGTCAGGCATGTCGCGACGACCAGCAACGTGCAGGTGGTTCCGCCCGACGGCCCTAATCTTACTTTCGGACAATCAACTTTCTCGCCCGATGGAAACTACATTTACTATCTTCGCGCCGAAGGAGGTCGCCTTGGACTGCTCTATCAAGTTCCGGTATTTGGTGGCACCTCGAAGAAGCTGCTGGAAAATGTAAGCCAGATTAGCTTTTCGCCCGACGGGAAGCGTTTCGCTTTTACCCGTCGCTATGCAAGTGAAGGCCAGGACGCACTGATAGTAGTGAACGCTGACGGCACTGCAGAGCAGAAACTCGCCACGCGCACGCATCCGGATTTCTTTCTCCCAGGAGCCTCCTGGTCGCCTGATGGCCAAACCATCGCTTGTCCGGTCGGAGGTTTTACCGGGGGTTATTACCGAAGCGTGGCCGTCGTTAATATCTCAGATGGCGCACAAAAGATTCTCACCTCTCGCAAGTGGTATGGAGTTGAGAGAGTCGCTTGGCTCCCGGACGGCAGTGGAGTCATCACCACCGCGCAGGAGCGAGCAGGAGATCAATATCAACTCTGGCAGATTTCTTATCCCGAGGGCGAGGCGCGAACATTAACCAATGATCTTTAGCGATTATCACTTGGTGAGTCTGACCGCTGACGCAGGCGCGCTGGTTACTGTTGTGTCGGACATCACTTCAAATATCTGGCTCGTTCCCAATGGCGAGTGGAGCAATGGCCGGCAACTAACATCAACCAAGTCAAATGGCATTGGTTCAACCACATTGATGAACGATGGCCGCATAATTTATGAGTCACGCGCCGGCGGTAATTCGGATCTCTGGATCATGGATGCCGACGGGCGCAACCAGAAACAGCTTACTGATGATGCGTACAACGAACGTTTTGCTTTGGCAACCCCCGATGGCCGTCACGTTGTTTTCGGTTCGGCGCGCCCCGGCACGCAGTTATGGAGAATGGACATCGACGGCAGTAACGCGAAGCTGTTGACTGATTCTCCGGGACTTAACGCGACGATTTCGCCAGATGGTAAGTGGGTAGCCTACACAACATTTGGCCCCGGGGGGTTTAGCATCTGGAAAGTTTCGATCGATGGCGGCGAGCCGGTGCAGATCACCAATGAGTATTCGCTCGCTCCGGTGATCTCTCCGGATGGCAAGTTGATCGCTTGTTACTATCTCGATGAGCGCACCGGAACGCCTAAGATTGCGCTCATCCCGTTTGCAGGCGGCGAACCCGTTAAAATTTTCGAGCCTCAGGTTGTCGACTTTGGAACTGGAACCTATCCAGTTCGCTGGACGCATGTCGGCCGTGCCCTGACCTACATTGTCAACCGCGGCGGAGTCTCGAATATTTGGATACAGCCGCTTGATGGCAGTTCGCCGACGCAGTTGACAGACTTCAAGTCGGATCGAATTTTCTCCTTCGATTGGTCGCGCGATGGCAAGTGGCTCGCTCTCTCGCGCGGCCCGGAACAACGCGATGTAGTGCTGATGAGTGATTTCAAATAATTTCAAATGATTCGCGATGCTCGTTGCCGGAACCAAGGTAAGGCACTCACGGAAGAGCAATGCTTTAAGGTTGTTCCCCTTTTCGTGCGCTCGGATTTATCGTTA
>DASYRR010000045.1:0-34996 GCA_036004125.1 Pyrinomonadaceae bacterium | reverse complement strand
ACGTTATAAGGTTTCAATCGGCCGGGGCGACGAAACTTCTGCCGGTTTCAATCCGATCGGACGCATTTCCTATCGAGAAGTTTTTTATCCAGATGCGACAGAGCCGGCAAAAGCTACGGTGATCGAAGTCAGTGAAGGTAGCGAGGCGACGAACATCGATATCACGTTGGGTCGACCAATTGAGACCTTCAGTGCGAGCGGGCGTGTAATCGACGGTGAGAAAGGGCTGCCCGTTCCGAACGTAAGGTTTACGCTGCAACGCGTGATAGGTGAACGCACGGAGTTCACGACTGTGTTTATCAATAGCAACGGCGTTGGTGAGTTTGCGGCTGAAGGTTTGATACCTGGCAAGTACGGCGTAACGCTGATGACAGATCCAAACAGCGATCTTCGAGCCGATAGCATGACCTTCGACGTTATTGACTCTGACGTGTCTGGACTCACTGTACGTCTTGTAAAGGGCGCCTCCATTTCGGGTGTGGTTGTGTTGGAAACTGAAGACAAGCGAGCCTTTGCAAAACTCAGTCAACTACAAATACAAGGGTACGTTCAAAACCCCGGTGGAGGCGTCAACTTTGGTGGTTCCTCGCGATCGACAATAGCTGGCGATGGCAGTTTTCGAGTTGGTGGACTCTCAGCTGGAACAGCGAATTTGAACCTGGGTCCCACCATGGATATGACTCAAATGAAAGGGTTCATGGTCTCCCGGATCGAACGCGACGGTGTCATTCAACCGCGCGGCATCGAGATAAAAGATGGTGAACAAGTCTCAGGTGTCCGCATCATCGTGAGTTATGGAAGTGCAACGCTACGAGGAGTCGTCAGCGTTGAAAATGGACCCTTACCGGCGGGTGTCCGAATCTTTGTGAGATTATCGAAACCAGGCGACGCTCCATTGAACGTCCGACCACCGAACGTTGATGAGCGCGGACGTTTTATTGCCGAGGGCCTTCCATCCGGCTCATATGAGATTTTGGTTTCCATAGGTGGAGGTAATGTAAAACCGAGAACGCCGGTAAAACAGCAAGTCGTTCTTCAAGACGGCATGGTGACCGATGTCGCCCTTACGCTCGATTTCGCAACTGTCGCAAAGCCGTAAGCAAAATGTCCGATAAACTTCAGTTTGTCGTTGCGTTACCAAAGAGGAGTTTTTTGGATTATCGCCGCGACAATCCAAAGGAACCTCTTCTTACAAATAATCCAGGATTTCACTTAATGTCAGATTACGATCGGTTTCGACATCGACAAACTAAAGTTTATCGGACATTTGTGGAAGCTTGCTTGCTCGGATCGATCTTCACCTGCGCGAACGCTCAACAACCCAATACTCAACCCGATGAACCAAAAACGGGTTCGATCTCAGGACGGGTTGTAAATGAAAGTGGTCAGCCGTTGGTGGGCGCTTCTGTTTTCGTTCGTGGAGCAGGACCTACAACGATGGGCCGTACGACCACGTCAAACATCGAAGGCAATTTCCAAGTCAATGGGCTCGACAATGCTCTCTACTATGTCTCCGCGAATTCGCCGGCCTATGTAACCACACCCCCTGATATCGACTCGCCGCCAGTCGCTTACCGAGTTGGAGACAATGTCAGACTTGAATTGATTCGCGGTGGTGTGATCACTGGAACCGTCACTAACTCTCAAGGCGAACCGGTTGTCAGCGTCCGGGTACGGGCATTTATGGTCCGAAACGCTGCCGGCCAACCAACTAGAGGAGCTGTCCTCGCATTCGGCGAACGAGCCACCGACGATCGCGGTATTTACCGAATGTTCGGATTGGCGCCCGGCACCTATCTGGTCCAGGCAGGCGGTGCAGGAAACAACCAAACATCTATGAACGCCACTGACTTTGATGCGCCCACCTTCGCACCATCGTCAACTCGCGATACCGCATCCGAGATACAGGTCCGAGCTGGAGAAGAAGCCACCGTAGATATTCGCTACCGTGGCGAACAGGGACACACCATAAGCGGATCGGTTAAAACGCAAGGAACCAGTGGTGTAAGCATTTCGCTTAGACAAGTAGGAGACGGCGTAATGCCAACCAGCGGTTCCTATCAATCACCAGGAGCTCGCGGTTTCACTATTTCCGGACTTGGTGACGGAGACTACGAACTAACTGCGCAGGAGGTGATCGCAGCCAGCCCAACGGCTTTTCCTGACATCTCGGTTACTGACCCAATACGAGTAACCGTAAGGGGCGCTGACGTTACCGGACTCGAACTAATACCAAAGCCTTTGGCATCGATCGCGGGCAGAATCATCCTAGAACCTTCAAAGCTGCCCGACTGTCAGAACAAACGCCAGCCGTTGTTTAGCGAAACGATGATCACGCTTGTCCAAAACCAAAAGAATCCTGAGGTTGATGCGTTGGCTCTTATGCGGCTTTTCGTTGGCTCGTCAGCGCCAGATAAAGACGGGGCATTCGTCATGAGGAATGTGCACCAAGGTCAGTATTCATTCAGCCCGCGATTCTTCGCACGGTATTGGTATGCGAAGTCGATGACACTCCCTTCGACATCGCCTCCAGCCGGTTCGGCTAAAAGTGCCCCGGCGCCAACGATCAAAGATGCGGCCCGAAACTGGACGGCAGTGAAATCTGGAGATCGGATAACAGGTTTGACGATTACGCTGAGCGAGGGCGCCGCTTCTGTCCGCGGTCAATTAACGAAGTCGGAGGATGCAAAGCTTGAAGCTGGCTTGCGACTCTACCTGGTCCCTGCTGAACGTGATAAAGCGGACGATCCCCTTCGTTACTTCACATCAGAAATCGGCGGCGACGGAACTTTCTCATTGACCAACCTGCCTCCCGGCAAGTACTGGACACTCGCTCAACAACCGCAGGCGGATACGCCAACAACAACCGAGAAACTTCGCCTCCCGGATGCGGCCGAGGGACGTGCAAAAATACGGCGCACGGCGGAAACAAAGAAGTCAGAGGTTGAACTAAAACCTTGTCAAAACCTTACTGATTACAGCGTTCCTCGGAACTAGATGTCGTCGAATCTAGCGCACCAAACGAATGCGTCGCATTAATTCTCGTATTGTGGGTTGGGTAAACTCTGATGTCACTGTTGCACCCACAACCTTGACGCGTTCCGAGAGCCCTTGCTAGACTCGAACCACTTACCAAATAGGGCCCGACGCCAGTCGCGTCGTTCGTAATTTCTCCTTTAGACAAGCGCGTGCGGCGCAGTCTGATTTTTCAAAATCGATGGAGGTGCATGGTGGGCTTTAAAGTCGGCCAGAAAGTCGTTTATCCGAATCATGGAATCGGCACCATCGAGCAGATTGAACAGAAGCAAATAGGCGCTACACTCCTACCCTTCTATACTCTTCGGCTCGCTGCCAACAACTCACTGGTTCTGGTTCCAGTTTCAAATGCCTCAGAAGTTGGCTTGAGGTCCCCGATTTCGTCGGGCGAATGTGACATGTTGCTCAAAGCGTTAGCGGATGATTTCTCAACTCCGGCTAACGACTGGAAGGATCGCTTCAAAGAGTTTTCCGAGAAGATGCGCACGGGCGATATCTTCGAAGTGGCTGACGTGCTGAAGCACCTTACGTACCTCAGCAATATCAAGCCTCTCTCTTTTCGCGAACAGCGGATGCTGGAACGCTCTCGCTACCTTGTTGTATCGGAATTGGCTGCCGTCTGCCGTCAACCTGAGTGCAACATCGAACCTCGAGTAGATCAAGCGATCGCCCGTGCCTGCACTAAGCATGACCGGCGCCCGGTGCGTGTCCGCGCAGCTGGAGCCGCCGCGGGGCATTAAGGGCTCCGCTCAAAAACTAACGCTTCGAACTGACTTACTTTTTGATCTGTCTCCTTGACGGAAGACAGAATCCTCTTCTTATGCCCAGCGATTTGTTTACGTCATCCACGGTATCCGCACTCCAAGGAGGCGTCCATTCTTAGCGATCGCCTTGCACAACGATCGACTCTTCAGCGTAGTGGTCGGCCAGAATGATTCCATCGCCGATTACAAAGCCGTCACCGAGTATTATTCCATCGCTGATGATGATTCCGTCGCTGAGAATGATTCCATCGGCGAGGATAATTCCATCGCTTAGGATGATGCCGTCACTTAGCAAATTGTGATCGCTCAGAATTATTCCGTCACTGAGTATGATTCCGTCGCTGAGAATGATTCCATCCGATAAAATCATTCCCAGTCCGTAGACAGGTTGGTATGCCAACACAAGCTCACCGCCACTGGCGATGCATGGTCCAAACAGAACCTTTTGTCCCCACACAAATCGCTGGCCAGCAATCCTTGACTCCGGGCTTGGAACTGGTGAAGTTAGCAATGGCGTACCAACTGGTGTTTGACCGGTAAGATCCCGTCTAACAAGCCGCGCTAGTCGAACTGCACCGTCAATGTTTAATTCTCCGGCACCTTGCTCAAGGGAATTCGCATTGGGAAGTCGTTGGGCCGTATACATCAAGATCGCCTTGATGAGATTTGGCGTCAGCGTAGGATTCTCCTGAAGCAGAAGCGCAGCGGCTCCGGCGACAACAGGAGCGGCCATGGATGTACCACTCATTGTCATCGCTTTAATGTTGGCTGGTCCTGGTAAAGGTAATCCCAGGTAAGGATATGCAGTGACAAGATAGTTGTTGGAGGCCTGCGCAGAAATGATCTTATTGCCCGGGGCTACAATCTCCGGCTTCAATATATTATCGAAGTGCTTTTGATTCTGATTATCCACCCAATAGCTTCGCGTCGGACCTCTTGAACTGTAAGTCGCAACCGCGTCGTCACTTCGTTGATTGGTTTGAAAACTGTTTGCAGCGCCGACAGTGATTGCAGAGGGTTCGATTCCCGGTGAGTGGATTGCTCCATATATTTTCTGGCCAGAAATGTCTTTGCCAGAGTTACCAGCCGCAGTAACCACAACGATGCCCGAGTCAACCAGCTTACGTACCGCCTTGCACATGGGATCGTCAAGGTATGAATCGACGGCGGCAGCACCCAGACTCATGTTGACGACTCGGATGTTGTACAAACTTCGACTGTATAGTACCCAATCCAAGGCGCCGAGAACTGCTGAGGTCGTTCCATTGCCTTCACCGTCAAGCACTCGCAAGTTTATGAGACTTGCACCCGGCGCCACTCCCGTATAATTCGCGTCAGGGTAGTTAAGATCTCCCGCCATTTCACCCGCGACGTGACTGCCGTGTCCGTAGATATCTTTGATGAGGCCCTGACCGGTGAAGTCCTTGCTGAATAGGATCCGGGAGCGACCATTGCTGATGAAGGCCTGGTGAGAAACATCGATCCCCGAATCCAATACAGCGATACCGATGCCGGAACCATCAACCAAGTAACTTGAACCGTTCGAACTTAATCCTTGTCGAATATTGTCAGCCCCTGTTGTTGAAGTCAGGTGACTAAGCAACTTGATTTTTCGATCAGGAGAGACAAATGAGACTGAATCGTCTGAAATTATGTCTGAGAGTTTTCCTTGCGGTAGATCCACCACCATCGAGTTGAGGGTATTGAAGCGAAAGCGAACGGTGGCCCCGGCTTGTAAGAATTTGTTTTGCAGGGAGAGAGTCTCGCCATTTTTCAATTGTAGGATCACCGTTACGCGTTTAGCTGCACCAGCTGAATCGGACATAAGAGCCGCTATTTCCGGCGACTCTTTGGCATGCGCGAACGTTTGACCGTCAGGTGACAGAGACTGCGCGTGACTTGTTGTAAGAACAATCGAATTCAGACAAAGACAACTTGCCAGTGCGAGGATCATGCTAACGCGGGGGATGATTTTCATTGGGACCTTTGCAGAAAACTCTAAGTCGTTTGTTAAGAGTTGCGACCCATGACTATATGGATCTAAGGCGTTTCCACCAGCCGGGTTAAGTGCAATGGCCATGCCTGTTGGTGAGGTCAGGTTGACCTAACGAATTCTTCGTCAACTCACTCGACCGGTGAGAATGACTGGTTGGTAACATCAGATTGAAGCGGCATATTTGTTAGCGAGGGGCGAATGACCGCGGCTAATCGCCACAACCGCGGCTGGTTACTAGTCAGTGCCAGCGACTCTCGTCGTGCCGTGTTATACTGGGCCTTCCTCCTAATACTAACCATGGACGAACCTGGTAGTTATTGCCGAAACACATCCGCCGCCACTGCTTTCTTGGGTGATTTCCTCATATGATCGCACTACTAAAGCTAGTCGGAGTGGCGATCTTGATTGCCGCTAATGGCTTCTTCGTGGCCTCTGAGTTTGCTCTTGTGTCAGTCAGACGGACGCGACTGGAAACTAAAGCAGGCAATGGAAGCAAAGGGGCGCTCGCAGCCCTGCGACTGCTCGATAATCCGACCATCTTTATTTCTGCAGTTCAGCTAGGCGTAACCCTCGCCTCACTAGCTTTGGGTTGGCTCGGTGAACCAACAATCGCGCGATTGCTCGAGCCCCTGGCCAATAAGGTTGCTCCCGCTGGTCGCGCAAACTATGTGGCCCACGTTCTGGCATTCGCTATTGCCTTCTCACTGATCAGCTTCTTTCACATTCTGCTGGGCGAGCTTGTGCCTAAGATGTTCGCGCTCGAACGTGCAGAAATCGTCGCAGTGATCCTTGCCAGACCACTCGAGCTATTCGCTAAAGTGTTTCGTGCACCACTTTGGCTGCTGAACCGCGCGGGTGCCGCGATCGGCCGGGTGGTCGGACTCAAATCGTCACTCGAAAACGCATCTGTCTATACCGAGACTGAGCTGAGGCAACTGGTTGATGTAGCTCGCGAGAGTGGTCACTTGCGCGCAGAAGAACGCCGCTTGATTCATCGTGTATTCGAGTTTTCAGATACGGTCGTTCGCGAGGCGATGGTTCCACGCACTGAAATGGCTGCCATCTCGCATACCTGTAGCCTCGAGCAGATCACCAAGGCTTTCGATCAGCATCGTTACTCACGTTTGCCTGTTTACAGAGATTCGTTTGACGATGTGATTGGCTTCATTCACAGCAAGGATGTAATGCCATACCTACTACACCCTGAGAAGTTTCGTCTTCAGGACGTACTCCAGCCGCCGCTTTACGTAGTAGACACGGCTCGACTGGAACACGTCTTACGCCAGCTGCAGAAAGCAAAAATGCATTTCGGCTTTGTAGTAGACGAGCATGGTGGTCTCGAGGGAATTATCACACTGGAAGATCTACTGGAAGAGATTGTCGGAGAGATTTCTGACGAACACGACGAAGAGGTAAACGAACAGATTACGCAGCTGAATGAACACACTTATATCCTGGCGGGTGGACTCGCAGTTAGAGATCTTAATCGACGTTTGAAACTTTCACTTCCAGAGTCTGAAGCTTATACAACAATCGGAGGCTTCCTCATGAGGGAGGTCGGACAGGTACTCAAGCCGGGCGAGGTGATCTCTTACGATGGTCTCTCTTTTCATGTTGAACGAGTTGAAAAACGCCGGGTGATGCGGGTGAGATTAGAAGTGACGGAACAAACTGCCGAAGAGCCCCGGCCAGACATCGTGAATACTGCCGGGCGGGGGAACTGACAGAAGAGTTCCGATAGGTCCAATACGTCCTATCTGTCCTATTCTCAATCGGAGGAGCCACCAAACATGAGTTGGATCGAGCAGGTACTCGCGCGCGAGATTTTGGATTCGCGCGGCAATCCCACAGTTGAGGCCGAAGTTGTTTTGGCCAATGGCGAAATCGGGCGCGCTGCAGTGCCTTCCGGCGCTTCGACCGGTGAACATGAAGCAGTTGAACTTCGCGATGGGGACAAGAAACGATACGGCGGTAAGGGCGTTCTCAAAGCCGTTCGCAACGTCAACGAAGTTATTGCCCCAGCCTTGGAAGGTTTAGACGTTCTCGATCAAGTTGAAATAGACCAAGCTTTGCTCGAACTAGACGGCACTAAGACAAAATCCAAACTTGGCGCCAACGCTCTCCTTGCCGTTTCCTTAGCGACAGCACGCGCTGCTGCTGCGCACTTGGAAATTCCCCTGTACTCCTATCTCGGTGGGCCAAACGCTCGCACACTGCCCGTGCCTATGATGAATATCATCAATGGCGGTGCCCATGCCGATAACAATGTCGACTTTCAGGAGTTCATGGTTGTGCCCGTTGGCGCCACCACCTTTCGTGAAGCGTTGAGAATCGGCGCGGAGGTCTTCCACGAACTTAAGAATGTCCTCAAGAAGAAAGGATACGCGACGAGTGTCGGCGATGAAGGCGGCTTCGCTCCAAATTTGCGCTCGAATGAGGAGGCTATCGAAACGATCCTTGAGTCGATCCACAAGGCAGGTTATTCAGCGGGAGCTGATTGCCTTTTGGCGCTCGATCCGGCAGCTAGTGAGTTTTATGACGGCAAGTCGTACGTGTTCAAGAAGAGTGACAAACGGAAACTGTCGAGCGAGCAGATGGCCACATTCTGGAAGTCATGGTGTGAACAATACCCAATTGTTTCGATCGAAGATGGCATGGCAGAGAACGACTGGAGCGGATGGAAACTACTCACCGAAGAGATCGGACGTAAAGTCCAGCTCGTCGGCGATGATCTGTTTGTAACGAATACACTCTTCTTACAAAAAGGAATTGACCTTGGTGTTGCTAATTCAATTCTCATCAAGGTGAACCAGATTGGCACGCTAACTGAGACCCTTGACTGCATCCAGCTTGCGCAAACCAATCGACGGACGGCCGTGATTTCGCATCGTTCTGGTGAAACTGAAGACCCATTCATTGCCGATCTGGCAGTTGCAACTAATGCTGGACAGATCAAGACCGGTTCGTTGTCGCGCACAGATCGAACTGCAAAATACAATCAACTGTTGCGCATTGAGGAAGACCTGCGGGGAGCTGCGCGTTTTCCAGGGCGAAAGGCTTTTCATCAAATTGAACTCGACCGAGGAGGCAACCGTTCAAAAGCACGCGCCGCGAAGCGCTGATGCCAGCTCGGTCTCAACCGCATTTCATTCACAAGAAGACTTCGGAAACCGTTGAAACGGTTTCGTGGAGGTTTTCGACTCAGTTAATCACCGGGCTAAAGCCACGGTGAGATTGAAAAAAAGACGTTCGGGAAGTCGGATCATTCATCGATGAATAGCGAATGGCACCGCGGCGATTTCGTTATTAGCACTGACAAGCACAAACTCAACATTGAGTTCATTCACGATTTCTTGTGCAACAAATCTTATTGGGCAAAGGGTAGAAGTCTCGAGCTTGTGCAACGCTCTATCGAAAACTCACTAAACTTCGGGCTCTTCAAACAAGAACAGCAAATCGGCTTTGCGCGCGTTGTCACTGACTATGCGACTTTTGCATGGCTTGCCGATGTCTTCATCGTGGATGAGTATCGTGGCCTTGGTCTCGGTGTTTGGCTCATTGACGTAATTACCTCACATCCTCGTTTGCAGGGCTTGCGGCGCTGGCTGTTGGCGACTCGCGACGCACATGAACTATACCGTCGTTTTGGTTTCAATGAAGTAGGCGAAGCCCAGCGTTGGATGGAACGAATGTCCGACAAACTTTAAGTTTGTCGATGCGATCGAAGGAAAACGGCCGAGGATCTGGCGCTGAAGACTTTAGGTTGACAAGTGCATGACGTAATCACGTATTAGCATTTCTAAAAGAACGACAAACTAAAGTTCGTCGGACATTCAACAGAGGTGAAGATTGAACAATAAACGAGGACCGCTCGCACTCATCATCATTGACGGTTGGGGCCATTCCCCCGCACATGAAGGAAACGCGATTGCCCTCGCCGACACTCCCACCTACGACGAGTTAACCGCAAAGTATCCGCAGACGCTCCTTGCGGCGCATGGCTTACGTGTGGGTTTGCCCGCGGGAGTCATGGGCAACTCGGAGGTCGGTCATTTGAATATTGGCTCGGGTAGAGTAATCCGGATGGATGTTTCACTCGTGGATCACGAAATCGAAACTGGAGGTTTTTTTCGGAACCAGGTTTTGACGAGTGCGCTGGAAGGCGCAAAGAAACGAGATCGGGCTCTTCACTTAATGGGACTCGTTTCAGATGGTCAAGTCCACTCGTCACTCAATCACCTTTATGCGCTGTTGCAAATGGCGAAGAACCAGGGTTTGCAACGTGTGTTTGTTCATTGCTTTCTCGATGGGCGAGATACATCTCCAGCATCAGCGACGCTCTATGTCGCAGCACTCCAACGAAAGATGAGCGAGA
The DNA here is from genome assembly GCA_036004125.1 of Pyrinomonadaceae bacterium. Taxonomy (GTDB): domain Bacteria; phylum Acidobacteriota; class Blastocatellia; order Pyrinomonadales; family Pyrinomonadaceae; genus PSRF01. Next base: position 24,825 of record DASYRR010000045.1, on the reverse strand, counting down.
TTGGCTGCGGCGAAATAGCGACCTTTGTCGGTCGTTATTACGCAATGGACCGCGACAAACGCTGGGACCGAACCAAGCGAGCATACGACTTACTCGTTCATGCTATTGGTGAACGTGTTCTAGATCCGATTGAAGCTCTGAAGCAGTCGTACGCATCCGGAATTACTGATGAGTTCGTTGAGCCTAAGGCGGTTGTCCGACCGGGCGGAGATCCTTTGGCGACTATTGCGAATGACGACTCAGTAGTCTTCTTCAACTTTCGTCCTGATCGCGCTCGACAGATTACTCGTGCTCTCGCAGTACCAGGGTTCAGTGAGTTTCCGGTCTCAGATCGTCCAAGCGTTCATTATGTTTGTTTCACGACCTACGACAGCACATTTCCGTTGCCGGTCGCATTTCTGCCCCGCCATCATCGAAACGTCCTCGCGGAAGTTTGGGCGGAATTCTCTACACGCAACTATCGACTTGCCGAGACCGAAAAGTACGCACACGTAACGTATTTTTTTAACGGCGGAGTGGAAAAAGAATACCCTTGTGAAAAGCGCCTGTTAGTTCCATCGCCCAAGGTGGCAACCTACGACCGGCAACCTGAAATGTCAGTGTTTGCGGTTACTGACCAAGTGTTACGAGGAATCAACGAAGCTGAAACCGATGTGTTCGTCATAAACTTTGCCAACCCCGACATGGTTGGACACACTGGTAAGCTCGACAAGACTATTGAAGCATGTCAATACGTCGACACGTGTCTGGGGCAGATTACTTCCAGCATTCGACAACAAAGAGGTATTACGCTTATTACCGCTGATCACGGAAACGCGGAACAGATGATAGATCCGTCAACCGGTGGCCCACATACAGCGCACACCACCAATCCAGTACCGTTTCATTTGATCGATGAAGGCTCGATTGGATTGCGACTTCGCGAGGGGGGTGCGCTAGAAGACGTAGCTGCGACTGTGCTGGCGTTGTTAGGAATCGATAAACCCGTGGAGATGACCGGAAGAGATCTGCGGGAAGGGTAGTTCAGATCTCAAATCTCAGATCTCAGATTTTCGGATCGCCAGCCGATCTGAGATCTGAAATAATCTGAAATTTTGAGATCCTTTTAGGCTAGTGCAATTCGATCCGCGCAACATACTGATCATCAATTTCGGACAACTCGGTGACGTCGTCCTGAGTTTGCCGTCGCTGCGCGCCATCCGCGAACGATTTCCCACGGCGCGGATAACTGTGGCCGTGGGAAAACCTGCCGCTGACATAATTGAGCTCTCCGGTTACGCAGACGCCACGATTGCGGTCGATCGCGTTGGTTTGCGCGATGGTCGAGTGCTTATATCGATCGGGCGGATTATAAAGTTGGTGAGGAATGTCAGGAAGGCAAGGTTTGATTTTGTGATTGACCTTAACAGTCTATCGGAAACAAACCTGCTTGGTTTCTTGTCGGGAGCTCCTCACCGTCTTTACTCACACCGCCCCGGTCGCTCACTTGATTACCTCGCTAACTTCAAACCGCGGCCCCCTCGCGAAAACAAAGACAACCATCTGGTTGATCAATACCTCGACGTTCTCAAACCCTTGGGCATCGTTAATCAAGCTCGTATTCCTTACTTGAAAACCCTCGCGACAGCTGACTCGACGGTCGAAGCTTTGCTGAAAAGAGAGAAAGCGGAGTCAAACACCTTGCTCGTCGGTCTTTTCCCAGGTGCCGGTTACGTCGGACGTCGTTGGCCCATTGAACGCTTTGCCGAGCTCGCGGATTTTTTGGTTCGAAATAACCAGGTTCGTGTGATTGTCTTTGCCGGTCCGGAAGAGCGAGAGATTATCGCCCGGGCTAAACCTCTATTTCCTGCAGCCACAGTTTTTTTTGACAGGCTAACACTTTCCCAACTCATCTCAGTTCAGGCTCGCCTGACGCTGTTCATTACAAATGATACAGGACCAATGCACCTCGCTGCGGCTGTAGGAACTTCGGTGATTGAGCTGCTCGGTCAGCCCACACCAAATAAGTTTGTTCCTGTGGGTGAGCATCATCGAATAGTCTGCGGAAAAACGATCGCAGACATCTCCGTGGATCAGGTTTACAAGGTGGCGCATCAGTTACTCTCGACCAACAGGACAGATAAGATCTTTGTGCGCTCCGAACAACTCTAACCAAATGCCCAATAGCTAGATTGGGAGTTTTCAAGGCCATTCGTTGACCGTCTGGCCAGCAGTCCGCCCTCTTTCAAGAACGCCTCAAACCACCCAGTGGACGATTTTCTAACAGAACTAGCGCTCTTACCTTGCGATAACTCCTTTTGGGATATGGTAACTCCTGGGATAGACAAGTCTTTGCTTTTCACTTATTTGTGATCATTTTCCGAGCACCGAAACTCAATCAGGTTAATCCCCCAACCGCTGCAAGATGCTTTTCCCGAAGGTCAAAAGCACCCTCACCCCCCAGCCACAGAGAGCAAAACAATAGATTGCTCTAGACAAACATCGTTTAACTCTATTACTATGATTGCGGTTCATCGGGCGGCTCCGGTGTGACTGAGAAGAAATCCTGCTTACCTCACATGTCAATCTTTCCAAAATTGGCCTGCCTCAGCGAATTAGGGAGAAAATATGTTGAGAATCACTAACCGATTATGCGGAATAGCTTTTTGCCTCTTGGTTCTGACCGTAGGCGTCAGCGGCCAATCAAATCTGACGGCCAGAGCCGGCAGCACCCCTGGAGCCGTTAGCGCTGCAGTCGAAAGCGACCGAACTCGGGACGGCTTAGTAGGACCGGTGCGTCGCATTCGAACCGAAGTAGCAAAACTGACGAGCGCCGGAGGCGGTCAGCAGGAAGGTAAGCACATCACTCTTGAGATCGTTGCTTATGACCTAAAAGGCAACAAGATCGAGAATCAGTACTTCCCGATTGTTGGAGCTACTCTGACCGGTAAGGAAGTCTATAAATACGACGAAAAGGGAAACATCAGCGAGATGACGATGCTCAACGCCGATGGATCTCTGCTCAGCAAGGAAACTTATAAATACGAGTTTGACTTTGCTGGTAACTGGAACAAGATGACGACCTCCGTTGCGGTGGTCGACGGTGGACGCTTAATGTTCGAGCCGACCGAAGTGACATATCGTTCCATCATGTATTACCTCGACGAGAACATGTTGAAGTCGGTTCAGCCGGCTACGACCGCGACGACGCAGCCGGTCGTGTCCGCACCAGCAAACGTCGTGACAGCGCCGGCGAACGCCGCTAGCAAACCAACAGTTGAGCCGAAGCCAAAATCGAACTCGGCAGCTAATAGAACAAAGGTGAATTCGGCCCCTGCGTTACCAGCCGCGACTACTACTGCAAACAAGGTGACCTCGACCGGACCCGTTGAAATCAAAACGGTGGACACCGATTCGAATCAGAATGTTCAACTAGTCGCGCTTGATTCCGAACCCCCGCCACCGAGCCCCCGTCCAATCCTTAAGCCCGTCTCTGGTGGCGTGCTGAATGGTACCGCTATCACATTACCTCCCCCCGTTTATCCAGAGGCGGCGAAGCGAATGCGAACTTCCGGGGTTGTCTCGGTCGATGTAGTTCTCGACGAATCTGGGAAAGTTGTTTCAGCAAACGCGACTAGCGGACCATCAATTCTTCGTGAGGCAGCAGTGCAAGCGGCACTCAAGGCTCGATTCTCCCCCACGAAACTTTCCGGCCAACCAGTCAAGGTTTCGGGAGTTATCAATTACAAGTTTGCGCTCGTTCAATAGCCTACCTTCCGATGGTGCGTTGAACATTCTTCGACGCACCATTCTCTCCTTCTTTTCCAACTTGACTCGTTTCTTTCCAGAAGGGATTTGTTCTCATGGCATTAACTGGACACCTCAGTGACCTTTCACTTTCAGAGCTAATAGAGTTCTTTTGCAACCAGCGAAAAAGCGGCCGATTAAAAGTGCTCTATCCGAAGGGCGCCGGTTACTTTTATCTGCAGGCTGGATCTGTCGTTGATGCTCGCATAGGTGTGCTGCGTGGGATCGATGCGGTTTACTATGCTCTGACGCTACCGAACGCCGAATTTGAATTTAGCGTTGATGCTGAGGCTGGTGAGCGCACCATAAATCAGCCCTGGACACAAGTGGTCCTCGAAGGACTTCGCAGACTCGATGAGAGCATCCAACCAGGTGTGGCCTTCCCACCCGACTATGTTCCCGAACCTGATGAACTCAAAATAACCAAATCCGAGCTCGAGAATCACGAGTCGCACAAGTCGTTCGCACCTGCATTCCTGGGTTTCGGCAATTCTGATTCACAGAGTCGTCGTAAGCCGCTGTTCATCGGTGCAGTCGCAATCGCAGTTCTTGGAAGCGTTGCCGCTATCGGAGTTCCCGCGGGTTGGTATCACAAAAAGGCTGAGACGCCGCCAGAGACTCTTACGCAACAAGCACAACCAACGGTGCAACCAACCACTCAGCCTGAGGCAACGGCTCAACCTCAACCTGTTACGGCCGCACCAGCTGCGGAAGACACCTCGTCTTTGGCCGCAAAGCGTCAACGAGAGCGTGAAAAGAAAGCCCGTGAAGCAAAAGCGGCAGAGACTGCAGGCAATCTAACCCCTGCTCCGACGTCCAATGCTAAGAGGGTAGTTGTGACAGTGACGTACGACGAGTCTGGACGTGTTACTCAAGCATCAGGTGGTGACGCCAACGCCTTAAGAATTGCACGACAAAAACGCTTCCCACCTGGAAAAGCGGGATCCGCGACGGTAGCAATTCCGATTAACTAAACTAAACAGAAATTGCCGATTTCCAATTGCCGATTGCCGATTTGAATGATTCTCGTCGCGCGAGATCAATTGGCAATTGGCAATTGGAAATCGGCAATAACTTTTTGCTCCAGCCCAACCATTCCCAGAATTATCAACAACCCGCGCTTAAGACCTTGATCGCGGTTGAGTGGTTCGTACCATTCGTCCAAGGTGTGGGAGCAACCTGATGCTCCGCCTGCGCCAACTGTGATGGATGGGATTCCAAGTGAGATCGGGAAGTTGGAATCTGTTGACGACTGTTCTAATTGTGCTTCAACGCCCATTGCGCGTGTCGCTTCTTGCGCCAGTTCGACCAGTAACGAGTTGGGCGATGTGTCACCTGTCGGTCGCTCACCAACCAAGTCCATGACCAGACTCAGGGGCGAATCGCCAGGCCGTCGTATATCGTTCTCATGATCGACCGCCTCATGGACAGCCCGTCGAAAGTAAGCATCTAGCCGTCTTAGTTCACCTTCATCACACGACCGCAGGTCGACATCCATCGATGCATGATGGGGAATCGCATTCACGCTAGCGCCGCCTTGTATCTTGCCTACGTTGAATGTGGTCCGAGGGTCTTTGGGAAGTGGATAACTAGCTAGTTTTGCGATTGCTCGACCGAGGGCGTGCACCGGATTTGGTAATCCAAAGTCTCCCCACGAGTGGCCGCCGCGTCCAACAAGCTTCACGCGATAACGTCGCGAACCCAGAGCGCGATTGGTAATGCGATCAATTCCAGGCCCATCAAAACTCAGGAACGAATCGATGCGACCTGCCCAGGGAACCTGAGTGAAGAGATGTCGAACACCCCTCAGATTTCCTTCACCCTCTTCCCCCACAGTGCCAACAAACAAAACCGAACCGGTCGTCCGTGTACGAGTTGTAACCAAAGCCCGAGCAATGGCAATCAAGGCCGCAAGCCCACAGCCATCGTCTGAGATACCGGGTGCTAAGAGTCGGTGTTCGTGTCGACGTACAGTGAAGTCGGTGTCTTCGGAAAACACGGTATCCAAGTGCGCGCTGACAACCATCAATGGCGAAAGCGAGCTGCCCTGGAACATCCCCAGGCAGTTTCCGGCCTCATCGATCGTTACGTCCGACAGACCGATTTCCAGAAACCTCTCACGCAAATGCTCGCTGCGCAGACGTTCGCCAAACGGACTCGCCGGAATCGAGCAAATTCGAATGTGATCTTCAGTGATCACTGCCGCTTCGGTTTCGAACAAGCGAAAAGCCTCGATCACTTCGGTGGCCCGCAGAAGATCTTGAACGAGTTGCTCGGCAGAAGTTTTTAGGGCGGAGGACGACATGTACGATCTCAGATTTCAGATATTTCAGATCTCAAATATCTCAAATATCTCAAATCTCAAATCTCAAATCTCAAATCTCAAAACCAGATGTCAGGTTTTGATATCACTTTCTGAGATCTGAGATCTGAAATTTGAGATCTGTTTCTGAATTGCGCTCTCCTCAAGCACGCCGTGCGCGGCCTTGGCGAATTCGTAGATTCGGTTGACAAGGCTTTCTTCCGGTTCAATGCCTCGTTTTTCCAACCAGTAAATTACATTCGATTTGCCACTCATGGGCCCAATCTCGATCACTTGTTCTAGGCCGAACTCTCCTGCCGGGACACCCGAGTAAACAATATCGGCGAGACGCGGATCACCTTTCTTATAACTCTTAATTACTGCTGCTGCGTGAACACCTGTAGCTGTCCTAAACGCATCTCGGCCAAACACGGGGTAATTGTAAGGCACTGACCAGTCGCATATCTTCGCCGCTGTCTCGCAATAGTCGCCGAGTCGCGAGAGGTCGTTTGTGATCCAGCCCATTAATTTCAAATTGACTAGCAGCTGATCAAGTGGAGTGTTACCCACACGCTCACCAATGCCTAGCGCTGAGCCATGAACTTGATCTGCGCCACCTTGAATTGCGGCAATCGAATTGATCACTCCCAAACCGCGATCCTGGTGACCGTGCCAATCGAGCCGTATGTTTCCACCTTCTGATTCAATGATGCTCTTTACAAAACTAACCACGGCGCGGGCACCGTCTGGAGTTGAATGACCAACGGTATCGCAAACACAAACAGCCTTGGCACCACAACGAATTGCCGTCGTGTACAGCGCTCGAATCACGTCAGGTTTTGCTCTACTCGTGTCCTCAGTCACATACATGACTGGTAATCCTTCGCCGACGGCAAAGGACACGGCTTCTTCTGTCATCTTTAGAAGTTTGTCTAATGTCCAGTCTTCTGCAAAGAACCTTACCGATGACGAGCCGATGAATGTACATGCTTCAATCGCAATACCCGTGCGCTGTGAAATCTCGACGATCGGAACAATATCGTTACGATGTGTACGAGCTGCACAGTTAGGTCTAATCTTCAGCTTCTTCTCTACTATCTCTCGAGCTAGGCGTTCGACGCCGGCAGCATGTGTTCCCCCAGCGCCAGGTAAACCGATGTCAGCCGTATCGATGCTGAGTGCTTCCATCAAGTAGAGTAGTTCGATTTTTTGCTCAACAGCTGGTTCACAAACGGACGGAGACTGAAGTCCATCGCGCAAAGTCTCATCGTCAAAACTGATATGGCGATTCGGAGCCTTAAGCGACGGCTCAATTGTGTTCCAATCGTAAACAAGTTCCTCAATGGACATCTGGTTCAACTCCGAAACAGTTGTGTGTTCGACGAAGTGGGTGAAATGGATTACAGCAAACGGCGTAAATCAAGTCAAATAATCATTGGTCATATATCATTTGCATTTCTCGTTTGTCGTTTTGCTTAACTGTCAGTGGTCCGTTGTCAGTTGATTTTAGTTCGTGGGACGAAACAACGGACTACTGACAGATTCAATGACAAATGAAAAATTTCAAATGATATATGACCAATGATTTACTGAATACGGACTTTACGAACAGCTCTTGATTGCGTTAGCCTCTGACGGCTCCAGCGTCGACTAGTAATCTCCGTAAAGCTCCTGTGCCAGCCAAAACAATTGCCCTGGGTTCGGATCGAGCAGCCAAGATCATGGCCGTGCGCGCTAGTGTGGCTCGCGTCGCCGCAATAGATCCTGAATGGATTGATGCAAATGTCGTCGCTCGACGTGTTGAAGTCAGCGTGCCCGCGATGCCGATGACAGATTGGCAGTTGATGCAGGGAGCGCGGGAGCGGGCGTTCGCAGCTCAGGAATCGTTGAAGAGTCGTCGACTCGATGCAGATATTTATGTTGGTCTCGAAGGAGGCTTCCACTCAATTTCGATCGAAGGTGAGTGGCACACATTTCTTCGGGGTTGGGCATATGCCACTGACGGGGTAAACAAAGGCGCGTTTGGCGCTGCACCCTCGATCAGTGTGCCGCCGGACATCGTGAAGAGTGTTGTTGAAGGTCGAAAAGAATTGGGCGTCGTTATTGACGAGGTTACAGGCGGCAGGGATATCAGAAGCAAACAAGGAGCGTGGGGCGTACTGTCTCGCGATTTGGTAACGCGTTCGCTGAGTTTTGAGTTGGCGCTTATTGCGGCCTTTGCACCGTTCTATAATCCGAAGTTGTATTCGTAGTCAAAACGATATGGATGAATTAGTCGCACAGGTTAACCACGAAGATCCACCATCGCGTCAGCATTCGAATGTTGGTTGGGTCGAAGTTATCGCCGGATCGATGTTCTCGGGAAAATCAGAAGAACTTATCAGACGCTTGCGCCGTGCAAAGATCGCTCGTCAGAAAGTTCAAGTCTTTAAGCCTGACATCGACTCGCGATTTTCAGATGATCACATAGTCTCTCATTCGGAAATGCGGCACGAGTCCTCCAGAATTCGCACCGCTGCCGATATCCTTGCAAAGGTGGAGCGTGACACGGAAGTAGTTGGCATCGATGAAGGACAGTTCTTTGACGAACAACTCGTAAACGTTGCAAACGCACTGGCTCGACGGGGCGTTCGCGTGATCATCGCCGGCCTCGATCAAGACTACACTGGCGAGCCCTTCGAGCCCATGCCCCAACTCCTGGCCATCGCGGAGTACATTACGAAGACGCACGCCATCTGCATGAAGTGCGGCCAACCCGCAAATTACTCCCAACGCACGTTTGAATCAGAAGAGCGCGTTGCGGTGGGCGCGTCTGATAAATACGAAGCCCGCTGCCGTCGCTGCTTCGTCCCGCATGCGGATGCACCCACGGTGCATGATTAGCCGAGAGTTGCACTAAGCGTCAGGCAAAAAGCTTACGGTCGCGAATGCGGCGGACATCTGTATAGTCCTTAAGCCACCAGGCCTCCTCGCCCGCTTTCCGAGGCGGCTTCGACAATTGCAACTTCTTTTTCTTTTCCTTGGCTTCCAACTGAGCAACTCGGAAGTGATAGTGATCGAAGAGTCGCACAGCCTCGACTACGTAAGAGGTTGCGATTCGTCGATCTTTAATCAACAACAAATTCTCGCCGTTGGACGAATCGGCGGCAATCGAAAAGTTATACGAACCCATGTAGACGCGCGCAGTGGGCTTGTCGAAATCAATCACCACAAACTTGTGGTGCATGCGCGTCCCGCCGCCACCGGTTGGCTCTTCCTTGAATGGGCTAGGAATATTTTTGACAAGCGCCTCGGGTCGCAGCACTGTGACTGATCCGTCAGGCTTTTGCAGATCAACTCCTTCGGTCTCTGGCCGCCCGTCGAGACCTTTAACCTTATGGTCCGATATTCCATAGCAAAAGATCTGATCGTCAGCTTTGATCTTTTTGATTGCATCCTGGATTGCGCCTTTGGTTTGAAAGAGGAATGCCAGCGAGAAAAACAGATTTGAAGTTGTGCTTGCAATATCCTCGGCAATTGACTTCAGCGCAGCATTTTTCTTAGCGCGTGGAGAAAAGCCGATTTGGGCATCAATCCCTTGCAATCCTAAATCATTCCATTTCGCTGAGTTTCCTTTCCCAAATCCTTGTACTTTGTCGTTCTTCCAGTAATCCTCAAAGGCTCCATTAAAGAGACTTACTGCCGTGTCTCCCTTTAGAATGATCGCGTTGTTGTTTTGAACGAAGAAACCGCGCCACGAGTGATTTGTAGAGCCACATATGGCAGCCTTCACGTTGCCAGCTGCCACAACGATCTTGTTGTGCTGAAGTTTTCCCATGTGCTGCCGCTTTACATTGCCTTCGCCTGCACTCACCTTTAAACGCTCGGCGGCGATTGATTCTGGCGAGTCTGGGTCTCCATGGACACCATCGTCGTCGATGATTACTTTCAAACGATCTTCAAGCTGTTCGAGCCGTGTTACGATTCCGGGCTCATTGAGGTCATAGAGCACAACTCTGACTTGAGCGGTCGGGTCGGCAATAGCCTGGTCCAACACCTCCAGAATCGCGCTTCTCGCTTCAAACCCCATCCACTTCAATGCTTCTTCAGCTTTCGGATGCTTCGGGGTAAAAGTCAATCCTTGAGCGGCTTTTGGGGGCAGGAGAGCTTTGACGCCCCCGCCCTCCTCATACCTATCCACAAATGCTTGAGACGACACAAACCCTCTGGTGAAACAAACATTGAGTTGGCCCGGATACGTTTCACGCATCAAAGCGATTGCCGCTTCCTGCGGTTCTCCGTAACTCAACTTGTCGTTTTCATCCATGAAGACAGGGGTCACCTTATAGGTAAACTCGCCAGGCAGTTCAGCGTTGAAGGGGAAATGAATCCAACGGAACTTTTGGATCGGAGAGAGTCGACTCGAGAGGGTCTTGGGATTTACGCTGCCATCGACTCCTGGAAAAGCTATGCGATTCCCAATGGCCTTGAACTTGATGCGATCCGGCTCCTTGAACTCAATCGCAAAACCAACGAAGTCCTGTGGCGGTCGGCCTTTCTTCCAGTTCATCCCTAGGAGGGCCATGCCATCGCCACGATAAACCGTTAGTGAGAACGGTGCTGATTTATTGGTGCCACTCACTTTGAATGCCTTAGACATTGAATTCTCCTAGAAAGGGTTTTATTAGATTTGAGAGTTAGGCTACGTTCGGCTCCCCAGAAACGGATAACACTTCAAAACCAGCGAGGCGATTGAGACTTACTGGTGCGTCGTATTCTTCTTTGGCTTTTTCGCCGATGGAGGTGACGGCGACGGTTGCGTTTCCTTTTTAGGCTCAGGCGGTTTTGTATACTTGAAAATCGCCTTACCCGGAGTAACAAAGTCAAGAATGTTAGAGACTTGCTTTGACCCTGCTCCAGATATCGTTCCTTGCAAAAGGACTGCTACGCCACCCTCCGCTCCTTTCGGTGCATCGACTATCAATATATTTGAATGATGCTGCCTTATCGCGCCGGAATTACTTCCAAAAAGGACAGTCGACACATTTTGAAAATTCACCCCACGAATGATTACGCTGTAGCCGCCAGTCGTAAGACCATCTGCTCTATTGGTCGCTGGATTCTCAATGCTATCAATCGAAGGCGATTGTGCTCTCATTCCATCTATTTCAGTATCAAACTGAGTGCTTACCACTTTTTGACCCAGCCGATAAGTCAAAGTCCAGACTCGCGATGCAGGCTTCCTGAATCTGTTCAGCCTATACAGACCTGAGTTCACCAGTGGCGGATCCTTTAAACACTGTTCGTTTAGACAGAGTTCTGCTCGCCGACGGAACCCCTTGCCAAAAACTCGAATCGTTATAGGCGAGTTAACAGCAATGTTCTGCGGATTCGGACTTTCGATCTCTAATCGGGTGAGGTTTAGATCATCAATAAACATCGGCTCAATCAAACTGTAATATTGAAGAGAGCCTCGGTACTTGTGATTGATGCGTAGGTCTCTGAAGAAGTTGATTGCGCTAGTCTTCTCCGGGGTAACCAAGGTTATTAGCGGAGTACCAACAAAAGAGGCATCTGCCATCTTGAAACTGATGATAATTTCATTCTGATTAAGGTACTCATACTCACCCGGCGAGTCGGCGGCTACCGGTAATGTGGTGGAATCACTCTCGTGTTTAGCGATAGCAACGGCACGCTTCAAAGGAATTCCGTCAATTAATATTCCCGTTAAAGGTGAAAAGTAGTCTCCTTTGATGATTGCAGTAACTCGTTCACCCTTAGAGACTGGACTATAGTCAATCGCGTCTATCCAAAATCCTTCTGTGTTTTCATTTGGCACCAACAGATCAAAAGAAGCGGTAGTCAACGACTTCCAATAAGCTTGGGCGCTTGTATCCGTTGGAGACTTACTTCGAGGGAAAGCTTTAGCGCTCGCCTGTATATTGATCTTCCAAGTGTCATTTGGGATGGCCAGGATGGCGAACGTAGTGCGAGGACCGGGAGCGATGCGATTTGTGCCGGGAATCGGTCCAAACGTCCAGCCAAAACTATCTGTGCCCTTACCAAAGCCTGAGCCAAATACATCCTGGTTGATGAATTGTTCATAGATCGACCGTTGACGTTGGTAACTGACCTGAGCTCCAAATCCGAAGAGAGCAAGGAATTTCGCTGTTAGGGCAAAGCCTTTTTGAGTTGCATGAACATCATTAACGCTGAGGGCACTTTGCCGCGGAACTGTATCAATGACTCGTACTTTTTGCTTGGGTTGGTCATCAAAGATATTGCATCTTCTAACTCTTGTTTCGGCTTCAGACTTCGGTGTCTTACGGTCTACTCTGATCCAACCCATGTAAAGCAGTTCTGGATGCTCCTCCAAAATTTTGGCAAAGTCACTAATATCTTCCTTCTCGGGCAGCTGCTTGAACGCCTTGACTCTTTCTAGCATGCCCTCGGGTAAACCAGCCTCGAAACGTTTGATCCTAGTTGTTTGTACCGATTTGTTCGCCGAGCGATTTTCATAATCCGTCGTTTCTGATTCCTTCTCTATGCCTTCAGGCTTGGTCTCAAGTTCCTTGTAGAATCGGAAATAGATCGCTTCGACAACGTGGTCCAGAAACTGCTCTGAACGCAGGAGGCGGTTGAATCTGCTCAGGTATTCTTCTGTGATGGGGGGTGGTTGCCCGGTCGTCTCGCCATCTGAGCTTTCAGTCGAAAAGTTATCGACATATTCGTTGGCAGCATCAATGCTTCCGAGAACTGATTCAATCTTGGCAAAATTCGGAAACCTCTTCTCCGTCGATGTTCCTCCGCCATCGTGATCACATCGCGAGTAATATTCCGAAACGCTCCAGTCAATCTTAACCATCTGATTGTCGTCGACCTTCGGCACGGTATAGAGCGACGACGGTAACTCCAAAAAAACGAGTCGTTCATCAGGCCCGGTTTCGTCGCGCAGCAACGTAAGCTGCTTTGAGATTACTTCGTACTGCATGTCAATGTAGTTATCCAGTTTTTGAGATGCGTCAATATCTGGCATTCCGTTGGTCAACATCTTGTTGACGAGGTCTTTTATATCGCCGATTCCTTCAGTTGGGAGAGAGAGAGAAGCGGGGGAACCAAGAGGCATTGCGGTGCCAAGATTCGAAAGAGCTGCAGTGGCGTTCGCCTGGGCTGAAGCAGTGGTCATCTGTCCCGCGATGGCGTCGCGCAGAACTACTTTTGCTGCTTTTTGCGTGGTCAACTCGGTACGTTTCTTCTCAACATCAGGATCACGTTTGTCCTCCGGAGGTTGGGGACCTAAAGCCGCTAAAGCTATGTCTACGTCACTAATTTCGCGAATGACTTGTAAGTGTTCCTTTGAGAGATCATCTAACCGGCTGATGCCTGCTTGCTTGCGAGCAAAATCAGCTTGAAATTGTTGTTGAGCCACACTGTTTGTTAAAGCCTGAGGAGTGCTGATTTGGGCTTCTATTCCAAGCAGCGTCCTCAATACCTCCATACGAGCCCCATTCAACGAATTTGGATTTAGGTCACCGGGACTTGCCACCTTGAGACTTCGGTTCGTATTTCTCACATTCGCCAAAAGGTAGTGTGCCTGGGCCAACGACCAAATATTGGGCTTCCCAATAGTGAGGGTCATTTGCTGATTCTGGGCCTGGCTTCTAATAGAGATTAATGGAATTGTTAGGCTGGCACAGATCACAAAAATAACGAGTAGTCGGAATTGAGTTAGCATCTGATACTCCTGATGTCGGGCGATCATGAATCGAGGATTCTGATCGCGGTGTCTAGAACATGTTGCCATCGGCTCCGTTCTGCTCTGGCTGCGTCCGCATCCTCAAGTAAAACTTTGACCGAATTCTGATTAGAGGTGGTTAGAGTCGCCCGTAGATTCTTAGCCTTCTCTTCTAGCGCTTCTCTACTTTGCAGGGCCTGCTCTTTGGCATGCTGTGCCGCGTCCGCCTTCTGTGTCTGCCGTCCAATTTCTTCTTTCAACGTACGCTCCGTTTGTTGGCTTGGCAGCCGTCCAAAGTAGTAGCCGATGATTACAAAGATAATCGGTTCGAGGCGCGAGACTATTGACACATCGGCCAACGGTTTGATCTTGCCTATGACTGCAAAGCCGTAGAGAAGTACAAACGACAGTGTCAGCAAAACCATCACCCAACTCATCACGGCGTCCGTATTGGCTTGATCGGTGGTTGGGTTCTGGGTAGTTGAGGTCACTGCGTAGCTCTCCTTGTGAGAAACTGATTGCAAGAACACGGCTGGCAATATATAAATGCTCGCGACTTTGCGAGATTTGCTGGGGTGAGAACTCGGCCACGGTGGGGCGAGTTGTTAATTTCACCAGTCGGGTTTGCCTCCACTCAATAACGCACCGGATCAGGTCGCTAACTATCACGAACCGGAAACTCTTCCGGTTGCTCACATCGCAACGCCCTTCGAAAAGGTGTTTTCCTTAAAGTTGTTGGACCTTACCCCCGAGGATTCATGACTGCCGAGTCTTCCTCCGACATAACCGGGCTGCTAGTTGACTGGAGCAACGGCGACCATGGTGCACTCGAGAAACTCCTGCCTCTCGTTGAGAAAGAGCTTCATCGTTTGGCGCACAGCTACATGCGTCGCGAGAGTCCTGACCACACACTGCAAACAACGGCGTTGGTGAATGAGGCCTATCTCAAACTTATTGATCAAAAGAAAACTCGATGGCAAAACCGAGCTCACTTCTTTGGAATCGCGGCCAGGATCATGCGCCGCATTCTGCTGAACTACGCACGAGACCAACAGCGTCTCAAGCGTGGCGGGGGTGCGATTCAGGTGTCATTGTCGGAAGTGGCCATTATTTCGTTCACGAAAACTGAGGATCTGATCGCTCTCGACGAAGCCCTTGAGAGGTTGGCAACTACTGATGAGCGTAAGGCTCAGGTTGTTGAACTTCGCTATTTCGGTGGACTCAGCGTTGAGGAAACTGCGGAGGTATTGCGTATTTCAGAGATAACAGTTTTGCGCGATTGGAAATTCGCGAAGGCGTGGTTATTACGAGATATCGAGAATGCCCGATAAGGATCTGAATCGAGTCGAAAGCGTCTTTCACGCTGTTCTGGAACTTCCGCCTGATGAGCGGGATGAATATCTAGAACGAGCATGCTATGGCGACGCGTTGTTGCGGGCAGAAGTCTCCTCGTTGATCTCTGCATTTGATAGTCGAGAAGGTTTTATCGAGGAACCAGCCCTTAACCTTGGACTAAGAATCCTTTCTACCTCCGCCGAACAATTAATGAGCGGCAAGACGATTGGGCCTTATCACGTGATTTCGCGCTTGGGAAAAGGAGGGATGGGGGAGGTTTACCTGGCTGAAGATACAAGACTTGGTCGTAAGGTTGCCTTGAAGTTTCTTTCGCAAGAGTTCGTTGGCGACAACTGGGCCAAGCGGCAGTTAGTCAAGGAAGCTCAAGCCGTAGCAATGCTCGACCATCCGAACATTTGCCCGGTCTACGGTATTGAGGAGACTCAAGACCACATATTCATTGTCATGCAATATGTCGAAGGGGAAACTCTTGCAGATCTCATCAGGAAGAGGGCGTTAGGCTCCGATCAAATCGTACCTCTGGCACGACAGATCGTCGGAGCTCTTGCTGAAGCTCACGCTCACGGCATTATCCATCGGGACATAAAACCCAAAAACATAATGGTTACGCCTAGTGGACATGTCAAAGTACTGGACTTCGGGCTCGCCAAGTCAGTGCATCAAAAAAAGCTGTTGGAAACCGTTGAAGATAGTATCAGTCATTTATCACAAACCGGGTTGGTGCCTGGTACCGTCGCTTATATGTCACCCGAGCAATTGAGAGGCGAAAGGCTCGACTATCAAAGCGATATTTTCACTGTCGGGATAGTTCTCTACGAGATGGTTAGTGGTACAAATCCCTATGCAAAGAAAAGTGTTGCCGACATAATCTCATCAATCCTCACCGAAAGTCCTAAACCATTAACAAGCGTTGCTCCGAATTCTCCGAAGGGTATCGAAGCGATTGTTCATCGATGTTTGATGAAGCCTCGGATGCAAAGATATCAATCAACCAATGAAATGCTGCTGGATTTTGACAACCTTGATAGGAGCGCGTCGTTTCCAAAATTCAGTAGCTATCTCACTATGCGTGCGGGTGCGTTACTTGCGGCGGTACTCGTCTTTGTCGTAACAACGTCGATCCTCTATTCGCGATGGAATCGCAAACTTTATAGAGTCGCAATACTTCCTATGGTCTGCGAGGGAATTCCCGACGAAGCGTGTGCGGGTCCGGGCATTCAACAAGCAATAGCTGCGCGAATGATGCAGCGCTCAGATTTTCTAGTCACAACATCTGATAAGCCGCCCCGCCTGAACGGTCCCAATGCCGCAACAGCCCAAACCATTGGTCGCCAAATGGGTGTCGACGCCGTTCTTTTCGGCAAGATCTTTAATCGCGGAAATTCTCTCATCCTGCAGACAAAGCTCGAAAGTACAACTGGTTTGTCACGACTTTCAGAGAACGAGTACGTCCTTCCTTCACAGGCAGTACCTCTCCTAGAGGAAATCTCCATCAGATTGGCGTTTTATCCACAGGTCCCACCAAGCGAGGAAGAGAAAAAAACATTCGTTGCGCTGGCAGCAATCCAAAACAGAAACCCTGAAGCAGTGGAGTTTTACCGACGCGGACTCTACTACTGGAATAAGAGAGATCGAGACAATGTCCAACGGGCAATTGGGTTATTTGAGCAGGCAATTGATCATGACCCTGTCTACGCCCTGGCCTACTCCGGTTTGGCGGATTGTTACGTCGTAATGAGTTCGGTAGCTTATGGCACCCTAAGCACGAAGGACGCTATGGATCGAGCCACAGCCGCTGCAAAGAAAGCTTTGGAGATTGATCCAAACTTGGCCGAGGCACACACTTCGATCGGCGTGGTGCAGATGAAGTACAACTGGAATTGGCGAGAAGCGGAGAAATCCTTCAAGCGGGCGCTTGAATTGAAGCCTGATTATCCAGCAGCTCATTATTGGTATTCAAGTTTGCTTGGCGTAACGGATCGTGAAAGCGAGGCCCTGGCGGAAAGCGAAAAAGCGAGAGAACTGGATCCGCTTTCCCCGCTGTACACCACCAATTTGGGTCGCGCCTATTACCGACTTCGGGATTACGAGCGTGCGATCAACTTTCTCAACCAGGCCCTTGAAGAGAGACCAGACAATAGAAGTGCGATGTACGTCTTGGCTCATGCATATATCCAGAAAGCAAGGTATTCAGAGGCAATTGATGTGCTTGAAAAAATCTCAGCTGTAAACAAGTGGTACGCAGCAGCACCACTGGGGTACGTCTACGCGAAGGTCGGCAGGACTGATGAGGCGCGACGGATCCTTACCGAGATGGAAACGCTTCCTAAAAGTGAAAATCTTCCGGCGCAAGAGCGAGCAATAATCTACATTGGACTTGACGATAAGGATTCAGCTTTCTATTGGCTGGAAAAATCGTACGAGGACCGCTTCGCATCCATTATCGCTCTGACAAGCGAACCTATATTTGACGGCTTAAGACCTGATCCGCGATTTGCGATTCTGGCGCACAAACTCAACCTCACACCCTAAGTAGCTCTGGCTCTAACTTTTCTGCGATGACGCTTGCTGATGGGCGCTGGTGTGGATCGGGATTCAGAAGATCAACCAAGATACTCAACATCGAAACAGGAATATTCTTACGCACCTTCATAATTCCCTCAGTCGTTGTTGAAGATGGAAACCCACCTGTCAACAGGTAATAGATAACTACTCCTAATGCGTACAGATCCGTTGAAGGATGGGCGGGCTGAACCATTCTTGCCTCGTAGTCTTTCGGGAGAAATTCGATCGTGCCCAACGGAATCGGATTATGTTCACCAATTCTACATGCACCTTCAAAATCGACGGGTCTTAAAGTGCCCTTTTCTGAGACCATGAGGTTCGAAGGTTTACAATCCCGCCACACCCATCCAGTAGAGTGTAACCGAGACAAGATTCTCGAAAGCTGGATTGCGTATTTCGCGACGTGAGAAACTTTTAAGCGACGCCTTCGGGTCGCCAACAACCTCTCAAGACTCACTCCTTTGATGAATTCAGTTGCCAAATAGAAATTCTCACCAGCTCGGAACGATCCAATCAAGCCTGGCACGCCGACATTAAGTCGCCCCAAGCTTTTGAGAACCTTGCTCTCCTCCTTAATCCTCCAGAAACCATCTCTACCATCCCAACAGGTCTCTCCATGTTTGCGCCCTTCTTTCAGGACGCAAAGGCGAGGCTCAGTTCCGCTTACGTCAACTGCCAAATAGACCCCTCCCTTACCACGTTGACTCAACGCTTTGAAGACTCGGAATCTTGTTTTCAGAAGAGTCTCAGGCTTTGCTGTTGCATCGACAGTGTTTGTTTCTAAAAAAGGATTTGTTACCCAAGGAAGGTGATCGCCCGCAGACAATCTCGAATCTGGGAGCAAAGTACCATCGGGAGTATGAATAGCTGGAATTTCAGTCCCATTCTCATCCCTGGTGCGCTGCCGCTTAAAGGAACCATAACGATAGAAGACAGAGCTTTTTGGCTTCAATCGTTGATCAAACGGGATGATGGGCGCGTCAAACTCAGGAGTCAACGCATGCAATTCTTCAGCTAGCTTAACGCAGTCATCAACATGTGGAGGATAGATCGTGAAGCATTTTCCAATTTGCGTATAGCCATAAAATCTACCCGTGTTCAGCTTTGCCAGTTCGCCAAGGTCTCCCGGCGCTTTGAAGAGAATTCCTGCCTGGTTGAGGAAGGGACCGATACGTTCAAGAACATTTGTTGCAGAACGGATGGTCGCTGACACATGTATTTTCCAACCTTGGTCTGGGTCATCCGCCGCTTGAACACGACTGAATCGCCAAATAGATTCCGTTGCGACGGGCAAATGACGTGCACACAGCTCGTGCCACCTGGCTATTGTTGCGCGTGCGTCCAGAACTGTTTGCTTGAAGGAAATAGGCATCTTGACTGCAATCAGGACACTACATCCTGGAGACTTGAGCAAGTGCTTGAATTCCAGGATGTGTGTCCGCGCAGCGCTTAAGTTTGGGAGTCTGACTAAGCGATCACTGGTCGAGCACCAACGTGGTATTGTTGCCGAAGTTCGTTGCTGTCTCGGTACCGCACGTTCCATCGGCCAGAAGGTACGAACGAGCACGGTTCATGTCCGCGTCAGTATCCGTACCATCTTCGGCCATTAAACGAAGAAGTTGCTTCGGATCGTCAGCGAACATCGTCATGTACTCTCGCAATTTGTCGGAGTGAGGCCCGTCATTTATCGCTGCTAATGCTACCTCTTGAACACCGGAACTGAAGCTGTGATCGCCGGTTATGAATTCGTCCAGAAGCCTTCTCTTTACCTCCAGGACCTTACTTCTTATCGTCATGATTTTTCTCCTTTGAGTGGTGGATTGGTTAAGGAAATTTACTGAGAACACCGGCTAAAGTTAATAAATCTGCCAGCTTGAATTGTCCTTTATCTGCAAACTCTGGAAAGTAGTGGGGGATGTTGAAGAATGAATTTGGACTTTTTCTCACAAGCCCAATGAGAACCTCAGCTACGATACGACTGCCCACTTCACCGAGCCTGTTACCACCACCTTGCTCAGCGGCTTCAACCAGAATGTAGTACCAGAGCGGAGTCTCCTTATCAAAGCCAGATGCTTCCAGGATCTTCGCTTGCTCAGGAGTAGAGTAATCTTTGATCTGTTTGGCAGTAAGCTTTGTACAGTCGAGCTCATCTGCAATGGCTTGACCCGTCGGCATTCGAAGCATGTAACCGCGTTTGAGATCCTGAACTGCCAGCCGCCTCTCACACGGCATAGGAAGATCCGTGTTACCCAGCAGCTTGAAGAGCGGATCAGCCATCTGTGTCCGGATCTTCTGCGCCAGGTTTAGATTCAGAATGTTCTTAATGAAGAATTTCCATTCGACTATTCTCTTGGCTGGAATCTGCCGAAATCCTTTGCCGAAGGTTGGCTCCCTACTGTCGCTGAGGACATTCAGGACGAAGATGGATAAAAGGCCAACTCCGGGATAGTTGGAGTTCAAATAATAGGTATTTCTGATCATAGCGTGCCCAAATCTATAGGCAGCAACTGTAAATTCTAGAGGTAAGGAAAAACCATCAATCGTCGGTTTGTACAGAGGAGCTGACATGGCCTTGCCAATCTGGACTGGATCTGCGATTCGGTTCAGGAAGTCGTCAATGATTACCCAGTGATAGTGCTGAGTCAGATAGACCTGTGCCTGCCCAAACGAACAGTTCTTTCGCCGCATGATTTCATTGTGCGCTCTCAGAAAAGCAACGTGCATTTGCGAAACGATTAGATTTGTGTCGTTTCGAGGATCAGGAATCTGAGCCGAACGATCCAAATTACCATCCGAGTTGGGTTCAGAACGAACGAGATCGTGGAGTTTGTCCGCTACCTTGATCGGAAAATCCGAATCAGAAACCTCGGCCAACACAAAGCCGGTATCGTCTTTGGCGGCACCATCACCATAAATACTCTCGAGTTCAAGGACCTCGCTACGGCGGTTACGCACAATGGAAAGTACTTCCTTTGTGGACCACGGCTTTATGTCCTCTTTCTGTAGTGCGCAGGAGTCAGGTAAATTTAGGGACCAGCTGATATCGTGATCAACGAATTGTCCGAAATAGGTATACGCTGATGGAATGTTCGAGTTGAACTTTGAAGACTGCTCTTTGTCCTGCATTGTGCTGCCAAGTTCTTCCAAGTCCAGCACAGTCTTATTAGACTCGGGCAACAATGACGAATCCTTTTGCAAGTTGTTAAATAGATATCTGTAAGCGGTTGTATTCTCTGCCTCGATTTCCAACCCAACGGGGCTAAGCGAGGCGTGATTGAGATCTAAACTGCTTCCATGAGCAAAACGTCTCATGAGGAACCTCCATCATCGGCTGCTAGCTAGTACGCACCAAATCGAAGAAAATCACATCATCGATCTGGTATCAGCTCAGTTGTATGCGCTAATTGTGGCTGCCTCGACTGAGAGACCGGTTGGGTGAAACACCGCCGAACGGCTGTTATCGCGAAGAAACAAGCTCGAAACGATCTCGGAATGCGTACTTTGCCATTCCCGTCAAGAATTGCAAAGTACTTTTTGTTGAACGCTGAACAAACTGAGGACGGATGCTTAAGTCTCTTGGCAACGTCTTTGTGAAATACACCGTCTCACCACGCAAGAAGTCTCCTCCACGTCCGTTCTCATAACTGCCAGACACGCGTCTCCCCAAGACTCTTTAAGCTCTCGTATCGAACAAGGGTTTCTCGCAGTCGTCTCCCCTCAGACTTCATTCATCGGCACCCGGCAGGCTCATCTGTTTGCTCGAGGCAAGGTTGAATTCTAGGTGAGCATAACCGGCTGCTTCAGGAGTACGACTATGAAAAAGCAGCTTCTCGTCACATCGGCAGTGTTGTGTTTACTCGCCGCCGCTTCCATCGCAGTCATTACTGCAGTGGCGCAGCAAACAACCAGTACGCAGTCCCAACAAGCCTCGGAGACTCAATCTCCCAACTACCGCATCTCCGGCCCCTACACACACAAAAACCTGACCATTTTCCTCCTCCACGGCAAAGACCTGGTTACGGGTCATACCTTCCTAACCCTTCAGGAAGCACTCGCGCAGAAGAAAGTCATCGTCTATGAAACCAAAGACGTCAATGAACTCGCGATCCGGAACCTTTCAAATCAGGATGTGTACGTTCAATCGGGGGACATTGTGCGTGGCGGGGATCAGGATCGAATGATCTCTACTGACTTTATTGTGCCGCCGAAGTCGGGCCGCATGCCTATCGCCGCTTTCTGTGTCGAGTCGGGGCGTTGGAATAAGCGTGGGAATGAAGTCAACGCTTCGTTTGCCAGTTCCGAGAATGCCGCGTCAACCAGAGAAATCAAGCTTGCCGCAAAGCAATCGAACTCCCAACAAGCGGTGTGGGAAAAGGTGGCAGTAGCACAGGACAATCTCAGCAAGAACGTCGGCGCGACGGTCAATTCAGCTCGTTCAAGTTCAAGCCTCGAGCTGGCGGTGGAAAACCCTAAAGTCAAAGAAACCACTGCGGCTTACATCAATGCCCTTTCAAGACTGCCGCAAAACAAGACTGATGTGATCGGATACGTCTTTGCTATCAACGGTCAGGTTAATAGTGCAGATGTTTATGCATCGAGGGCTCTTTTCGTAAAGCTTTGGCCGAAACTCCTTAAGGCGAGTGCGGTAGAAGCTATTGCCGAGTTGGAAGAGAATGCGAAGCCGGTCGCGGTGGAAGAGCAAGCGGTCACCGCTTTTCTAGCTGACTCTGAAGACGCAAAGGCCGCGGAGAGAGACGTTACCCAACGCGTTAGACTGGTAACGCGCGAAGCCGACCGCAGCATCTTCTTTGAGACCAGGGACCGACGAAAGAAGGATGCGTGGATTCATCGAAACTACATCAAGAAGTAACTTCAAAAAGCGCAAAAAAGCGAGCGACCCAAAAACCATTGCTGTCGCTCGCTGTTTTTGTCTCAATGAGGCATGCCCAACGGCATGGCTGGTGAGGTCTTTGGTGCGTGGGGTAGATTCGCTCGAATCAAGCTTGGCAATCCGGCTAAATGCCAAAACTTGAGGTTTCAAATGGATATGACTTTCCCCGCTAAAACGTTTCAGGGAAGTTTTTGATCCCGCCGGTGTTCAGGGATTTACACGGAAGCCATAGGAGTCTTTGAACTCAGTCTGCCCTGAATCTGAAATACCGCTGAGCTTGCACTGGTAATCACCAACGCTCAGAAGATCGGAATCAACCGCGAATTTGAGGATGAGGTAACCTTCTGAGTTCTGAGCTTGAAGCGGCGTGGAAGTGCTCACTAACTTATTCTCATTAAACAACTCAACCTGATAAGTTCGATACTCATTCGCTGTCAGTTTGAGTTGGATCTGAACCGTACTATTTGGTGGAGGTTGCTTAAGTCGTTGAGTGGTCGCCCCTAATGATCGAAGTGACCCAGGAACAAGTGTGATTACTACAAGCTGCCCCTCGACTCGACTTTGTCGCTGATAAACGAACCACGCTGCAAGTGTTCCAGCGAAAAGCGCTATGACCAGCGACGCAACGAGCACCGGAATTCGTCCAGACCAAGCGCCAAAAACTGCGAATCGGTCTGAAGAGTTTCCCCCCAACCTAGCCCGGTTGGTTCTCTGATGTTCCTCTTGGTCAGCAGTTGGAAGTGAATCAAGGTAGCGTCGGAAGATCCTTCCAAAACGAATCTTGCGCTGACGTTCCTCGGAAATCGCAAAGTGCGCCTCAAACTGACGACGCTCTTGATCGCTTAACTGCTGAGACAAGTACTGGTCGATCAAATCATCTTCGGTCGCCACCAATTCGTCGTTAAAGACCGAGTCAGTCATGAGTCGTTGTTCGACTTGGTCCTGCAACAACTTAGGCAAGGTACCCAACAAATACCGCCGCAAATCCTCGTTACTCCTATTCCCATTCAATGATTTCATCTTCAGCATTTAATCGCTTCCCCTATTGTCTAATGACCAAATCACGCAGGGTATTTCAAACAAAATGTTGGCCCATGCATTTCTCGACACACTTCTGCAAAGATGCCCTAATACGGCATGCCCTGATTCGCAACGCATTCGGCCCAATACCCAGATTCCTCGCCAAAAGCTTGCGCTGGTTAATCTTTGCTTTCTTCTCGTCCTGGTAATACCGCACTACAAGATCCCGACTTTCCATCGTCAAATGGCTCAAACACTGTTCTAAACAACGAAATTCTTCTTCTGTATCGTTCGATTCGTCGAGTTTGATTGGCGGGGTGGGTGCGGGTTTTCTTCGTAAGTATTCCAGGTGAATATTGTTTGCTACCGCATAGAAGTACAGCGCCGGATCGCCTACATAGTCTTCACTAATTGAGCCGGCTTTGTTGGCGACCCGGTTTATCGTTTCGTCAGCGAGATCTTCCGGTTCGTGACAACCGCGCGCGGTGAAGATTCTTATTAGCCGCTGTCGGATCTCCTCATATTTCTGCCCGGCCAGCTCACGATCGGGAGCGAGCCACTCCAGTAGGGCATCGAAAGATTCCTGAGAGAGGACCCAGTTTTTCTTCATGCGACAATGGCTGTACAGGAGTCATCATAGGTACCGTGTCTCCGCTTCGCCGCTGCGCATTGTAGCTAAATAATTCTGAGTCGTCTGCGGCGGATTATGAGGATGGCTGCGAGGATGAGGGCGACAACCAATAAAACAAGGCCAGCGATTCGCTTGGGAGTGTGGTATGAAAACTGGCTTCCTTTGACCTGTTCGTCATAGCGACCCTGAATCACAAATCCGGCCCAGTAGAAGGGAGAGTGCCAGGCCTTTTGCTGCGACATCGCGAGTTGAGCCTCTCTCAACGCTGCGACTGGTGTCAGGCCTTTTTGGAACATGCCTTCGTAAAACAACTTCATCAAATGTGCTGTTGCCTGGTCATCAACTTTCCAGAGCGAAGCTACCACGCCCGAGGCGCCGGCATACATAAACCCTCGCGTGAGACTGATTAAACCTTCACCTCTAACGTCTTTGCCCAGTCCAGTACTACAAGCACTCAAAACAACAAGATCAGCCGGCAAGTGAAGATTGTAGATATCGTGAAGTCGTAGGAAGCCATCCTGTGACCGTCCGTCCTGATCGAATAGCGAAAGCACAATTCC
>DASYRR010000044.1:0-23107 GCA_036004125.1 Pyrinomonadaceae bacterium | reverse complement strand
ACACAAAGATCGTTTTGCCTTTTGTATGCGCTAGTCCAACGCCCCCAGGCAGGATGCGCTCGATGGTGACGACATAGGATTCTTTGGTCCGGTCAGAATTATTGGTCATTGTCATTTTTTCATTTCACCGGACGCCTCCTTCGAGTGCGGTAACCTGTTACCGCTTTGGTACAGCGAGACGCTGAGTTCACGCACTGGGTCTAAACACTTCAACGACGACATGTACTAAAGCGTAACAGGTTACCGCACTCCAAGGAGGCGCCCGATGACCAGGCAGGAAATGAAAAATGACATACCCATGATCCCGTGTTACATCTGCGTGCATTGGGCGCGTCTACTGCGGCGCCCACTGATTCGGTGCCGGCGGAGGCGCGTACTGAGGAGCGGCACTCTCAAGCTCAAACTTGATCCCGCCAACAACGCCCGCGGCCACGTTATAAACAAGCGCCCAAATGCAACCGACAATGAATCCGAGTATCGCGTAGATGATCGGAATCGCGATCATAAGAACTATCCCAATTACGATCGACGGCACACCACCAATGTTCGGTCCGTCCGAGCGCGCTCCAATCGCGGTGGCTGCTGCACCTAAGAAGATAAAGATCAATCCGTAGAGAACTCCTACGATCAATCCAATTACGCCCATTAGTAGCGACTGCATCTTGGCAACGGACAGCACGCTGAAGCGTCTAATCGTCATTTCGGCCATTGCTTTTCTCCTTCACAAATAAAAGAGGCTGAGACGTGGAACACCAAACTGTTCACGTAAACGTTTGAGCAATAGGTTATCCAGCGTCTGATTGTAGACCAGAGGTTCCATCTGCTTGCGATAAGGTTTCAGTTGAGTTTTCAATTCTGCTTTTGCTGTTTCGAGTTCTGACGTTGGTACGACCGACAAGAGCGCTTGATTCAACATCCGCTCAAGACCCGTCAGCGAGTCTTCAAGTCGGCGGGTCTCCAATTTAGCGCCATTGTCCAAGTCACTTTCGATCGACTCGAGCAATGCGGATGCGCGCGTAAGCGCTTCTGAGAGCTCGTCAGTTGTTCGGACTCCCGCCAAATCAGCAAGACTCTTTCGCGACCGGCGCAGATGTGTCCGGACAGCCGCTGAGGAAAATAAGGTTTCCGAATCAGACTCCTCACGTTCAGCATGCGACTGCGCAGAGGAACTGGCCCCAACCCGAGACTCCAGCCATTCCGCGAACTGCGCCTCGACTTCCTCCTGACAATAGAGTAGCGACTTTACTGATCGCTTACGCGGTTTTGCTTCAAACGAGTCAAACGCTCTCTCAACACCGCGTAAGACAATATGCAATGGCACTTCCTGTTCCTTCCAGGTTTCCATCAAAGCCCAGTCCAGCGGACTAAGGAAGAGATGTTTCCCTCGTCGCCTTACAAAGGCGTCTTCGATTTCAGTGAAGTAGTTGAAGTAGTTCTGACTACCGCGTCCGTTCATAAACCAACCGCAACCCTTCGAGAGTTAACGTATCGTCCACTTTCTCAATGTACTTCGAACCGGTTGCTATAAGAGGCGCCAGACCACCTGTAGCGATAATGCGAGGCTTGGTACCCATCTCCTCGATCACTCGTTCCAGTACACCGTCGACAAGGCTTGCATAACCGTAGTAAAGGCCCGACTGCATTGCCGCAACCGTAGATGATCCAATTACCGTCTGCGGTCGTCTGAAATCTACACGTGGCAGCTTTGCTGTACGCGAGAAAAGCGCCTCTGAGGAAATCAATATTCCGGGAGTAATCAATCCACCTACATACTCGCCGAGGGCGTTGATGACATTGAATGTCGTGGCAGTGCCGAAGTCGACAACAATACATGGACTCCCATGTAGGGCGACGGCGGCGACGGCGTCCACGATTCGATCCGCCCCAACGTCAGAAGCTGGCTCATAGAGAATTTTTACTCCTGTGTCTGTTGTGTGGTCGATGAAAAATGGGGTCAGCTGGAAATAGACCTCCGCCATTCTCCTGACGGTGTAGTTAAGCGGCGGTACGACCGAGGTCACTGCTATTGCCTCGATATCTTTGAAGTCCAGGTGGGCTAGCGCAAAGAGATTACGAGCGTGCACTCCATACTCATCGATCGTGCGCGATGAATTTGTCGTTAATCGCCAGTGGGCCAGCAACTCTGCGCCGCGATAAACTCCCAGCGACGTGTTGGTGTTGCCAACGTCAATCACGAGAAGCATAAGCAAACTCCTCTGCGTCGTTTTTAATTCCGATTAACTGCTGCTCAATCAAATCAGCCGCGGTCCGCGGTCCGTTCTCTTGTCTGAGTTTGAAGCTCACACTACGCGCATTTTCAGAATAAGCCCTATCACCAAGCAAGAGGCCTAGTTCTCGCGAGACTCGCGAAGCCAGATAGTGTTGACGATAAAGCGTGCGACTCGTGCCGAGTCGACGTGCATGATCGGCGTTGTCAAATTGATCAAAGGCAAATGGGACAATCAGTGTCGGCGCCCCGGCTAATAGCGCCTGCGACGTAGTACCGACACCACCCGGATGTACCACGGCACTGGCACGCGGTAACAACGATTGATACGGCGCATAGTCTACGGCAATCATGCCTGGGGGCAATTGCGGCAGCCTGTTACGTTCATCGCCAATGAGGAGAACGGCACGCTCGCCGAGTTGCTTCGCTGCCTCAATGCTTTCACTGAAAAAGTCGCGAGCTACCCAGACGGCGGTCGAGCCCAAAGTAAAGACTATCGGCGGGGGTCCGGCGTCGAGAAAGCTAAGGAGTTCGGCGGACATCTGTTGCTCGTGTCGTCCATCGTAGAAACAGAACCCGGTGACGTGTGTTTGCGGCGGCCAATCGGGTTGGCGCGGACCGAAGATGCTGGAAAAGAGTGCCAGCACACAGGTCGGAGAGTACTGACCTTCAAAAATCGGATTCCCATAATCTGCAACGCCGATTTCCTCGCGGAACGAAGTCAAAGCCTTGGCCTCGTACTGCTTCTTCATCACCTCAAGCAACGTCTTCATCACTCGTGGACCAAGCAACCGGAGTTTGTTTGTCCATGGCCAAAATGGTGGCACTGGTGGATCGTAAGCTGAGAAGAATGAGAGTGGCGCCAGCACGGTCGAAATCCAGGGCATTCCAGTCTGGTGGCCGACCAGTGGGCCAGCCGGCGCGGCTGGATGAGTGACCAGCAAGTCCGCACCTTTGACTGTCGCAAGCAGGTCGGCATGGCTGTCGCGTATCCCGGCAAAAATCACTTCTTCAATAAGAAATTTCGGACCCGTTTTCGGATCCATGATCCTATCGATTAATTCCTGGTTCTGATCTTTCGGAAGCGGAAGGTCCGGTCTGATGGGCGTGAAAGGGAGACCAGCGTTCAGAATCTTCTCACGGTAGTACTCCATCGTTGCGATGACAGGGTCATGGCCACGCTCCTGGAGCTCCAGAGCAAGCGCCATGTAAGGATGGATATCACCAAAGGAACCGAAGGTACTAAGTATGATGCGTTGTTTCGTCGTCATCGAGTTCCCGATTTGATTTTTTCAGCACTACCTAACACTAACAACATCTCCCGCTCTTACCCTTGTGATCGTTCCGGCTTTAGTTTCCAAACGGAGAGCGCCGTCTGACTCCACCCCTCTAGTGACTCCCTGGATCATCTCGTCGCCATTCTGAACTTTCACTACTCGGCCCTCTGCGTACGAGGAACGACTCATCCATGCTGCAACAAGTCTATTTCCGCCGTCGGGTTCATGGAACAACGCATACCAACGAGACAATGCTGGTAACAGTGCCGCCAGGATCGTCTCCCGTTCTGGTGGGCGGCCTGTAGCCTCTTCGACAGAGATAGCCTGAGCA
Source organism: Pyrinomonadaceae bacterium (assembly GCA_036004125.1). Taxonomy (GTDB): domain Bacteria; phylum Acidobacteriota; class Blastocatellia; order Pyrinomonadales; family Pyrinomonadaceae; genus PSRF01. Next base: position 19,272 of record DASYRR010000044.1, on the reverse strand, counting down.
ATCAGCTCCTCGGGGAATGCAGAGCTGGTTAGGTTGATGCCGATGCCCAACACGATTGCGCGACCGAGTCCTGTGTCGATCACTTCCGCCAGTATGCCGCAGATTTTTCTTTCACCTGCAAGAAGATCGTTGGGCCACTTGATGTCCGTTTGTAGCCCAGCTGTTTCGAAGAGCGCATCGCTGACCGCCAGGGCCGCCACGAAAGTCACTAAAGGCCAACGATCAGGCGGGATTTTGGGACGCAGGAGAATACTGAAATAGAGACCAGCCCCTTTTGGTGAAACCCAGCTGCGTTGCAAACGACCACGGCCCGCCGTTTGCTCGTCGGCTAGCACGGCGAGTCCTTCTGCAGCTCCCTGCGCGGCCAATCGTGCTGCTTCGTTGTTAGTGGAAGGGAGAGATTGGTAACGAAGGATCTTTGGCTTGAGAGGGTTCATAAACGGACGGCGATTGTAAGCTCCAGGCGGAACGAATAACCAGCGTGGCATCAGGTCAGTACCACATCGCGGTAGCGTGTAGCTTGTCCGTTGGATTAAGGGAAGTACAAATATGAGTCTGCTGCGAAAGTTTGAAGCGTCATTAGCATTGTTGGCGCTGTTCGCCGGCGTGGGCTTTCTGCTGATGATGTGCCACCTGTCGTTCGCGTTCAATACGGTCTTCGGAATCGTTTTTCTTGTTCTATTCTATGTCTACGTTCGTTGTCGACATAAGATCAATCTGCCCGCTTCATTATTGGTGTTGGTCTTCATCGCGCTTCAGGTTGATGCGCTGGGCAACCTCTTTGGCATGTATGGACACCAGTTCGGTCCGCTTCAGTACGATGAATTCTCACACATGTTCGTTCAGGCGTTGGTAAGTCCGATCATCGTATGGTTGGTGCAGCACACGCTGGAAAAATGGGGGCATCACTTACCAATAAGACTAACCGCATTCTTTGCAGCGACGATGGTCTTCGGCCTGTCGGCATTTTACGAGATCATCGAACTGTGGGATGAGATGTACTTCCACCCACACCGCATCTGGGGACCACTCGACACCGCAACGGATCTACAATTCGATTTGTGCGGCATTGTGATCGGAACTTTGCTGGCGTGTGTGTTGTTGCGAACGAGGCAGGCCTCAAGTAGACCAGTGTTGAGTGCATATCAAGCTTAAGGTTTTCTCTGCGTAACCTCTGTGTCTCTGTGGTCCAAGTTCTTAGAATTTGTTTTTCTGACAATCTTTGAGCGTCCAGGTTAGGAAATAACCGACACTCCCTACTCCGCCAGGAGTGCAATGTTTATAGCCCGTAGAAGAACAGAGTCCCCGCACTCCGTCAGGAGTGCAATTACTATGAATCACGGGAACGACGACTTGTTATGACGGAGATAAACATGGCACTCCTAACGGAGTGCGCAGCTTTGTTCTTCCGTGATCTATAAACATGGCACCCCCTGACGGGGTGGAACCCAGTGAACTGACGGCCGCGGCGCAATTTCATGAGACTCAGAGGTACACAGAGAAGAGCAAAGCTACTTAGATTTCAAACTGACGCTGGTCTGCGTTAACATGCGCCTCGCGTGAAAATACCTCTCCGAAGAAACTAATGATCGACTGGTTTCCCATCAGACTTTCCTTTGCAGTCGCGTCAGCTGCGACTCTGATTGCGCTGATAGCGGGTTCAGGACTCGCCTGGTTGCTGGCAAGAAAACGTTTCCCCGGAAGAAACCTCATCGATGCAATTGTTACCTTGCCACTCGTTTTGCCACCAACAGTTTTGGGTTATTACCTGCTCGTACTACTCGGCACTCGATCACCCGTCGGTGGGTTTCTCTATCGCACCTTTGGCATTCGACTAACGTTTACCGTAACCGCCGCGATAATTGCTGCCACGATTCACGCACTGCCGCTCGTGACGAAGAGCCTGCGTGCGGCATTCGAAGGAGTGAATCTCGACCTGGAAGCAGCCGCACGCACGTTAGGTTTAAACAACCGGCGAATTTTCTTTCGCGTCACCTTGCCACTCGCCTCAAAGGGAGTTCTTGCAGCAACGGCTCTGGCGTTTGCACGCGCGCTCGGTGATTTTGGAGTGACGATAATGATCGCCGGAAACATTCCCGGTAAAACACAAACTGCATCGGTGGCAATCTATGATGCGGTGCAGGCCGGGCGAAACAACGAAGCGTTCGCACTGGCGGTAACCGTTTCTGTGATAGCCGGGTTTATGCTGTATTTGATAAACAGATTTGGAAGAGTGGGATGGTAGGCCTGGAGATCTCAGATCTCAGATTTCAGATCTCAGATAAGAACCAAGATCTGAGATCTGAGATTTAGAGAAAGCCTTTGAACTTCGATTGGTTGATCGAATAACCCGGAAACACATTCTGCAGGTTTGTATTCCCAAGGTGACGATTCGCGATCTCGCCGAAGACGTCGCGGAAGTCAGTCGTCAGTGCCAGGTCGCGGCCTTCGTACAGCTGGTCTGTTCTTAATCCGGGCCACTGTCCATAAACTTTCCCACCCCGCACACTGTTTCCCAGAACAAACATCGCATTCGCGTGGCCATGATCGGTTCCGCGATTTCCGTTCTCGCGCACCGTCCGACCAAACTCCGACATGGTCAACAAAACGACGTCATCCATTCGCTGACCCAGGTCCTGATAAAAAGCACCAATCGCCGAACTGAACTGCAACAACAGATTGCCTAGCTGTCCACGGGAGTTTCCCTCATTGACGTGCGTGTCCCAACCACCAATGTCGGTGAACGCAACCTCCAATCCGACACCCGCCTTAATCAGCTGGGCAATTTGCAACAGCGAGTTACCAAACGGATTGCGCGGATACTGTGCGCCGTTTTCCGGTTTGTACTGCGCCGGATTCACTCTCTTCAAATAGTTGACCGCCTCGAACGTTTCTCTTCCCATTCCAGCGAGCGAATCGGTGGTGTTGTGAGCATAGATCTCTTCGAAACCACCTTGCACACTTGCCGATGATCGTCCGGCACGAATTGTGAAATCAGCCAGATTTGCAACAGCGATCGCCGGGGCTCTGCCTTGCAGCACACGAGGCATTGTTTGAGTGAACGATACGGCGCGAAACAAAGACTTCTGTGGATCCTGTTTCGTTTGCAAGTAGCGGTTCAACCAACCATCGCTTGTCGACTTCAAACCGGGCGTCGCCGATTCCATGTAGTCCTGCGCGTCGAAATGGGATCTCGTGTTATCTGGTGACCCTGCGGCGTGGATAATCGCGAGTCGCTTCGAATCCCAAAGTGGCTTAAACGAACTGAAGGACGGATGCAATCCAAAGAAGCCATCAAGATTGATTGCCGCGTCGACGTTAGTGGAATCAGGTTTCGGAATCGCGATGGATGGTCGAACGTCGTAATAAGTGCTTTCGCCAAACGGCACCACCATGTTCAAGCCATCGACGGCACCACGTTGAAATATCGCCACGAGAGTTTTACGTTTACCACCCGTAATTGCATTTTGTGTCTGACCGAGCGCCACACGTTCCAAAAACGACGGGGCCGAAAGAGACACGCCAATACTGGCGAGCGCGATGCCACCGGATTTGATAAAGAATCTGCGATTCATGTTGTTACCTCTGGGGCCTTGGTCTTTGGTCTTTGGTCTTGGCCCTTGAAACCTAGCCCCCTCCTGCTCCTGCCTCCTGCTCCTGCTCCTGCTCCTGCCCCTGCCTCCTGCCCCTGCCTCCTGCCCCTGCCTCCTGCCCCTGCCTCCTGACCTACTGCCTCTGAAACTCCGGAGTGCCAAGTATTAAGCCAACAGCCTTCGTAACTGGGTCGTTAATACTTGCTTCCACCCGTGGACGTTGTTGTTGCTGCGGACCACCTTGAAACCCTCCGGGTGGCGGCCCTTGAGGACCATCCATTTGACCCACACCCGTAGGCGCCATTTCGCGCTGAGGTTCCGTTTGCGTTCGCGGCCCCGGAAGACTGACTACCACGTCCTTATCGATTTGTTTGAGCAGTGCATCCCTCGTTGCAGACGACACATCACCCGCCAGAATCGATTTCAGCGACGCCTCCATCACTTTGTTTTTGTCTATCTCCGTACGATCTACGCTACCAGTGATCGTCGACAAGTTCACTCTGGTTCCTTGCACACGATTACTAGCCAGAGCCAGACCGAAGTTCATTCGTTCGAGCAAACCACCCGTATTCACCCAACTCTCGGCTGTATCGGAGTAACCATTTGGCGTCTGAAAACCATAAAGGGGCTCACCCATTCGGGCGATCCACTGGTGAGTACCGGGGCCACCATTCGTCTCAGCGCCAAGCGTCCTGATGGCGCTCACAACTAACTCAAAGGGCCGCTTGATCTTCGTGCGATACGCATCAGTCGAATTAAACTCGGGTGAAGAGAAGATTGCCTTCAGAGTTTCCCGAATGTCGCCATCAGTTTTGGTAAACGTCGCCGCAATCCTCTCCACTAATGCTGGCGAGGGTTGGTCGGAGACAAAATGGCGAGCCAGTTTAGTAGCGATGAACTTAGCCGTTGATGGATGATGCGTAAGTATGTCGAGCACCATCAAGCCATCCTTAATTCCGCCCCCCGCAGGAATTTTGTGGCCCAGTACGACTTTCTCACCATCGTCATGTGTTCGCGCATTAAAGAAGAATGCGCCCGCACTTCGTCGCGCTGCCTCGCCACCGAGCAAAGCGTTTGCTGCAGCTCCGCCTCCGCGAGGTTGGAAAATGGTCCAACCTGTAAAGCACCGCGCAACCTCTTGAACGTCTTTCTGTGTGAAGCCTCCATCAACTCCGAGGGTATGCAACTCCATCAATTCCCGCGCGTAGTTCTCATTTATGCCGCGTCGTTGTTGTTGCGGAGGAGGTTGACGCATTGTTGGTTCTTGCATCGGGTTGCCATCGCGACGTCTTTGTTGATTGACCAACTCAGCCAGCAGACGTTGACGGCGTGGACCAGCTCCGGGATTTCGATTTGGATTTGGAGTTACGCTTTGAAAGTTATCGAGATAGAAAAGCATGGCCGGGCTTTTCGCCGTGGCCTCTAGCAACGTCGAAAACTTGGTCATCGAATTCGGCCGGATAGTGTCGCGATCATACGAAGGCAGTAACCATCGATCAGCTCCCTTGCCGGCAAATACATTGAAGTGGTTCGTCCAGAAATCAACCATTACCTCTTGTAACTGTCGTTCGCTGTAGACAGCGCGCAGTATTCTCGATGCCTGGAGTTCGGCCATGATGCGTTGTGGCTGCTGCAATCCATTTTGCCTGTAGTACTCCTGAATAGCGGCCCTGTACTTTTCATTGTCTAAAGGATTACCGGCAGCCGGTGTTGGAGGTTGATTGCCTTTCGCAGGCTCGCCTTGCACTGGCATTTCTCCAGGTGCGGCATTCGCGCCGCCTTTCACCCGATTGTCACGCGCCTCCGCTAAATCGTTGGGCAGCACGCCGCGTGCTTGCAGTTGACGCAACAATTGCCCTGGCTGTGGAAACTTTTCGTAGAGTTCAGCTGTTGACATACTGAGTACTGTCAGATCCTTAACTTTGTTTTCAGCGACGGTGTCTGAAATCTTCTCAGGGTTGAGCTGTTGATTAATGTAGTTGTCAACACCGATGGCCTTCACGCGCTCCACATCGCCGGGCCGCGCACCGAATCCAAGTCGATTCAATACGTGCGCGATGCGCTGTTCCTCGCTCATCTTCTTGGGCTTCGCGTTTGTTAGGACATCCGCAAACGAAACCATCGACTGAGTAAGAGTGCCGCAAATCAGGACGGCGGTGACAAACAACGCCGCGGTCGGCCGCATTCGTTTCAGTTCAGACTTCAGACTTTTCTTTGACATTTTCATATTCACACCACATTTGTTGTTTTTGTGGATTTCTGGGAAGACTTCGGGTCGCCAGATCTTTTCAATACCACTTAGACGCCTCGTGCCCGGTTTTGGTTGAAAAAATGCGCGCCTCAGTAACTCGGCGGCACTGACGTATTCGGGTCACCAGCCTCAGGTCTTCCAAGCGGTTTCGGATAGGTGACCGCGCTCCGATTTCCTTCTTTGTCGACCGCTCTTACTCCAAAGAAGTAATTGTCTTTCGACATACCTTTCATCGTATACGTTGTCACGTTTCCAACATTTTTAGAATTGGTCCAGACCGCTGAAGTAGTCTCACGCCAAACAATCTCATATCCAGCAATGTCGGGCTCCTTGTTACCGTCCCATTTCAAATCTGTGTCGTTCGACAAGCGCGCTGTCAGGATGTTCACGGCCTTGGGTCTTGAAGGTGCAAGGGCAAGAGCAGCCAGCGAGGCGGCATTCACTCGGGCTACATTCGCGACATAGGCAAAGTCGACAAACTCAGGCAGGTCGCCATACTGAACGCCATTCTCGATGCGCACATTTTGATGCTGATGTTTGTACTCTTCATTCACTTCAGTAAACCGCACGGCCGGAAATCCTCGTTCGAGAAATGGAATGTGATCGCCACCGCGACCGTAGCGATCGCGTCGGTACACAAGCATCACCTTCATCTGCGGCAGGTACGCTTCACCTGTCTCCTTGATAAATCTCGCTAACTGCCGCGACGCTGAGTCATTTTCTCCGCCGACGCTTCTCCGTGTGCGAGCTTCAGCAGTGGTTTCGTCACTTGGTACTCCCTCAGAGAAGACACGCACGGTTCCACGATCTCTGACTCCATTTCCACCGAGTGTGTTGCCAATGATGTCGTTGGTAAACATCGCATCTATATTGACGCTTTTCTGCTTCGCCTCTTCCGCGAAGTGAGTAGCTCCAAGCAAACCTTGCTCTTCACCGGGCACTGTCATAAAGACGATCGTCGAATCGAACCGATACTTAGCCATCACTCGAGCCATTTCTAAAACGGCCGCCGTACCAGAGGCGTCGTCATTGGCCCCCGGCGCGTCGCAGGTCGCATCAATGGCGCGATTACACATCGAGTCGTAGTGTCCACTGACTACATAGATACGATCGACGGATTCTGGCTGTGTTCCTTTGAGCGTAGCAACAATATTAGTGAGCATCGTTGGCTGCGGAATTCGCCGCGCCTTCGGCTGCTCAAACGATTGCTTCTCGACTGTCATCCGACCACCTGAGCCTTCAGCAACTTTCAAAAACTCCGAGTAGAGCCAATCGCGAGCGGCACCTACTCCTCGTTTGGGATCATTCTGAACGGACAGTGTATTGCGAGTGCCGAAGGAAACGAGCCGGCGAATCGTGCGCTCGATATTTTTGGCACTGATCTCTCGGACGATACTCACAATTGTTCGATTGCGACGGATTTGCCTTTGCAAAGGCGGATTAGGAGAGTGAGCGCTTGAATGATTAGGAATCAGAAAGAAAACAGCGAGCGCCAGAGCAAGCAGTTTTGCACCGTTCATAGTCTCGATTTAGTGTGTTCGGTTCTTAAATGGAGTGGAGTCAACACTACCGCTCCGTGGTCAAGGGCGCGTCAGGTTAGTGCAGATTGCCAAGCGGATGCTGGCAACCACACTAAAATCAACAATCGGCAATCGAAAATCTTCAATGCTTAGTACTCCCTGGTACCGCGATCAGCTGCTTCACGGTAAACCGGACTGAATGTTCTCGTGGTGTTCTCGGTGACACTGGGAACGGGTTCAACTCGAGGAGGCAACTGCTGCAGCGAAGGCCGCTCAGTAAGTACGGGACGGCTTGGCTGAGCAGTGGCAATCGTCTCACGTTGCAAGGTGATGAGTTTGGTCCAAAACCGAATCATTAGGGCAGTGCAACCAAACAATGTAGCCACTGCGAACAGCAGCATCCAAACAAGCGCAACGGCAGGAACACCGAGCTCGGCTAGCCGCACCCCGCCGCCGGCAATAATTCCAAGGCCGATGATATTAATGAGTCCGAGCACGATACTAGGAACTGCTAACTTAACTGGTGCCACAGAAACAAGCTGAGTGTTTGGCATAGGCAGTGACAAATTGGCGCCGCACCGATTGCAGTACTTAAGTTCAACTGCTATCTCAGTCCCGCAAGAAGGACAATACATACCGAAACCTCCAAGGTGGTAGGTAATGTAGCACTTTGAAGAGTGGTGGGAAACGCTAGCGGCTGGATCTTCTCTGCAAGGTCCATTGCGCGGGCGCAAGTGTTATACAGGTCAGTACCACTTCGCGGTTGCGTGTGGCTCGGAGCCAGCAACTACGAGGTCGCAATTGGTCGCTAAAAAACACAATCGAAACAGAACCAGGAGCGAAGCGACTGCACGCCAGAGAGCGGGGCCTCCGTGACTCGCATTTCAGACAGAAGTCCCGCTCTCTGGCGTGCAGTCGCTTCGCTCCTGGTTCTGTTTCGCGGTGTCGTCCCTACTTTTACTCATTCAGCCCGCTTAGTTTCCACAACTACTTTATTCGATACGCGCGGCCCTTTAATACCACAATGACTTCGCCGGCCAGTTGATCGGCAATGGTTCGAATTTCTGGTTCATCTGCAACCAGGGCGCGATACTGCTCGGAACTCCGGGCTACATTGACTATCGCCTGTGACGATTTGAAGTTTACGTCTATCCAAACAGAACCTTCTTTTCGGAAGCGATGACCCGCGACGGATTTCGTTTCCGGCTCGTCTTTGTCGGCCCGAGCTTGTCTATCAGACTCCGCGTTTCGTTCTGCTCGTTGCCCTCTGGCCTCCCCAGCCTCTAACTTGGCTTTCGCTGGTCCGGATTGGGTGACGGCGCTGAAACCCCCGACCGCTGCCGCTGGTTCCTTGGCGCGCGTCTTTGCAAGTTCTTTCTCATTCGCACGGGTAGCTTCAACCTCTTCTCTATCTCTCAGTGGCTGGCTATTTCGCTTAGCAGCCTCCGCACCGGTCTCTTTTTTGTCTTCCACCATTGCTGGCGCAGCGGCGGGCTTTGGAGTCGCCGCCGCCACATCTACGCTAACGGATGAGGTTGGCGCACCTCGATTCGCAGCAACTTGGTCAGTTGCGGTTACAGGTTCTTCTGCCTTCCCCGCTTTCGCTTGTCCTGAATCATCCGCAAAAGTCTTCGCTCCACCTTCTGTCGACTGCGTTTCCCCAGACTTATTCTTTGCGACTTCTTCGCGTGGAGCACTCGACTGGCGGTTAGCGTAAGAATCAATAGCGACTTGGCCAGGCAAAACTGGTTGTTCGGTATTTTCCGCTACTGCTGGACTGGCACGACTCAGCTGCTGCCTCTTCGTCAAGACTCCTTGTCGAAACACGACTAGACCAATCGACGCTACTGCAATTAGCGCCAGGGCAGGCATTGCGTACCGCAGAACGGCCGGCGAGAGAAGACTCAATAGAAACGCAAGTATCCCAGATGTAGCCGGAACCACGACCGACTTTTCTTCAATAACTCGACCACTGGCAAGACTCAATTGCGAGACTATTTGTCGACAGCGAGTGCACTCAGCGAGGTGTTCGGTGTAACGTGCCCGAGCGGCAGCAGGCAATGCGTTTTCCGCAAACGCATTGAGTTCGTCAGAGTCCAGATGCACTTCAATTGATGAGCCCTGAGTGCCATTTCCCTGGCTCGCTGAAACAGTATTCACGGTCCGGCCAAGCTTCCGGAGCATTAAATCCATCTCGTTGTTGGTTTCCTGTTTCATCTCACCCAGTTTTGTTGCCACTCTAAGAACGAAACTACCCTCTAACCTTGCAGTCGAACGTTCTTATTAGATTGCAGTACGTTTATGAAACCCCTTCCTTTGTGACCAGTGCCTCCAGATCCGTTTCGAGATGCTGGGCAACTTCGGCAAATGAATGTTCAGTTTCAGCCTTCGTCCAACCCCGCTCCTCGATCAGTACCTGCGTAACTCGTTTCCTCAGATCTACGTGGATCCGCGCGAGTCGGCGGCTGGCGGTTGCTTCGTGCACGCCGAGCACTGTTCCTGCCTCGCGCAAACGGAGATTATCGAAGTAGTAAAGCTTGACTAGCACGCGATCTTCCGAGCTCAATTCCTTGATTGCCAGAGTCAATGCTTCGTGCATATCCGACTCGGCAAAACGATTTGACATAACTTGCTCCGGGTTCTGCAAACCGGCAACAATTACAGACTGTCCTTCCGACGACGGCAAATCGCGCGCAAGACGATCGAGGTCAGTATCATGTTCAGTTTGTACCAGGCGTGATTGCTTGCGATAAGTGTCGACTGCTAATTGGGCCACCACCGCTCGTAACCAACCGGCAAGCGAGCCTCGTCCAGAATAGTACGCAAGCTTGCTTGACGGTTTGCCGTCTTTACCAATTCGCAGACCATAGAGTTCTGCCCAAATCGATTGCGCCAGATCTTCGGCTGCATCTTCATTCGAACTTGCTGAACGCGCGGCAGATCGAACAGCCGGAGTAAATCTCTCTACCAGCGCCGACCAGGCGTTTTCATCATTGTGTTCACAAGCAACGATCAAGCAGAGGTCCTCTGCCTGCATGCCATCGATGAAGTCATTGATAACGCGAGCCGGAGCCTGCGGATCATCTCGGAGTAAATACTTCTGCACTGCGCCGGAAATGCGGTGCACCAATGCATCAGTTTTGAGAGAACGGCTGTCTTGAGCACGGGCCAACACGCGCTTCGCGCCGTCCGCTACTAACTTTTCTATTTCCTGGCTTCTCGAATCCACTGGCGGAACTTTCGATGTGTTTTGCGCTCTAATCCTAACACGCTCGAGCCAACGCTTTCGCCCCTTTATTCGACCACGATCACATGCTTTGAGTGTCAACAGGTTGCCTTGAGTTGCCGACGCAACTGTGAGGACTCAGAGTTTTGACAGCCTCATCGAGCTGAGCTAGATTCGAGACATTCGACTTGAGCATTTCCAGTGAAGGCGAGTTCGAGTAAGACCAGATGATGCTTCGCGTGACTGAGATTTTTCGTTCGATTCAAGGCGAATCGAGTCATGCTGGACGACCGTGCACATTTGTCAGGCTGACCGGATGCCCGATGCGCTGCGTCTGGTGCGATAGCGAATACACATTTACCGGAGGCGAGCATAAACCGCTCGATGACGTGGTGTCCCAGGTCCACTCTCTCGGTTGCAACCTTGTGGAAGTTACCGGTGGAGAACCGCTGGCTCAGAAGTCAGCGTTCGCACTCATAAGCAAGCTCTGCGACGACGGCTTTGAGGTATTGATCGAAACTGGAGGCTACGTCTCAACTGAAGATGTGGATTCGCGAGCTAAAGTAATTCTCGATGTGAAGTGTCCCGGGTCGGGCGAAGAAGCGCGAAATGACTGGTCAAACCTGGCGCGATTGCGCGCTGACCGGGACGAAGTGAAGTTTGTCGTAACTGATATCAGCGATTGGGAATTTGCCAAAACAATCATTGCAGATTACCGGTTGGAGTGTTGCACCAAAGCGATCCTGATTTCGCCCGCATGGCAACAAATTGATTTGCAACAACTCGCGGAACTGATCGCCAGTAGTGGTTTGAAAGTTCGCATGCAGCTTCAGCTTCATAAGTACATCTGGGGTCCTGACGTACATGGTGTCTGATGGGTGGCTCTGAAGAATTCGTCGATCAAATACCGGAGAGTGATAAGGCTCCTGACCGATTCGCTATTTGCCTCGTTTCTGGCGGTATGGACTCGTGTGTCACTGCTGCCATTGCTGACGCCGAGAATTCAGAATTGGCTTTCCTGCATGTGTCTTACGGCCAACGCACCGAGAGTCGCGAACGCGAAAGCTTTGAAAGAATAGCCGACCACTACAATGTCAAATCACGACTTGTGATTTCACTAGAACATCTTGCGCGCATTGGTGGCTCCTCGTTGACGGATACCAACATTCCCGTTAGTTCCGCAGGGCTCTCCGCGCAAGGGATTCCCTCGAGCTACGTTCCCTTTAGGAACACCCATCTCTTGGCTGCGGCAGTAAGCTGGGGTGAAGTGGCAGGTGCCGGCAGTATTTATATCGGAGCAGTTGCTGAGGATTCTTCTGGCTATCCCGACTGTCGCCCCGAGTTTTACGAGGCGTTTCAGAGAGTTATCGATGTGGGGACGAAACCGACAACACGAATCAATATTAAGACTCCCGTGATCAGTTTGAAGAAGTCTGAGATCGTAAAACGCGGGTTCGCATTATCAGCACCCCTTCATCTGACCTGGTCTTGTTACCGTGAGTCTGAATTAGCCTGCGGGAGTTGTGACTCTTGTGCCTTGAGGCTCCGTGCATTTCGCGAGGCCGGCGCACGGGATCCGATACCCTATCTGCTTGACAGTAGTCGTTTGGCTTATTAAGTTTAGGGCGCTTCTCAGTTGATTAATTTACAACCAGCAAACAGTAGTCGCGCATCCTACGGGTTCTCTCGCGGGGCTCTCTGCGCCTGACTTAAATTTGGAGGAATCGTTCAATGATTCATAAACACTTATTAGGATTTCTTGCCGTTGCCATTCTTGTTGCGTCAGCCGCTGTAACCAGCGTAGCCCAGGTTGGGGAACTACGTGGTCACGTTTGGATGCAACAAGCCGATGGCCAAAAGGTTCCTCTGGCTGGCGCCGCCATTGATGTTTTTCGCACTGACGTTACAGCCAAGTACAACACCACCACCAATAAGAAAGGTGAGTTCGTTTTTGCGGGTCTTCCCTTCATTGGTACTTACACCGTTGCTGCCAGTCATCCGACGGCGCAACCGAATTTCGTAAACGGAGTCAAAGTTGGTCGTGAGATCCCTTGCGAGATTACTGTTACACCAGGTAATGGCAAGAGGCTCACGGCTGAGGAAGTTAAGAGCGCAACGCCGTCTAACACCGGTGCCGGTTCTCCAGGCGGAAGCTCGGGTGGAGGCGGAGAAAGCGCAGCCGAGAAGGCCAAACGCGAAGAACTGATCAAAAAGAACAAGGAAATCGAAGAGGGTAATAAAAAGATCGAGGCAGCAAATGAGGTTATCGGACGGACCTTTAAGGCAGGAAATGAGGCGCTCTCTGCAGCTAGCGCCGCGGCCAAAGCAAAAAACTCCGACGAAGCTGTTGCTAAGTATACGGATGCTGTTACTCAGTACGACTTAGGTCTGGCCGCTGACCCTGAACAGCCTGCGATTCTCACCAACAAAGCGGTAGCGTTAAAAGGACGCGGCGTCGAGCGTTTTAACGCGGCGATCAGATCGAGCACGCAAGATGATGCTGCCCGCAACGCCGCCTTACAAACTGCGAAAGACGATTTCAAAGCCGCTGCCGAGGCTGCCACGAAAGCGGTAACTCTGATCAAGGCTCAAACCGTGCCGACCGATCCAGCAGAAGTCGCAAGATACAACGGGAACAAGTATGCCGCGATGCTTACCAACGCTGAAGCAATGCGACTGTTTGTAAGCAAGGGTGATCCTACACAAGCAGAGGCAGGACGGGCTGCCTTCAAAGAGTATCTGGCAGTCGAAACTGATCCTGCGAAAAAGGCAAGAGGCCAAATAGATATGGCTCAGATGCTGCTCGACTCTGGAGCTGCTGACAAGGCATTGGAGGAGTTCAAGGCAATCCTGAGCAGCCAGCCCGACAGCCCCGAAGCGAACCTTGGTGCGGGTCTGGCACTTTACGCGACAGGAGATAAGGCTAAGTATCAGGACGCTGCAAACTATCTGCAGCACTTCGTTGATGTGGCACCCGATACAAATGCGATGAAGGCCGACGCGAAAGCCATTCTCCTAGCGATGAAAGAAACCGAGAAGGTGACGCCGGAGAAAACCAAACCAGCAACCCGCAAACGACCGTAGCTTTTAACCATCAAATAGGGCCGAAAAAGGCTGAGCGATTTAGGTCGACTCGGCCTTTTCTGATCGCGCAAACTCCAAAACAATCCCAGATACCTGGGGCCCAACCTCAAAAGTCAAAATTCCAGCCACGGAAGTGGGTAGATCGTTTGGACTACGAGACCCATAGCCAAATGCGTAATTTTTCATACGAAATTTACAGGAAATCATTTATTGACACTGCGATTGTTCAAACGGTACTATGAGTGCGCAACGGTGTTTAGCGCCACCGCTGCCTTAGTATGCATGCTAAGACTGCCCTCGCGCTTTGCCGATATCTCTTCCATCCAGATTCGGGGACATTCCCAGGCGGCTAATTAAATCTACAAATGTCAGCCAAATTAGGCGAAATTCTCGTACGCGAAAATCTCATTAGCCCTCAGCATTTGAGAGAGGCACTAGACTATCAGCGGGAACATGGTGGTCGACTCGGCTTCAACCTCGTGAAGCTCGGGTTGGTCAGTGATGACATGATCACCGCTGTTCTTTCACGACAGTATGGCATCCCCTCTGTCAACCTCGACCTCTTCCAAATCGACCAGTCAGTCCTTCGCCTCATCCCACAGGAGGTGGCACAGAAGCATTCTGTGCTCCCGCTCTCACGTGTCGGAGCCACGCTCACGCTGGCCATGGTGGATCCAACAAACGTTTTTGCGATGGACGACGTGAAGTTCATGACCGGATTGAACGTCGAACCTGTTGTCGTCGCAGAAGCAAGTATCCAGCAGGCCATCGCGAAATACTACGGCACTTCACGAGAGATAGAGCTCGCCTCAGTACCCAATGAGGAAGCTGCTTACGAGGCAAGCCATAGAGGGTCAAACGGCAACGGCGGTATCACGCATGCCGATCTCGTTTCACTCGACAGCATCGACTTTGAAACCGGACATACGGAAGAAGACGTCGAAGTTTTAGAGGACAACGAAGAGATCGATCTCACGACTCTCTCACGAATGAGTGAGGATGCACCTGTTGTCCGACTCGTTAATGTGTTGTTGGTTGACGCTCTTCGACGCGGCGCTTCCGACATTCACGTTGAACCTTATGAAAAAGAGTTACGCATTCGCTTCCGTATCGACGGTGTTCTCTACGACGTGATGCATCCGCCGCTGAAACTTCGCGATGCTCTGATTTCGCGTGTGAAGATCATGTCGAAGCTCGACATCTCAGAGAAACGTCTACCGCAGGATGGTCGCATAAAGATCAAAGTGAAGGTTGATTCGCGCTCACGTGAACTCGACTTTCGTGTCTCTACACTTCCCACCTTGTTTGGCGAGAAGGTCGTTCTTCGTCTGTTGGACAAAGAGAACCTGATGCTCGACATGACGAAGTTGGGCTTTGAACCAGAATCGCTGACGAAGTTTCAGCGAAATATCATCAAACCTTACGGCATGGTCCTGGTTACCGGACCAACCGGAAGCGGTAAGACAAACACTCTCTATTCAGCTTTGCAGTCATTGAATACTGTCGAAACGAATATCATGACTGCGGAAGACCCGGTTGAGTTCAACCTCATGGGTATCAACCAGGTCCAGATGAAAGAACAGATCGGTTTGAATTTCGCGGCTGCTCTACGTTCCTTCCTGCGTCAGGATCCCAACATCATTCTCGTCGGCGAGATTCGCGACTTTGAAACTGCGGAGATTGCCATCAAGGCAGCTCTAACAGGCCACATGGTGCTTTCAACTCTCCACACGAATGATGCCCCCTCAACCATATCCCGCCTTATGAATATGGGTATTGAGCCCTTCCTCGTTGCCACCAGCGTCAACCTCATTCAGGCACAACGACTAATTCGTCGGGTCTGTAAAGACTGCAAGCAGGAGCATCCGACTCCACCAGAGGCTCTGGTCGAAGTTGGTTTCTCGGCTGAAGAAGCAAAGACCTTGAAGACCTACAAAGGTAAGGGTTGTTCGACTTGCAACAACACGGGCTACAAAGGACGAATCGGTCTCTACGAAGTGTTGGAAGTTACTGACGAGATTCGCGAGTTGATCTTGATCGGGGCTTCCGCACTTGAACTGAGAAAAAAGGCAATCGATGACGGAATGATTACGTTGCGCGCGTCCGGACTGCACAAGATTCGGTCAGGCGTCACAACTATAGAAGAAGTCGTCCGCGAAACGGTCGCCTAATCGAGGAGAACTGACATGTTAAGAACTATCGCAATAACCTTGATACTCCTGCTTTCGGTGGGAGTAATGTTGCCCTTCTCTAACTCAGCACATGGAGTGAGACAGAGTGCTCAGGTTGGAATGCGTCGTCATCATCGCTATCACTCTCGGGCTTGGTGGCGTCGCTACCGCGCTCGGTTGCGCAAGAAGAGAGAGGTGGCTGCGGCGGCCCTGGCTCATCGCAATGCGACGCTCGGCCAGCCTCAGGTTATTTCACTAACTGACTTGTCCACGACTTCTATTCCAACGCTCAAGACAAAACTAACGGCCACGACTGTTCCGACTACTGCCACTCCAACGGTCGTTCCAAGTTCAACCACAACCGCAACTCGTCCGAGGTACGCAACAACCGCGGTTGTTGTGGCCGCGCCGGTTACAACAGTGGTGACGCCTTCAACGGCCACCAGGGTTGTGGCGTCTTCACCTGCGGTCAAAACTCTTCCTGCCGCGACGGCTCCTGCCGTAAATGCTATCGAGGCCAAGACCACCGTTAAGAGCACTGCTCAGAAGTTACCTGGTCAGTTGAACATCTCGATAATCGCGCTAAGCCGGCCGAACCCCGTTTTTCTGACATCCCGCGAAGCCAACAAGATGCTCGGTGGAACTTCCGTGTCTGAACTGCGACGGATTGTGATCGACAAAATGGTTGTGGCGGGTGGCTGGGTCACCAACGATTTTGTACGTGAGGTTAACGGCGTACGGGTCTTTGTGGTCACCGCTCGCACACCGAAGAATTCAAAAGAGGCGGAGAAAGCCTGGACCTTTTATTTTACGGAGGCCGACGGACGCATATACGGGTTGACAACCGACGCGCCAGTTGATTCCGCAGAACGCATGTCAACGGAAGCCGAGCGGTTCATCGGCAAATTAGTTGCGACCCCAACCAACGAGCGCTAACGGTTAGTTAAGACGATCAAGGAGTCACCATCGAAAATGCGACTGAACGAAAACGTTCCGCAAATCTCACTCTCCGAACTGCTGAGGAAGCTCTCTGAACTCAGCGGTTCGGATCTTCACATCACTACCGGTTCGCCGCCTCAAGTTAGAGTTGACGGTCATCTGCGGCCGCTCGAGTCCTATAGAGTGCTAACCTCAGCGGATACAAAACAACTCGCTTACTCTGTTCTAACGGACGCCCAGAAGCATCGATTCGAAGAAAACCTCGAACTCGACTTCTCGTTTGGCGTCAAAGGTCTTTCTCGCTTTCGTGCCAACCTTTTCAATCAACGAGGTGCTGTTGGTGCCGTCTTTCGTGCAATTCCTTATGAGATCAAAGCCTTCGAAGACCTTGGTCTGCCGACGGTGGTCAAAACATTGTGCGACAAGCCCAGAGGGTTGATCCTGGTGACTGGTCCGACGGGTTCAGGCAAATCCACCACGTTGGCAGCGATGATCGACAAAATCAATCGGGATCGCCACGAACACATACTTACCATCGAGGACCCCATCGAATTTCTGCACAATCACAAAGGCTGTTTGATCAACCAGCGTGAAGTTAATGCAGACACTCACGGATTCGCCGCTGCGTTACGCACTGCCCTGCGTCAGGATCCCGATATTGTTCTGGTCGGCGAAATGCGCGACCTTGAAACCATCGAGTCGGCGCTGCGAATTGCGGAAACAGGCCACCTTACCCTCGCAACACTTCACACTAACTCAGCCGCGTCGACTATCAACCGTATCATCGACGTCTTTCCTTCCGATCAACAGGCTCAGGTTAGAGCGCAATTATCGCTGGTGCTCGAGGGCATTCTGTGTCAAGCGTTGTTACCGCGCGCTGAAGGCACTGGCCGAGCAATGGCCCTTGAAATCCTGGTTCCGAATGGGGCCATACGCAACCTGATACGCGAAGACAAAGTTCACCAGATCTACTCCATGATGCAGACTGGTCAGGACAAATACGGTATGCAGACTTTCAACCAGGCGTTGGCGACGCTTTATCACAGGCGTCAGATCACTCTGGATACCGCTTTACAACGTTCTTCGAATACAGACGAACTGCGCGAACTGATTGATCGCGGTTCGGGTCTCAATACCGGTAATCAGGGAAACAAACAACACCCGAGCCCCTATGCCCAGCCTCGCCCCGTTGGCGCCCGGCCATCGGTACAAAGATAGATCTAACCTCTGGAGCCCACAGCTATGCCTACCTACGTTTTCAAAGGCCGCAACCGAATGAACGAGATCGTTGTCGGCGAACGTGTCGCGGACAACCGCGAGGCGTTGCGTCAGATCTTGCGGCGAGAGCAAGTTACCCTTACATCCGTCAAAGAGAAGGGCCGTGAAATTGGCATTCCGAAGATTGGCGGCCGGAAGAAAGTGAAGTCAAAGGAACTGGCGATCTTCACCCGGCAGTTTTCAGTGATGATCGACGCTGGTTTGCCACTCGTTCAATGTCTTGAAATTCTAGCTCAGCAACAGGACAACAAGTATTTCCAACAAGTCCTGATGCAGGTTCGACAGGATGTTGAGGAAGGTTCAACGTTGGCAACAGCAATGGCTCGCCATACGCGCGTATTCGACCAGCTCTATGCAAACATGGTGGAAGCGGGAGAGACGGGGGGCATCCTCGACATCATCCTGCAACGGCTCTCAACGTTCATCGAGAAAATCGTCAAACTGAAGCGCGACATCATCTCAGCGATGATCTACCCGTCAGCGGTAGTCTTGCTTGCCATTGCTGCGGTTGCGGTCATTATGATCGTCGTGATCCCGCAATTCCAGAACATCTTCCTTGGCTTATTAGGACCTGGCGAGCAGTTGCCGCTGCCAACGAGAATCGTCGTGGCCTTTAGTAACTTTCTCGCTGGTTGGGGAGGCTTGGTCACTCTTGCGGTAGTCATTGCCACCTCCGTGAGTACTCACTTCTACTACAAGACACCAGGTGGTCACAGAGTTATCGACCGCATACTTCTGAAGCTTCCAATTCTTGGTGATATCTTTCGAAAGATTGCAGTGTCTCGATTTTCGCGAACACTCTCAACGCTGCTTTCATCGGGCGTTCCAATCCTGCAATCGTTGGACATCACAGCCCGCACATCGGGCAACGTGATTGTTGAAGAGGCGATTGGTAAGGTTCGCGCCGGAGTCGAACGCGGCGAAAGCTTTGTAGATCCGTTAAGGGCAACCGAAGTCTTTCCGAACATGGTTGCGCAAATGATCGGCATTGGTGAACAAACCGGCGCCCTTGATGCGATGCTTGGAAAGATCGCCGACTTCTACGAACAGGAAGTCGACTCCGCCATCGCCAACCTGCTGACATTGATTGAGCCGCTACTGATCGGCTTCCTCGGTGTGACCATCGGCTCGATCGTAATTGCGATGTATCTACCGCTGTTCACGCTGATCGGCAAGCTGTCGACCGGACACTGATTTAGAAATTTGACGC